>JAEYYL010000333.1 GCA_023430825.1 Verrucomicrobiota bacterium | reverse complement strand
GGTTTTTTTGGGGGTTACGCCGCTGGCCGGATTTCGCGCCGTTGGCCCGGTTGGGCGCGAAACCCGTCGAGGAGTTGATGCTGGTTTGATGGATTGATGAAGCACCATACGCCGCAAGCAAACCCGGAAGTTGTTGCATCGGCGCTGGAGGAGTTCCAACGCGCGCACCAGTCCCATACCGCCGGGGACCTCTCAGTGGCGGAGATCGGGTATATGTCGGTTTTGGAGAAAGTTCCGACACATATCGGGGCGATTGGGAATTTGGCAGTCATCTGGAAAGCGAGGGGCAGGACCGCTGAGGCCATCGCATTGTATCGTCGCGCCATTGAGCTGGACCGCAGCCGCGCTTATCTCCACCGGAACCTGGGGAATGCGCTCATGGCGTCGGGTCAGCACGCCGCCGCGGTGGCCGCCTATGAGTCGGCCATCGCGCTGCAGCCGGACAACGTGGACGTGCGGGTGCTGCGGGCCTACGGATTGCGCCAGTTGGGGCGGATGGATGAGGCGTTGGCATCCCTCACTCTGATTGTTGCGTCAGCACCGAACAACGTTGCCGCATTGCAGGCGATGGGAGAATTGAGGCTGGCACAGGGAGATGCCACCGCCGCGACCGCATGTTTTACCCGGGTTTTGGAACTCGACCCCCGAGCCGAGAATGCCAGGCATAATCTGGGTTGCGCCTTCAGCAGTCTTGGCCGGTGGCCGGACGCCCGGCGCTTGTTCGAGGAAGCGATCGCGCGGACACCTCGTCGCCATCAGTCGCACGCGAGTCTCGGCAATGCGTTGCTGCAGCTTGAGGGGCCGCAAGCGGCCCTGCCGCACTATCGAAAGGCGGTGGAGTTGGCGCCGAACTACACCAACGGCTGGTTCGGATTGGGCGCAGCGCTGAGCCGGACCGGTGCGGCGCACGAGGCGAGAAAATGTTTCGAACGAGTTCTCGAACTGGCGCCGGAGCATCTGGGTGCAAGAGTCGCGATTTTGGGCGATGCTCGCAAACAGGGGGATTTCGAATCGGCGGAGCTTCATGTCGGCGCGCTGCTCGCGCATCTGCCCCGCACCGTTCAGGTCTCTCATGACTGGCGCTCGCTCGCGAATGTCGCTTATTCGGATATCTTCGATCCGCTGGGAACCGAGATATACGGCCTCCTCACGTCGAGGCTCGACGACTTATTCACCAATGCAGCGCGGCAGCAGCGGTTGGATCGACCGCCGTCACGGCCTGCGGCTGTAACCAACGATCGGATACGAATCGGATACCTCTCACCCAATTTTCGCGACCATCCGGTGGGCCATGTCACCCGCTCCCTTTTCCGCCATCATCGTCGCGACCGATTCGAGGTGCATGGTTTCTCCACGGCGTTTCGCCCGGATCATCCCGATTACACGGCTGAAATTAAGCAGAGCTTCGACCATTACCATGTGCTGGGAAAAAAATCCGCCGCAGAATCAGCGGAGGTCATTCGTGCGGCTGGGATCGACATCCTCATCGACTTGGACGGCTACATGGACTGCTCGAGCCCCCCGATTCTGGCGCTGCGGCCCGCGCCGATCCAGGTGTTTTGGCTGGGTCACGCCGGGGGCCTTGGACTGTCGTTCGTCGATTACCTGATTGCCGATGCTGTCGTGGTGCCCGTTGGCGAGGAGGTGTTGTATCGGGAACGGATCGTGCGGCTGCCTCACGTTTATCATTGTGCGGATAGGCCTCCTATTGCCGCGGAGGCGCCGAGCCGGGCCGAGTGTGGGTTGCCGGAAACGGGGTTCGTTTTCTGCGCCTTCAACAATCCCCAGAAGATCCGGCCGGAAACCTTCGATTGCTGGATGCGGATACTCACACGCGTCAGCGATTCGTGTCTGTGGCTGTCCGATCCGTGGGCCCGGGCGGAATTAGTGGATAACTTTCGCACGCGCGCGAAGCGGTTGGGCGTGGTGCCGGAGCGGTTGGTGTTTGCCCGGCGGGTGCGAGACAAATCCGTGCACCTGGCGCGGCATTGCCATGCCGGACTGTTTCTCGATACGGTTGGCTCGCTGAGTGCGTCGACGACGGCGCTGGATGCGCTGTGGTCGGACGTGCCTTTGTTGACCGTGAAGGGCGAGCGGTTTGCTTCCCGGATTGCGACTACGATGTTGCATGGTCTGGGCTTCAAGGAACTCGTTTGCGAATCACTCGCCGAATATGAGGAGCGTGCGGTGGCTTACGGACAAAATTTCGAAGAAACGGCCCGACTTTCGGGCAGGATAAGGGAAGCAAAACATGGCCAGCCATTGTTCCGAATCGAGGCGTTTGTCCATGACTTGGAGACAGCGTATGAGCGAATGTGGGCGCTCAAGACAGCGGGACACCCACCGGCCGCGTTCGATGTCGTGGGTCGCTGCTGAGGAGTTGATTGTGGCGGCTTTCCCCTTGGCTAGCGTTGTGGACGTTGCCACCCTTTCCGAGTGATGACAGACGCCGAGTTGATTGCGGAGTTCTTAGCAAGGGAGCAGCGTTGGCTGCGGGCATTGCACGAACTCCGGGCGTATCACGAAGCGCAGATGGGAAAAGCGACGACGGGGGTGCAATGGATTGCGGGACGGGAACTGGGGCGCAAGTCATGGCTTGGTTACTACTGGCATCAGGAGGTCTTTTGGTTTGGTTACGGCCTCCATCAAGGGTTGTGGCGCCCGGTTATCGAGGCCGATACTCGTTCGAAGTTCAGTGCCGTCTTCGACAGCATGCATGCCGCACTGAGTGAAACTTGGGAAACGGTAACCGCCGAAGGCAATCTTTACCGCCGACTTTGGTCGGCGAGCGAGATCGCCGGCAAATCGGAGGCGGAAGTCAACTGGTTCAAAGCACGTTCCCGAGAACTCCACGAGTTCGTGGTGCAGCCGGGTTGAAAGCCGGATTGGCGCGCTATTTTTTCCGGCGCAGTGAACAAAACGCGCCGGCCCATGCTTCGGGTTTCAGGAATTCGTAGTTCGGGTGGGTGGCGACGAACTCGTCGACGGCGGTTTTGGCGCCGGTGGAGAAGAAGTCGTAGTCGTCGACGACAATGCGGCCGTTGGGCGTGAGGTGGCGATTGAGGTATTCGAGCGTGTAGCGGATCGGTTCGTAGAAATCGAAATCCACGTAGGCAAAACACACGGAGCGCGGGCCATTGTCCTCGCGCAAGGTGTCCTGCACCCAACCCGGCCTGATGCGGTAACGATCGGCAGGATAACCGATGGCGGCCAGGCGTTGCTCGACTTCGCGTGAGTCGCAGCGCATCTCGCCCTCGTAACGCTCCATGCTGCCGAGGCGGAAAATGTCGTCCTTCAACTGATCCTGTGCGGAGGGTTTCGGCAGGCCCGCGAACGAGTCGTAGAGCCAGAGCGTTTTGGTGGTCGCGCGGATTTCGTTCGCAAGGAGCGCGGAGGTCGCGCCCTGAGCCACGCCGAATTCGCACACGTCGCCGTCGTCACTCATCGCTTCGTGCAACTCGGCGAGCACATACATCGCCTCGGGAATGCCCGTGCCGAGGAGCTTCGCCATCAGTTCGACGCGGCCGGGCGTCGCCGGCAGTCGGGGAAACATGAACTGCCGGAGGGCATCGTGCATCTGGTGCACCAGATTAGGATAGGCCGAGGTGAGTTCGGGTTCGAGCGGGACGAGAGGCGGGACGGACATGGAAGAGGGAGAAAGTGGCTCTGCGCGTGAGCGCAGGGATGAGATTTCCGCTGAAGCGGAGGGAGGGTTTGCAGGGACGGGGGCGGAATCGGCAGGCGGAAGAATCCCGCTCCTCACGGAGCGAGCCACGTCGGAGTGAGCCCAGAGGTCCGCGACGTTCGAACCGCGCGGGGCGATGTCGGTCCCGTAGCGTTGCACGATGTCGTCGAAGGAGCGCGCTTTCATGAGGTGCACGAGCCAGGCGTTGAGCCGGTCGACCGTGCGTTGGCGCAGGTTTCGCCGCTCGGGCGGGAGTTCGGGTGGCGCAGCCCAGCCGGCGGCGTTGAGCGATTTGATGACGTATTCGAGGGAGTAGAGCGTGGCGGCAGGGCGCAGCGGAAAAAAGGGGCCGGGATTAGCGGCGAACACGCGCATCGCTTCGCGCCAGCGGGCCAGTCCGCCGGAGTTGGTTTTCGTCGCCGGGTGGTCGCGGTTTGCCGCGAGGAAATGCTTCAAACGCAGGCCGCGCAGGCCTTGCTTGAAGAAGCGCGTGAACCACTCGTAGTCCATGAACCAGCGCAGGTCTTCGCGCAGCGCGCCCACGCGCGCGGAAACGTGGCGGCGCATGAACATCGTCGGCTGGCAGATGAAATTGTGGGAGCAGAAATAGCGCTCGGCGTCGCAGTCTTCGGTGAACGGATTCGGCGTGAGGATGCGACCGTCTTCGTTGATTTCGAGCACGTCGCCGTAAACGAAATCGAGCGCCGGATCGGCAGTGAAAGCGGCGTGGACGCGATGCAGCGCGCCGGGGAGGTAGAGATCGTCGGAGTTCAGCCACGCGACGATTTCGCCCCGCGCTTCCGCCAGGCCGCGGTTGATCGCATCCACCTGTCCGCGATCCGATGCGCGGCGCCAGGAAATGCGGTCATGGTAACGCGCGAGAATGTCGGCGGTGCCGTCGTCGGACAGGGCATCGAAGACAATCAGTTCCACGCGTCCGGGGAAATCCTGGTCGAGAACGCTGCGCACGGCCTGCTCGATCCAGCGCGCGTGATTGCGCGTGGGCATGATAATCGTGAAATCGGCTCGGAACTCGGACATGGGATCAGCGGGCGGCATCAGCCGTGGCTCTGCGCGTGAGCGCAGGGAAAGCGACAACGCAGGGCACAAACATCTCGTTGCTCACGCAGCGAGCCAGGGAAGGACGGCGTTTTTGGTCCGCGTTGAAATCGGCGAGGGCATCGGATTAAAATACTAATGAGGCGCGGCCTCAGACCTTTTGGAGCCACAGATAACACAAATGAGCACAGATAATGACGGCTCAGTATCTGTGTTTATCTGCGTCATCTGTGGCTGAGAATTTGATTTGGGAAAACTTGACCTGTCCGCAACCCGTTTCGCCATTCAAGGACTCTAGAGGACACTCACCCGTTGCAGCAATCGCTGAGCGGCGCGTTGTTCGCGGGGTAGCAATTCGTCGCGCCGAAGCTCCAGGCGCGGTTGGAGAAAGCGCGTGCGATACCAGTGCTTCCACGGGCGGTAGCGTCGGCGCGCGAGTTCGAACGCGGCGACATGACCGCGCACGAGCCGCTCGGCGGTGAACGACGCCGCGCGGGTTCGCCCGCGCTCGGCCAGCGCGGCGCGCAGGGTGTCGTCGGTCCAGATCCGCCGGATGGCCGCGGCGAGGTCGTCGACCCGTTCGGGGTCGAAAAAGAGCGCGTCGCGGCCGGCGGTTTCCGGCAGGCCGGTGGTGCCGGAGCAGGCGACGGGGCAGCCCGCCTGCATGGCTTCGATCACCGGAATGCCGAAACCTTCGAACAGCGAGGGAAACACCAGGGCGCGCGCGGAATGAAAAAGCCACGACACTTCGGCGCGGGAGCGGCGGCCGAGATGCCGCACCAGGTCGCCCGTGCCGGTTTCGGCGATCATGGCCTGCCACGCGGCGTCGCGCCCGAGCAGGCTGCCGGTGAACACGCAGCGGACGGTGACGGACTCGTTGCGCAGTTGGGCGAGTGCGCGGAGGAGGTTCTGGTGGTTTTTGTGGTCCCAGAGATTCGCCGGATAAAAGACGAATTTGTCCCAACCGGTGGAGTCCCAACCTTCGGGTGGGCGCGGCGGGGGCAGTTCGTCCGGGGCGTGATAGACGCGCCGGATTTTTCGGCCGGTGGTGTGGGTGATGTCGATGCAGGATTGGCGGGTGAAGTCCGAGACCGTCAGCACCGCATCGGACAGGCGGAGCGAGCCATCGTAGTGGTAGAAGCGTTCGGCGAGTTGTTCGCGCGTGAAGAACTGGGGAAAGAACCGCTCCTGCATGTCGTGGAAGGTGAGCGCGGTCGGCAACGGCAGCGGGCGCGGCCATAGGGAGCTGAACGGGCAGAAGTAAACGTCGATTTTGTCGAGGTGAGCGGAAACGTCTTCCTGCACTTGGAGGCGATATTCCTGGCGGCGACACGCGGGCGGCAGGGTCGCGAGCATGGATTCGTTGTGCGCGAACGTGAACAGCACCAGCGGGTGCTCCGGGGCGAATTGCGGCCAGTGCCGCAGCAGCGTGAGCACGTAGTTACCGGCGCCGCCGGTGTCCGGCTGGAGGAGGTTGAGGCCGATGCCGATTCTCATGGGCGATCGATGGCCACTGATTGCACAGCATTTCCAGCGGAGCCTGGCCTCTTTGGAATTGCAGAGCGGCAAGACGCGGAGGCGGGTGATTCGCTCAGCTCTGGGTGGAGGTATTCAGCTGTGCCCATCTGTGTGATCTGTGGCGGTCGCTATTAGGCTGAGGGTGATGCGGTTTCTCGGGTCGGAGTTCTGGCCACAGATTGCACAGATGGGCACAGATGATCAGCGGACGATGCGTTTCCAGCGAAGTTTGGCTTCCTTGAAATTGAAGAGCAGTGCGAGCCGCAGACCCGTGATCGCGAGATAACCGAGCATCTGGGCATAGTGGGTCTCGGTGAATTCTGTGACACATTTCGGATCTACGATGATTTTATTGTCGACGATCAGGTCCGGAATAAGGGTGTCCACAACGATCCCATCGTAGATAACATCGTATGCCCGCTGTTGTTCGATCTGGTGTCCGCGTTTCCGCAGCTCGATAACCAGTGCGTTCTCGTAGGCTTTCTCTTTCAGACCGGGCCGGAGCTTGTTGAGCACGGTCATCGCCGATCCGACGATCTCCTCGCTCAGTTCCCGATGCAGATATTCATCTGTGTCCATCTGTGTGATCTGTGGCTTTAGTTATGAGAGGCGATGCCGGTTCTCGTATCGGAGTTGAGGCCACAGATTACACAGATAGACACAGATGATCAGCGGACGATGCGCGTCCAGCGAAGCTGTTTTTTTAAAAAACTAAAGAGCGGTAAGAGGCGGAGATGGGCGGTTCGCTCAGCTCTAGCGGGAGGAATTCATCTGGGCCCATTTGTGTGATATGGCTGTTTTCATCGCCGCACCGGGGCGGTCAGGTTCTGCATCATCGCGAGAATGTAGCGGGCGAGGCCGGCGAGCTTGCGGCCTTCGTCGAAGGCGGTGAAGGCTTTCACCGTGTTGCGATCGCTGATCGTGTGCGCGGGCAGGTCGCGGTAGCGTTTTTCGCGGCGAATGTAGTCCTGCCAGTGCCATTCGAGCGATGACTCGACGATGAGGTAATTGAGCGCGATCCAAGGCAGGCGCAGCCCGAGCCTGACGCCCTGCGTCTTCTGGAAGTTGCGGTTCATCTGCACGTCACCCCAGGCACGCGTGAGCACCGTGCGAACGCTGTAGCAGCAGACGCCGCCGAGCTGCGCGAAGAAGTAGCGCGCGGCGTTGCCGTTGCGCCAGAAGTAGCGCCACATGCGAAAGAGCGAATCGCGGCCGTGATGATGATACGCTACGAGTGACGGCTCGTAGGCGAGAATGTAGCCGGCGGCCTTGATGCGTTGCGTGAGATCGACGTCCTCGCCGTTCGGCAGTTCGACGTTGAAGCCGCCGGACTCGTGATACGCTTTCGCGCGGACCACGATCGCGGCGCTGTAAAGGAACCACACGGTGTGCGGCACGGCGCGAATCGGCGATTGCTGCGACCAGAAGTTCGAGATGTCGGTCAGATGTTCGAAGTAACTCCCGCGGCCGCCGGGGAGGCGCACGCCGACCGCGCCGATCGGGTGGGAAGGCGGTGTTTCGGGCGTGGGCGGCACCGCGAGAATCCGCGCGAGCATCTCGAAAAAATCGGTCGCAAGCTGCACGTCGTCGTCGACGAACAAATACCATTCGCCCGTCGCGCGAGCGACGCCTTCGGCCCGCGTGCGGGGCGGAAGGACGTTGTGCGCGAGGTCGACGGGCACGAGTGGAAGCTGCGGGTATTTCGCCAGCAACTGCGATGCGCCCACGCCGACGGTGACCACTTCCCATTGTGCCGGACGCAGCGTCTGACGCGCGAGCGAGAGCAGGGTGCCGTCCGCGCGTTCGGGACGGCCCATCGGAATGATGATGGAGAGTTTCGGCAGCGGAGGCGGCGGCGCGGGGGGATTTTCGTGGCTCTGCGCGTGAGCGCAGGGATCTCCGGCCGGCGCAGCGTCGGTCCCGCCGCTCATGCGGCGAGCCATGGCTTCGAGATCGGCGATGCGTTGGTCGCGGGCGGCGAGCCGCTGGAGGACGTCGTTGATGATTTGAAGCCGCGCCCAGCCGTCCCACCGGATGCGATCGAGTTCCTCCTGATACCAATCGCGCACGCGTTCGAGAGCGTGGAAGGAATCGGGCGAAGGCGGGTCGAAGGGCAACGGAAGGACAAGGCGTTCGTGGACGGCGCGCGATTCGGCGAGTTGGGCGAGGGCGGCGTCGCGCACGGCGATGAACGGGATATCCTGCACGCAGAGGTGTCGGTCGAACGCGCATTGCCACTGACAGCCGCGGCAGACCGGATCGCCCTGGACGACGCGCACACGTCCGAAGCGCGGGACGAAACGGTCTTTCTGTCCGGCGCCGAAGATCGCGACCGTCGGCGTATCGAGCGCGGCGGCGAGATGAACGTAGGCCGTGTCGTTGCAGACGAGCAGCGAGGCGCGTCGCAGGACGGCGACGAGCAGATCGAGCCGCGCGGCGTCGATGCGGATGCGGCGCAGCGATGCGGTTTCGGGGGTCGCATCAAAATAAGGTGCGTCGTGTGGCCCTTCGATCCAGCGCACGTCGCGGCCGTTCGCGGCGAGCGCATTCGCCAGCTCCATGAAACGCGTCATCGCCCACGCGCGCTGGCGATTGGCGCCCACGCCGGGAGCGATCAGCACGAGACGCGACGCACCGTCGCCGAGGAGCGCCTGGGCGTCGGCGTCCGCCTGCGGGGAAACGTGCAGCGCCGGCGGGAGGAGCTTTTCGCCAGTCGCGGCGAGGAGCAGGCGGGCGTGCTGGGTCCATTCCGGCTCTTGCAGCGAGGAAGGCACTTCGCCGGTGACGTCCGCCTTTTTCTGGGGGAGATGCGTGAAGGCGGCTTCGATCATCGGCTGGCAGGCGCCGTTGACGGAGAAGCCGAGGCGCTGCGGGGCGTTCGATGCGGTGATCGTGAAATCGCTGAGCCCGGTGCGGTTCACCACCGGTGCAAGCGCGAGATCCCAGGGGGAGGCGGCGATGAAATTTCCCCACCAGGCGTAGCGGGCCTCGAGCTCCGGCGCCCAGTCGGTGTAGGGGTGAACCGGATACGGCACGACGACGATCGGTGCGCTCGTTTCCCGCCACAAGCGGGCGGCTTCGGCGGCGGGTTCCGCGGCAAGGTCGGGCGGGAAAACGACGGCGTCGTCGAGCAGCGACGCGATCACTTCCATGCCGGTGCGCACGTGCCAGACGATGCGCGCGTCCGGCCAGCGGCGGCGAAGTCCTTGCACGAAGCCGGCGGTGAGCACCTGGTCGCCGAGCGCGTCGGGCTTGGAGACGAGGATGTTCATGCGAACCAGCCGCGCACCCGGTCCGCGAGTCGCGGCTGCTTCTGTAGGATCGCCGCGCCGGTGACGTAGTTATGATGCGCCGCGGTCTGGCGGTGCCAGCGCAGGAAGGGCGCGATATCCTCGTGGTTCCATGCGAGCGGCTCGCGCGAGCGAAAGGCGGGATGGTGCCAGATTTCGCGTTCGAAGTCCTCCATCGTCAGGGCCCGGCCGTTCCATTCGGGGAACGTCATGCCGAGTGCCGGTTCGCAGATGTCGAACGATATGCCGAAGAGTCCGCCGGGTTTCAGCACGCGGCCGACCTCGCCGATGGCGAGCGGTTTGTCGTCCTGGTGTTCGATGACGGAGAAACTCGTGACGACATCGCAACTCCGGTCGGCCAGAGGGAGGCGACATGAGTCGACGATCTGCCAGTCGACGTTGACGCTGCCGAGCGCGGCGCGCACGGCTTCCCATTGGCCGATCCAGTCGCGACGCGTTTCGATGAGGGTGACGCGGGCGCCCTTGGTCGCGAGCCACCAGGGGAACGGGGATTGTTCGGAGCCGAGGTCGACGAGCGTGCGACCGCGCCAGTCGAGGGCGGAGAGCCCGTGGTGCCACAGCCAGGGATATTCCCAGAGCTTCGACCAGTTGGTGAACTGGCGCAGGCCGAGGGGGGCGGCGAAGGCGTTGAGTTCGTCGATGAAGTCGGTCCATTCGCGCGAGAACATCTGCGGGAGGTTCGCGAGGTGGCGGACCGCGCGCGTGGGGCGTTCGATACGGCGGGCGATGACAAATTCGTGGGCGCGGCGCCACGCGTCGTGATTTTCGACGACTTCGAATTCAGTGGTCTCGAGCAGCGTAGCGACGGCGTCGCGCGAGTAGATGAAGACGTGTTCCTGCGGATCGAAGACTTTTTCCGTCATCGGGCCGAAGTCGGGCTGCGCTTTCTCGATGAGCGGGAGTTGGAGAAAGAGGAGGCCGCCGGGGCGCAGTGCGCGGCGGGCGGCCTGGAGAAAGCCGATGGGATCGGGCACGTGTTCGAGAACGTCGCATGCGATGAAGACGTCGCATTCGGGTGCGGCGGTGGCGGGGAAGGCGCCCGCACGAATGTCGAGGCCGGTGCGAGCCTGGACTGCGGCGGCGGTTTGGGCATCCGGCTCGATGCCGATCGCAGTCCAACCGCGTTGGCGGAGATGAAGGAGAAGGGTTCCCTCTGCGCAGCCGACTTCGACGGCGGTGCGGGGAGCGGGGCCGGTGTGATGCTGGATCGAGTCGATCCAGCGTTGGACGCGTCCGTCGGATTCGAGCAGCGCCTGCCGGTCCCAGAGGGTGGGGTGCTGTTTGCTTTGCTGGCGTTGGCGCCAGTAGCCCTCGTAGCTGTAGAACTTTTCGATGCTGTCGGGGCGCAGCCGTTTCTCGGCGTAGTGCGCGCCGCAGCGGACGCAGGCGCGGTAATGCGGCGAGTGGAGGCTGGGCGGGTTGTCGCGGCTGCCGCACCAGCATCGCTCGGTCGGCTCGAACCACGTTTCGTCGACGGGCTGGAGGAGGGCGTTCAAGGCGAAACCGAGTAGCCGTAGCGGCTGAAATCGCCGGGCGCGGCGGCGGCCAGGTCGGCCTGCCAGCCGACGTCCTTGCGCCAAGCGGCGTTGTTGCCCCCGCGATAGAAGGTGCGCGGTCCGGGTTGCGCGATGCGGTCGAAGTCGGTCCACCAATGCACGAACGCGGGGGACAGCTTGGGTTGCACGCCGATGAACGCGACGAGACGCTCGAGCGTCGCGACATGGGCTTTGAGTTCCTCGAAACGGATGAGCAGCGTGTGCTCCGGTTTCGTTTCCACCAGCGTCAGGGCCGCGTCGTAGAATTCCCGATACTGTCGGTAGGCGTCGCGCAGCCAGGCCACGCGATCCGGGACCTTCGCGCCCCAGCGTTCGGTGGCCGTGTGGTAATAACTGTAAATGGTCGGATGCGGATCGCGGATCAGCACGAGGGTCGGCCATGCGCCGGGCGAGGGCACGCCGTGCACGCCGTGCGGGGCTGCGTTGATGTAAACGGGTTGATACGGCACGCCGTCGTCGCGCAACCGGAGGGCGTAGTAGGCGTAGGGATTGAGTTCCTCGGCCCGTTGTTTCGCCTCGGGATGGTCGACGAATTCGTTGGGAAAAAACACGAGGTCGACGAGGCCGGTCAGGCAGGCCCAAAGGTAGTGGCTGCCCGTGCGAGGGAAGGCATAATAGTCGCAACGCCGGGCGAGGCGGGTGCCGAAGTGATAGCTCTCGGGCGTCATGGGAGGGAGGAGCGCGGCGGCAGGCCGAATTCGGCGCAAACAAAAAAGCTTTCCATGGCGTCGGGCCCGTCGTCGCTGGCGATCGTGTGTCCTCCGAGTTCGGCGAGCGTGGTTTTGACGATTTCGGGCGTGGGTGCCCATTTGTGACCATCGCCCACGAAGGGAGATCCGGGGCGCCAAATGGCGCAGGTGGGGTGAGGCAGGTAAAGGAAAAGGCGGCCGCCGGATTTGAGGCGGGCGACCCATTCAACGAGCGCCTCGCGCCAGGCTTCGATGTGCTCGAGGCAGTGGGAACTGAAAACGTAGTCCTGGGATCCGGCGGGAAACTCGTCGAGCGAACGCCCCTGCCCGGGGCCGCGTTGGAGATCGATGGCTACCGCACCGGGCAGCGGCCAGAGTCCTGCGCCGATGTCCAGGCCCGACCCGGTGCAGTATTTTACCGCGGTTCGGTGAATCGCGAAGGAGGCGCCGCCCACGAAGAGGTAGTCGGGATAGAAGCGGTGCTCGAACTCCCACCCGCCCGGTCTGCGCTGCACCGAGGGGAAGGAGAGCCAGTAACGGTAGGCGTGAAACAGATCGGGCGCGTCCGGATAATTTTCGAGGGGGAGCATCGGCGAAAACGAACCATGCTCCGAAAACGGCGGGGCTCCGCAAGCCCGCAGCGCGCGACCGTGCGTCGCGCGTCGTGCCGTTTACAACACGTCGGCGAATGCGGTGCGGGTTTTGGCGAAGAACACGTAGCCGAGGTAACAGAGGACGAGGCCGGTGAGCCAGAGGAAGAGGAGGCTGTCCACATTGGCGGACTGGTGCCAGAGCACCGTGCGCCGCGTCGCTTCCACGGCGTGTAGCAGGGGATTGAAGCGCAGGATCGACCACGCTGCGGTGCCCTGGACCATGCTGAGGGGAAAAAAGACGAAGCTCGTGTAAACGAGCACCTGGATCAGAAACGGCATGGCGTTGGCGATGTCGCGGATGAACACGCCGAACGCCGCCAGGAACCAGGCGCACCCCAAGCCGATCAGCAGCACGGGGGGAAGGATGAGGAGGAGTTGGAGCGCGTGCGGATCGAATCCGGGACCGACGACGAGGATGCCGAGCAGCGCGAGACCGAGGCTGATCGCGGCATTGAACGCGGCAGCGCCGACCACCGCGACGGGCAGGATCTCGAGCGGGAAAACGACCTTTTTCACGAAGTTCGGCTGGGTGACGATCGTCGCCGGCGATTGGCCGAGGATTTCGCCGAGAAATTGAAACAACACCAGACCGAGAAACATCCCCAGCGGATAATCGAACTTCGTCTCGTTCGGCACCTGGTTGTAGCGCGCGCCGACCACGTAGCCGAAAACGAAGGAGTAAAGCCCGAGCGACAGCAGGGGCGTGAGGATCGTCCAGATCACGCCCAGCACACTGCCCTTGTGTCGCGTCTCGATCGTGCGGCGCGTGAATTGATGCAGCAGCTCGCGATGCACCCAGAGCAGGCGGAAGGGCGTGAGCGGATTCCACGAGGACGTGTTCATCATGCAGTCCGGCAGACTTCGGCAAAGAATGCGTTCACGCGCGAGCAAACATCTTTGGCGCGCACGAGACGGTCGCAGAGCCGACCCTCACTCGAGCGGTTTGAACACCACGCCGCGCCCCGCTTCGCGCGCTTCCTCGGCGGCGGCTTCCATCGTGACGCCGTCGCCGCTTGCGTCCTCGACGAGATAAACGGGTTTTCCGTCCACCCAGCGCACGCCGACGACTTTGCGGCCGTCGATCTCCTTCGGTGGCGTTCGGCAGCCCGTAGCGGCAAAAAGCGAAACCGCCATGAGCAGGAGCGTGAAAACGCGACTCTTCATAGACGGGCGTCGGCGTCGCGAAGGTGCGGCGCCTCAGCCGAGTTTCTGCAGTTCCGACTCCACCAGGCGTGCGACCATGTCCTTGAACGGCACGGTGTTTTCCCAGCCGAGAATGCGACGCGCCTTGCCGGGGTTGCCGCACGGAGCCACCGGCTCGACCGTCGTGACGAGCGCAGCGTCGTGCCGCACGTGGTCGCGCCAGTTCAGGCCCACGCAGTCGAACGCCGAGGCGACCATGTCGGCGACGCTGTGCAACGTGCCGGTGGCGAGGACGAAATCGTCGACCTTCGGTTCCTGCAGGATCAGCCACATGCCGCGGACATAGTCGGGCGCCCAGCCCCAGTCGCGCCGGCCTTCGAGGCTGCCGAGCGTGAGTTCCTTTTGCAGCCCGCGTTTGATGCGCGCGGCGGCGCGGGCGACTTTCATCGTCACGAAATTGCTGCTGCGGCGCGGCGATTCGTGGTTGTAGAGAATCACCGCGCAGGTCTGCAGCCCGTAGGCGATACGGTAGATGCGCGCCATCTGCTGGGAGAATGCCTTCGCGGCGCCGTAGGGCGTGGTCGGGTTGACCGGCGTCATCTCGTCCTGCGGCGCGTGCGGGGGAGAGCCGAAGACTTCGCTGCTCGACGCGTAGAGAAATTTCGGCGGATCGGGCAGGTCGCGGAGGATCTCGAGAAGGCGCAACGTGGCCATGCCGATGCTGTCGACCGAACTCTCGGGCAGTTCGAGGCTGAGCCGCGGGCTCGACTGGCCGGCGAGATGGTAGAACTCGTTCGGACGCGCGCGGCTGATGATGCGGCGCAAGTGGGTCGCGTCTTCGAATGCGCCATTGTGCAGGAAAAGGCGTTTGCCGAGGACGGAGGTGTCCGCGACGAGATGGCGAATGTTGCTGTTGCCGAGCGCGTCGGGGCGGTGGACGAGGCCGTGCACCTCGTAGCCTTTTTCGAGCAGGAGTTCGCAGAGATAGGAACCGTCCTGGCCGGTGATGCCGGTGATGAAGGCCTTGAGCATGGTCGTGGCGGAGGCTTAGGTGGGACGCGGCGCCAGCGCAAAGCCAAAGACGGCCCAGCGCGCGCGAGTGGGGAGCTGGCGGGCGTCCCGCATCGCCGCCGTTTTCGACGGAACTAAAAGACTTTCGCTTGTCTCCAGAATTTGCTGCATTGCGGCTCGCGTTGTCATTCGACGCGGGAAATTCTCACGTCGCCAACCCACTGATGCACCGCCGCCTTCGTCGCCTTGTCTTCGGCTTCCTGTTTTGTTTTTCCGCGCTCCTTCGTTCGCAACCCCTGCCGAACTCCTCGCTGCCGGTGCCAGAGACGTATTTTCCGGGGCTGAAAACGCTGCTCGAGGAGGCGGTGCGCCAGTCGCCGCGGATGATCGCGCGCAACATGGACGAGGCGTTGACGGAGAACCAGCGGGCGATGACGGACGCGCAGCGGCTGCCGCAGGTCTCGGGCTCGCTGACGTATTTTCCGGTGAACCACGAGGAGCGGCGGGGCGATCCGCTCAGTCCCTACACGTCGCAGAAATCGGCCTATTCGCTCAATCTGTCCCAGCCGCTGTATCACTGGGGGGCGTTGATCAACACCTCGCGTATCGCCGAATTGCAGCAGCGGGTCGTGCAGGGGCAGACGGTCGAAGCGTATCGGCTGCTGGTGTCGGAGATCCGCTCCGGTTACCTGCAATTGATCGTGAAGAAGGCGGGACTGGCCCGCACCCGGGAGAGCGTGAAGTTGACCGAGGCGCAGCTGGCGCTGGCGCAGGAACGGTTCGATCAGGGGCAGATCTCGGAAGCGGACTTGTTTGGCCCGACGTTGGGCATGGATCAGGCGCGATTGTCGCTCGACCGCGTGGTCGAAGACTACGAGTGGTCGAAGAAAAATTTCGCCAAGCTCTACGGAGGGGAACCGCTCGCCGACGAACAGATCCCCGACGGGATACCGGACATCTCGATCTCGCTCGAGGAGTGCGAAGCCCTGCTCGCGGAGTTCGCCGGCGACCAGGAGAACCGGTCCTACGGGTTGCGGATCATGCGCGACCAGCTCGAGATGGAGAAACTCAATTACGAGATCGCGAGCGCGCGACTGAAGCCGAAGGTCAACCTCATTGTCGGCACGAGCCAGGACGAGCAGAGCTACACGCGGAACATCGGCGATAAATACGGGGTGACGGCCTACTACGCCGGCGTGCGAGTGGAGTGGTCGATCTTCGACGGTTTCGCCACCCGCGCGATCAAGCGCAACGCCCTCATCCGGCGGCGCATGGCCGAGCGCAATTTCGCCGAATCGTCGTCCGCCGTGCTCGATAATGCGCGGGCCAAGCTGCGCCAGCTGCGCTTCTCCGTCCGCAGCCTCGAACTGCATCAGCGTCAGGTGCGCGTGAACGACGAGGTTTTCAAACGCACGCAGGCCGACGCGGCCCGCGGCGCGATCTCGCCGGCCGACCTGCGCTCGGCCGAGTTCAACCGCGCCGGGTCGTTGATCGACACCTACAACGTGCGTGGAGAATGCCTCATGCGCGTGACCGATTTCGTGGCCACGCTGCTCGCCGATCCCGCGCTCGCCAATCTTCCGTCCCACCTTCGATGAAAAAGATCCTCCTTGTTGTCGCCGTCCTCATCGGGGCAGCCCTCGTGCTGGCCGGCCTGCTCCGGCCGACCGCCCGCGTGGCGGTCGCCTCCCCCGGGCTGGCGGTGAACGCGGTCTCCGGCAGCGTCACGGTGAAGGCCGAGTATCAAATGGAACTGAAGAGCGAGGGTGGCGGGCGCGTGATCGAAAGCGAACTCGATCCCGGCCTGCCGGTGACGAAGGGCATGGTGCTGGTGCAGATCGATCCCACCGACCTGGAGCTGGACATCGCGCAGACCGAGAGCGACTACGCCGCGCGACGGAAGAGTCTTGAGATCGGCTCCGCGACCCGCGTCGGGCTGCTGACCGCCCGGGAGAATCTGGAAAACTTCGAGCGGCTCGCCCAGTCGGGCAATTATCCGCAGTTCGAACTCGAGCGTCGCCGCCGCGAGGTGAAGCAGATCGAGCAGCAGCTCGAACTCGAGCAGATCGCCAACGATCACCAGCTCGCCAGCTACGAGAATTCGCTGAAGGTGAAGCGCCGCCAGCTCGAGAAGATGACGGTGCGCGCGCCGTTCGACGGCGTTGTATCCGAAGTTCTGGCACGCCCGGGCGACTTGATCGGCGGCGGTTCGCCGCTCGCCGTGATCATCAGCACCAGCCGGACCGTCGAGGCCAAGGTCAGCGAGGAGAATTTCGCGGGCGTCCGCGTGGGCCAGAACGCGCGCGTGCGGTTCCTCGGCTACGGCGACGATCATTACGAGGCGACCGTCACGAAAATCCTGCCGACGGCCGATCCGGCGACGCAGCGCTATGTCGTCCATCTCGAGGTGAAGATCGCGCGGGAGAAACTCGTCCCCGGTCTCACCGGCGAAGTCACGATCGTCGTGGCGGAGCGGCCGTCGGAGACGATCATCCCGCGTCGCGCGCTGTTCGGCAATCACGTGCTGGTCGTCGATGGCGGACGCGTGCGGCTGCAACCGGTGAAGGTCGGCTACGTCAGCCTGACCGCGGTCGAAATTTTGGAAGGGTTGAAGACGGGCGACCAGGTGATCGTCGAGGAAATCGACACTTTCCGCGACGGCGACCGGGTGAAGGCAGTGCCCGCGCCCGCCGACTAGGCTCGCCGTTTTTTCGCGGACATGTCTCCCAATCTGCGCATCGCGTATCGTTTTCTCACGGCGAAGAAGCGCGCCATGGCGATGAGCCTGTCGTGCATCATTCTCGGCGTGGGGCTGTTCGTCGTCACCCAGGCGACGACGAGCGGTTTCGAGGATTTTTTCATTCGAACCGTGCTCGGCACCGACGGCGCCATTCGCATCCAGGACCGAATCCAGGACACGATGCGCAGCATGGCGGTGGGCGGCGCCGGCTCGCAGTTTGTGGTTCGTCAGACGGAGGGCCGGAAATTCATTGAGGGCATCGACGAACCCGAACGCATCCGGGCAGCGCTGGCTCGTTTCGCCAACGTCTCGGCGACTTCGGCGGTGGTGACCGCGCCGGTGACGATTCGCAGCACCTTCGGCAGCGATTCGGTGCGTGCCTATGGCATCGATTTCGACTCGCACGTGCGGGTGTCGGATTTGTTGAAACAGATCGTGCAGGGCGATCCGGCGGATTTTCGCAGCGCGGAGACGGGCGCGATCCTCGGCAGCGAGATGGCGACCCGGCTGCAGTTGTCGGTCGGCGATTCGTTCCAGCTCGAGGCGCGCGGCGAGCAGCGGCGCTACCGGGTGAGCGCGATTTTCGAAACGGGCGTCGGCGACATGGATCGCACGCGCCTCTATCTGCACATGAGCGAGGCCCGCTCGCTGTTTCGCCGGCCGACCGGGGCGTCGTTCATTCAAGTGAATCTGATCGACAAGGACCGCGCGCCGGAGGATGCGGCCCACATGTCGGAGGTCCTGAAGCATCTGGTCCGGCCCTGGCAGTTCCGCGAAAAAACCTGGCTGGAGGTCTTTCGGGCGTTGCGCATCTCGACGGCGATCACCGTCTCGGTGTTCACACTGATCGCCGGCCTGGCGATGTTCAACACGCTCGCGATGATCGTCCTCGAGAAGACCAAGGAGATCGCAATCCTGCGCTCGATGGGCTACACGCGGGAGGACATTTCGCGGATTTTCCTCTGGCAGGCGGGGATCGTGCTGGCGATCGGAACCGCGGCCGGCTGCCTGCTCGGCGCCGCGATCACCTTCGGCGTCTCGCTCATGCCGTTGCGGATCACGGGTATCTTCAAAGCGGATACATTCATCGTCGCCTGGTCGCCCTGGCATTACGTCGCGGCGGTCGCGACGGCGGTGACGATGGTGATGATCGCGAGCCTGGTGCCCGCCCGCCGCGCCGCGCGACTGGAGCCGGGCGATGTCATTCGGGGGACGGCGCAGTGAACCCTCCCGTCCCGCCCGGCGCGCCCGCCGATCTCGCCTTGCGTTGCCATAACATCCACCGCCATCTCGGCCACGACGAAGGCCGCGTGCATGTATTGCGCGGCGTTTCGTTCGAAGCGCATCGTGGCAATGTCTATGCGATCGTCGGTCCGTCCGGCTGCGGCAAATCGACGCTGCTTTACCTGCTCGGCCTGCTCGACCGGCAGGAGGAGGGCGATATCTGGATCGGCGGGCGGTTGATGTCCAACAGCAGCGACCTCGAACGCACGGCGGCGCGTTGCGAGCACATCGGCTTCGTTTTCCAGTTTCACTTTCTGATGCAGGAATTCAGCGCGCTGGAGAATGTGATGATGCCGATGCGCAAGCTCGGGAAACTTTCGCCGGCGGAGATGACTGACCGTGCGCAGGCGTTGCTGGCGTCGGTCGGACTCGGCGACAAGACGCACCGGCTCGGGACGCAGCTTTCCGGTGGCGAGCAGCAGCGCGTCGCGATCGCGCGCGCGCTGGCGAACCAGCCGGCGATCATCCTGGCCGACGAGCCCACGGGAAATCTCGACGTGAAGAACTCGAACCTCGTCTTCGACCTGCTCACGCGCCTGGCGAAGGAGAACGGCCAGGCAGTCGTGCTCGTGACCCACAATCCCGAGATTGCCCAGCGTTGCGACAGCGTTCGGCCGATGCGCGATGGCCTGTTCGTCGAATAGCGCGGCGCCGACGGGAACGGAACGAATCCTCCGGCGATGGATCGGAGTCTGCGCGTTGATAAGCGTGGCTTTTTTCGCCTCGCAACTGGCCGAGATCCCCGCGCGCAGCGCGCTGCGCGGCTACGACAACACGTTCAACTACCTCTGGCTGCGCTCGGCGATGGTCGACGGCGATTGGGATTTTCGCAACGACCTCCAGGAATGCGACACGCTCGCGCCCGACCACCGCATCTCGGCGCTCGGTCTGCCGCCCACGGCCGCGGGGCGAATCCCGAACAAATACGGCACGGGCTGGGGGCTGGTTTCGCTGCCATTCTATCTGGTCGCCGACGCGATCGTCGCGACCGGAATGGCGCTCGGCATGGAGGAACTCGAGCGCGACGGGTATAACGCCATTTACCAGATCGTCCTGCAATCGGGGCATTTCGCGCTCGCACTCGCAGCGCTGGTGCTGGCGGCGAGCGCGATCACACGGTGGATCGGGTCTCGCGAGGCGGCGTTGACGGGCGTCGTCACGGTGTGGGCGGCGAGTCCGCTGCTCCATTATCAGACGGTGAACCTGAGCATGAGCCACGGCGTGGCGTTTTTCGCGACGGCGATGATGGCGTATGCGCTGATGCGGGCAGGCGCTGGAGGGCCGAGCTTCCCCGAGGCTGTTTCAGCATCGCAGCGGGCGCGGGGGGGGGGGGGGCGGGGGGCGGGGCG
>JAEYYL010000311.1 GCA_023430825.1 Verrucomicrobiota bacterium | reverse complement strand
GCCCCCTTGGGTCCCCGCTCACACCCGCGGCCCCGGCGCCCGGCTCACGCTCGAACTCGCTCCCGCCCTCCCCACCCAGGTCGTCGGCGATGCAGGCCGCATCCAGCAGATCGTTCTGAACTACCTCACCAACGCCGTGAAGTTCGGCGGCGGCCAACCCATCGTCGTCGGCGCCCTGCCCCGCGGTCCCGACCGCGTCCGGCTCTTCGTGCGCGACCAGGGCCCGGGCATGAGCGAAGCCGAGGCCGCCGCCCTCTTCACGAAGTTCACCCGCCTGCCCGACGCCCAGTCCAAAAACATCCGCGGCTCGGGCCTCGGCCTCGCCGTCTGCCGGCTGCTTGCGACCAAGATGGGCGGCGCCGTCGGCGTCGATTCGCGGCCCGGCGCCGGCTCCACTTTCTGGGCCGATCTTCCCCTGCCCGCCGCCCACGCGCCGCGGCCCGCCACCGTTGCACCCGCGCCCTCCACCCCCCTGCGCGCGCTCATCGTCGAGGACATCGACTACAACGCCACCGCCATGCAGGCCGTGTTGCGCAAGCTCGGCATCGAATCCGAGGTCGCCTCCGACGGGCCCACCGCCTTCGAAAAACTGCAATCCACGTTCTACGACGTCGCCTTCATGGACTGGAACCTGCCCGGCATGATCGGCACGGAGGTCGTCTCCCGCTATCGCCGGGTCGAGCCCGCCAGCCGCCGCACGATCATCATCGCGACCACCGCCTACTCCGCCGACTTCAACCGCGAAGCCTGCCTCGCCGCGGGCATGGACGCGTTCATCGCGAAACCGTTCACGCCCGAGAAGATCGGCGCCGCGCTCGCCGATCTCCGCGGCTCGCTCCGCGCCGCCGCCTCCGTCTCCGTGCGCGCACCGGCCCCGCCTCCCGCCGCCGCCGCCGCCGAATTCGACCTGCAGATGCTGCGCTTCCTCGCTGACGAGACGCCCGACGGCCTCCGCGGCGAGATCGCGCGCTACCTCGCGGCCGTCGACACCGACCGCCTGGCCGCGCACGCCATCCTCCCCACCGGCAACGCCCGCGAGATCCACCGCATCGCGCACCGGCTCGTCAGTCACGCCAGCGCGATCAACTACGAGCCGCTCGTGCGGCTCGCCCGCGAACTCCAGGCCCACGCCGCCACCGACGATCCCGCACGCCTGCACCGCGTCCTCGCCGCCTTCGACGCCGAGTTCGCCGCGCTCAGGAAAAAACTGGATTCGATCCCTGCTTCGACGGCACCTGCGTGAACCCGTGCTCGATCGCGAACGCGATCAGCTTCGGCGTGCCCTTGATGTCCAGCTTCCGCAGGATGTTGCTCCGGTGCGTCTGCACCGTGCGCGGCGACAGATCCAGCCGCCGACCGATCTCGTCGTCGTTCAACCCTTGCCCGATGAGCGACAGAATCGCGCGCTCCCACTCCGAAAGCACCTTGGTGAACGATCGCGGATCCGTGCGCCGCGCGAGCTTGGCCGATTGAAACGCCGCCGAAAAATAAATCCGCCCCGCCGCAATCGCCGACAGCGCCTCCTGCAAGGTCTCCATCGTGTTCGAATTCTTGTCGATGAACCCGTGCACCCCCGACTTCTCCACGCGAAACAGCGTGTAATCGTCGCAATGCGACGACAGCACGAGGATGCGCAACGCCGGCATCGCCGCGAACACCCGGTCGACCACGTTGAATCCATCCATGTCCGGCAGCGACAGATCGAGAATCGCCACGTCCGGCTTCAGCTCGAGGATCAACTCGACCGCCTTCACTCCCGACTCCGTTTCTCCCACCACCGTATGACCGAACTGCGTCGTGCAGATTTTCCGGACCACGTCGCGAAACATCAGGTGATCTTCGACGATGACAATTCTCACTCGGCACATGCAATGGACGCTTGCGCGCGGCTCAAGCTCGCTGCGACGGATTTCCTCTCACGCCCGGCGCCAAACGCCGTTGCCTGGTGTAGTTCGCCGTAATTGCTGCCACTTACGCGGTTGCCCCTGGGAGCGCCGGCGCCCCCGCCGGCTCCGTTCGCAAAAGCCGACGAGGACGTCGGCGCTCCCATCGGAGCTCCCATCGGAGCGGGAAAAGTAGGGCGGGTCGCCGACCCGCCCTTTTCGTCGGACGCGCCGCTTACGGGTTCACCACGATCTGGCTGGTCACATCGACGCCAACCTCGGTCAGCACGCCCTGATTCGGCTGCGCGGGCAGCGACGCGCCTTGCGAGGTCGTGCCGTCCACCATCCGCACCTGCGTGATTCCGCTCACCGCCACCGGCGAGCTGTTGTCCTGCGCCAGGTTGCCGCCCGTGATGTTCACCGTGCCCGCCGCGCCGAACACCAGCACCGGCGTCGCACTGTCGAACGCGGTCACCTCGCCGATGTTGATCGGTCCGGCGAACTCCACGCCGGGCGCATACACGCCGGTGAAGCCCTGGCTCGCATAGTAGCTCACGTTGCCCGTGCGGATACCGCCGAACTTTCCGTTCGCGCTCTGGATCGCCACGAACGCCAGATCGGCGACGCCGTCATACGTCACGCCTTCCTTGAACAAGGACTGATTCACCGCGGTGATCGGGCCCACGCTGATCACCGACAGGTTCGACGTCTCGTTTGCGCCCGTGATGACAAGACCGACGTGGCCGCGGACGTAGTCGACATTCTCCTGATTGTAGTTGATCGGCGGTGCCGGTTGCGACGCGTCGTCCATCACCACCGACAACGTGCCCGCGCCGCTGAACTCCACCTGCACGATGTCGTTGGTCA
>JAEYYL010000300.1 GCA_023430825.1 Verrucomicrobiota bacterium | reverse complement strand
CCCCCCCCCCCCCCCCCCCCCCCCCCCCCCCCCCCCCCCCCCCCCCCCCCCCCCCCCCCGTTCAAATGCGGAGGGCGGCGGAGGGAGGACGGAAGACGGAGAACGGAAGACGGAAGACGGAGAACGGAAGACGGAAGACGGAGGACGGAGGACGGCGGGCGGAGGACGGAAGACGGAGGACGGAAGACGGAGGACGGAGGGCGGAGGACGGAAGACGGAGGACGGAGGACGGCGGCGGAGGGGGTGTCGGGGCGCAAAGCCCGTCCCCCTTCAGGCGGGGGTGGAGGGGAGGGTGAAAATCACGCGGGTGCCGGAGCCGGGCTGGCTTTCGATCCGGAGTTGCGCGCCGAGGCGCTGGGCGCGCGCGTGCATGTTCGCAAGTCCATGGCCGGAGCCGCTTGGAGGCGGCGACGTGAAACCGGTGCCGTTGTCCTGCACGAGGAGACAAATCTCGCGTGCGTCGGAGTGGAGCCGGAGGGAGATCCGGGTGGCGGCACCATGGCGGAGGGCGTTGCTCACCGCTTCGCGCGCGATCTGGAGTGTTTCGGTGCTTTGTTCAGGGGTGAGTTGGGCGGTGGCGGTTTCGTCGATCTTCCAGTCGAACGTCACCTCGCGGCCAGCGCGGAGTTCGTCGGCGAGCGAGCGGAGAGCGTGCGCGAAGCCGGCCTGGAGCAGCGTTTCCGGGGCGAGGCCGATGATGTAGGTGCGAACGTCGCGAATGGTCTGGTTGAGGCTTTGCAAGCAGCGGGCGAGACGGCGGTCGGCTTCGGCGGGATCGGCGGAGGCGACGGCGCGGGCGGATTCGATCGTGAGGCCGGCGGCGTAGAGCGACTGGATGATGCCGTCGTGGAGATCACGGCCGAGACGGATTTTTTCCTCGAGCGAGCGGTTGAGCAACTGCTGGTTGAGCAGGGCGTCGGCTTCGGCGCGCTGGCGGACGTCGCGTTCGTGCGCGAGGGCCTGGGACTGGGCGACGGAGGATTCGGCGAGGCGGGCGAGGGCGCTGACTTCGGCGCGTTGAGGGGAAGGGAAGGGCGGGCGGGATTCGCCGGTGGTGCGCGGGGAGCGGAGCGCGAGGCTGGCGAGGAGGCCGAGGGCGAGGACGACGCCGGTGAGTGCGAGCGGGAAAGCGAGGCGTTGGGCGAGAGCGACGGCGCTGGCGGGTTGGGCGGCGTGGGAGGCGGACGAAGCGGGGGTTGCTTCAGGGCCGGGTCGGAGGCCCGCCCGACGGGGAGAGTCGCGCTCGGTCAGCGCGGGGACGGCGAGCAGGATAGCGAGCGTGACGAGGAGAAAAAGCAGGCCCAGTCCGAGGAGGCGCGGCAGGGGGTTCATGCGTGGGGCGACGGTGCCGCGGCGGGTCGGGGGCGTCAAAAGGTTTGGCGAGCAGGAGGGGTGGCGGACCGCCGGTGCGCAAAGAGTGCGCGGGGTTTTTCAAGGAACGCGCAGGCGGCGACGCGGGAAATGGTTATATTCCCGGCGGAATCGCCGCCGAAACCCCGGCGACGATCGAGCGCCACCCCGGTTTTTTCATCATGAAAGACTACGCCTCGTCCGACCTCCGCAGTTTCGCCGTCGTCGGACATGCGTCGTCCGGCAAGACCATGCTCTGTGAAGCGATGCTGGCCTGTTCCGGGCGCATCGGCCGCATGGGCAGCATCACTGCCGGCACGACCGTCTCCGATTATCATGCGAGCGAGAAGCAGCACCAGATCTCGATCCATGCGTCGCTGCTCCACACCGAGTGGCAGGGGCGGAAGTTCAACCTGATCGATTGTCCGGGCTACGCGGATTTCATCAGCGAGGCGCTGAGTGCGTTGCGCGTCGGCGATTTCGCGCTCGTGGTGATCAACGCGCTGCACGGGCTCGGCGTGGGCACGGACGCGATGTGGGACAACGCCACGCTGCACGGGCTGCCGCGGATGATCGCGGTGAACGCGCTCGACAAGGCGAATGCGAATTTCGATCAGGTGCTCGCCGATGCGCGCGCGCACTTCGGCAAGAACGTATTCCCTTTGTCGATACCGCTCGACGCCGGGCCGGGGTTCAGCCGCGTGCTCGACGTGCTGCGCAGCGAAGTCGTGACGTATAAGCCCGGCGGCAACGGCGCCTTCACGGAGGCGCCGGCGGAGGGCGAGCTGGCGGAGCGCGTGCACGCGCTGCACAAGGAACTGATCGAATACGTGGCGGAATCGGACGACGCGCTGATGGAGCGGTTTTTCGAGCAGGGCGTGCTGGCGGAGAGCGAGCTGCGCGCGGGGTTGCACAAGGCGATCCAGAACCAGGTGTTCATCCCGCTCTTTGCGGTGTCGGCGGAGACGAACGTGGGCGTGGCGCGGCTGATGGATTTCATCGCGAAATACGGTTCGTCGCCGCTCGACCGCTCGGAGGTCGATGCGCACGATGCGGCGGGCGCGCACGTGACGGTGCCGCTGACGCACGCGGAGCCGGTGGCGTATATTTTCAAGACGATGAACGAGCCGGGGGTCGGTGAGTTGTCGTTGTTCCGCGTTTACTCCGGCACCGTCGCAAGCGGTGCCGAACTTTTTAATACGACGCGCCAGGTGAGCGAGCGGCTCGGACAGGTTTACCTGTTGAACGGCCACGACCGCACGCCGGTGACGCGCCTCGGCGCGGGCGATCTCGGCGCGGTGGTGAAGCTGCGCGAGACGCACACGGACGACACGCTGTGCAGCCCGCGTTTTCCGGTGGTGCTGCCGAAGGTGGAGTTTCCGCGGCCGAACATTCACGGCGCGCTGCGACTGCGCTCGAAGGGCGATGAGGACAAACTCGCGGTCGGGCTCGCGACCTTGCACGCGGAGGACCCGACGTTCCGCTACCGCGTGGACGACGAGTTGCACCAGACGATCGTGTCGGGCCAGGGTGAGATTCACCTGCAGGTGATCGTGGAGCGGCTGCTGCGGCGGTTCGGCGTGAACGTGGAGTTGACGGAGCCGGGGATTCCTTATCGCGAGACGATCCGCGGGAAAGGTGAGTCGCGTTATCGGCACAAGAAGCAGACGGGCGGCGCGGGTCAGTTCGCGGAAGTGTGGCTCCGGATCGAGCCGGGCTCGCGCGATAGCGGCGTGGTGTTCACGCAGTCACTGGTCGGCACGAACGTCGACCGCGTGTTCGTGCCGTCGGTGGAGAAAGGCCTGCGCACGGCGTGCAACGAAGGCGTGCGCGCGGGATATCGCGTGACGGATCTGAAGGCGGATTTCTACGACGGGAAAATGCATCCGGTGGACTCGAAGGACATCGCGTTTCAGGTGGCGGGTTATCATGCGTTCAAGGAGGCCTTCAACGCCGCGCAGCCGTGTTTGCTGGAGCCGATTTTCCGCGTGAGTCTGACGGTGCCCGAGGATGCGATCGGCGCGGTGATGGGCGATTTGTCGGCGCGGCGCGGGCATATCCTCGGCGTGGACAGTGACGGGCATTTTCAGATCGTGCATGCGCACGTGCCGCAGAAGGAGCTGCATCGTTACAGCACGACGCTGCGGTCGCTGACCAGCGGGCGGGGGCGTCACGAGGAAAAGTTCAGCCACTACGCGGAAGTGCCGGCGGAGGCCGAGGCGAAGCTGCTGGCGGAAGCGAAGGCGAAGCGCGAAGCGGCGCAGAATGGAGCGCGGTGAGCATGAGAATTTTCCCTGCGCTCACGCGCAGAGCCACGAGCAGATCCCTGCGCTGACGCGCAGAGCCACCCGAATAGAAAACCCTCAACCAGCCAAGCGATGACAACCTGGAAAATCGAAATCACCGAACCGCACAGCGGCGAACTCGGTGAAGCCGTGCTCCACGAGGACCACGGCTTCACCATGGAAGAATACACCTACCCCGCGGGCCAGCGCCTCGAGGTGGCGGTGCACGACACGCACGATCCGCAGTGGCATATTTTCACCGATTTCGATTCGGGGCATCGGTTCAAGATTCCTCCCGCAAAATATCGGCGGCTGGAGTGAAGGAGGCGCGGGGCGAGCCCGCATCCGCGTGATGCTTGGAGGCACGAGCCTTGCAGGCGATTCGTGCGATCCGCTGCTCCCGCAGCGAGCCACAGGGAAACCGGAGATCGCCGGCCAGCAGGCTTCTCCCTGTCGTGGTCATTGAGCCTACGGGAAGGTTGCGGTCGGGGAAATCGTGGCAGCACGCGGCCCGTGCGGCGCGGGGCTGCCTCAAGTCACGGCGAGGGAGGGAATTGCCTAGAGAAGGCAGGGGAATGCCTCAGGCGCAATTCTGCGCTTCCGTTCCGTCACGATTCGGCGAACTTTTCGGGCCTCGAATGGCCAAAGTTCGCATCCTTCCCGACCGCGTCGCCAACCAGATCGCTGCCGGCGAAGTCATCGAGCGTCCGGCCGCCGTGGTGAAGGAGTTGGTAGAGAATGCGCTCGACGCGGGTGCGACGCGCATCGAGGTGGAATTTCGCCACGGCGGGCGGTCGCTGATGCGGGTGGAGGACAACGGCCAGGGGATGTCGCGCGATGACGCGTTGCTGGCGCTGGAACGCCACGCGACGAGCAAGATTACGGACGCGGTGGATCTCGACCGGCTGGCGAGCTACGGTTTCCGGGGCGAGGCGTTGCCGTCGATCGCGAGCGTGTCGCGGTTCGATCTGCAGACGCGCGAAGCGGGAACGGACATCGGCACCGAGATTCTGGTGAACGGGGGGAAGTTCGTGCACGTGCGCGAGTGCGGGCGGCCGGTGGGGACGAGGATCGAGGTGACGCATCTGTTCAACTCGGTGCCGGCGCGGCGGAAGTTCTTGAAAAGCGATCCGACGGAGGCGGCGCACATCGTGCAGTGCGTGCGGCTCTACGCGCTGGCGTGTCCGCGGACGGCGTTCACGCTGATCGAGGACGGCCGGGTGATTTTTCGTTCGCCGGAGTGCGCGACGTTGACGGAGCGGATCGCGGAGATCTTTGGGCGGCAGACGGCGGAGGCGCTGGTGCCGATCGAGGCGGTGGAGACGGGGATGCGGTTGAGCGGGTTAATCGGGCGGCCGGGGATCGGGCGCGGGACGCGGCACGAGATGATCGTATTCGTGAATCAGCGGCCGGTGGACAGCCGCACGCTCAACTATGCGCTGATCGAGAGTTATCACGAATCGATCCCGAAAGGGCGTTATCCGCTGGCCTTCGTGTTTTTCGAGTGCGATCCGGCGGCGGTGGATGTGAACGTGCATCCGGCGAAGCGCGAAGTGCGTTTTCGCAGCGAGCCGGCGGTAAGGGGATTTGTGATACGCGCGGTGCTGCAGCGGCTGCGGGAGATCGGGAGCGGAGAACGGAGGACGGAGGGCGGGGCCGGGCCGGCCGGGGTGGGCGGAGATCGGACGACCGTGGTCGGAGATCGGACATGGGAGATCGGAGGTCGGGGGACGGAAAGCGGAGGACGGAGGA
>JAEYYL010000214.1 GCA_023430825.1 Verrucomicrobiota bacterium | reverse complement strand
AGGCCAATCAGAGTGCGCAGACCGCCCTCCGCTTGCTCCAGTAAGCTAAACTCCGCTCAGGGATTGCCCTGATTCGCCCACTCCTGGCCGCCGTTCGCGCGGCGGCCAGGCTAAGCGACACCAGTCGCAATCCCTGCGGAGGCCCCGGTCAGTCCCCATCCGCCCGAGGCCCGGCCTCGACGGACACTCACCGGCCATGCAGCCTACCTCGTGATTGCGGTAGCAACAAGGCCCCGGCTCACCCCGGGGCCTTCGCTTTTTCCCACAGCGTGCGCCGACCTCCGTCGACGACGTATTCCCTCTCAGCATTTCAGCTTTCAGCTTTCAGCTTTCAGGTCTCAGCTTGTCCTCCACCCCGTGCCTCCCGCTCCTCCTGAACCGCGCGGCTTCCTGCTCGCCCAAACCCCCGCCGACGCCACCACGGCCATCGTGATCGGCGGCCTCGGCCGCACCCGCGATCTCGAATTCAGCCGTTTTCATCGCGTGCTTTGGTTCGTCGACGCCGCCAGCCATCAACCCGTTCCCGCCGGCCTCCCCGTCAGCCAGATCGAAACCGTAATCGTCGAAACGCTCGCGCCCGAGCAAACCATCGCCCTCGTCGAGCGTTTCCTCCGCCTCAACCCGCGCCAGCTTCCCGCGCTCTTCGTCGCCGACGCGGTCCTGTCCACGCACACCGCCGCCTACCAGCCGCTCATCGAACGCGTGCACGCCGAAATCGAAGATACCCGTCGCGCCCGCATCACGCGCCAGCAGGACGGCTTTACCTGGCAAAAACACCGCCTGCTCAACGCCCGGGCCTACGCGCGCGCCCCCTTTCCGGCCTCCTGGGCCGGCGCCCTGCGCGGCGTGCCCGCGTTCGTCTGCGGCGCCGGCCCGTCACTCGACGTCTCGATCGCACCGCTCGCCGCTCACGCCCGCACGGCCGTCGTCTTCTCCGCCGACTCCGCCCTCCACGCGCTCGCACGCCACCGCGTGCAAGCCGATTTCGCCGTTTCCACCGACATCGCCAAAACTCCGGAAAAATGCCTGCCGGTGGATTTCACTCCCGGGCGCGTCGTTCTCTCCAGCATCAGTCCGCCCGCCTGGCAACACGCGACGCCGCGCCCGCCCTTTTTCCTCTCAGGTCACCAACTCACCGACGACTGGTTCGCGGCGCACGGCGTGCCCCGCACCACCCTCGCGGTCAGCGAAAGCTGCGGCAGCACCGCCCTCGATCTCGCCCTCCACCTCGGCTGCGACCCGGTTTATCTCTTCGGCATCGATCTCGCGGTCGATCCCGTCCACCCGGCCCGCCGTCACCAGCAGGACGCCAACCCCGAGCTGTATCTAAACTCCAACTACGACCCGTCCGCGCAGCTCCCGCGCGTCCCCGGCAACTACACCGAAAACGTCCCCTGCTTCGCGCTCGGCGACTGGCGCGCGCTCGATGCCCGTCTCGCCGCGCGCACCTCCCCCACCATCTACAACGTCACCGATCGCGGCGCCCGCCTGCGCGGCACCATCGTCGTGCCCCCCGACCGGTTCACGTTGAGCGCCCCCACCCTCGCGAAAGAGTCCGCGCTCGCCGCCCTCCCCGACATCGCATCCGCCACCCTTTCCGGTGGCTCGGCGCGTGAGCGCAGGGATGACTCACCCTCCGCCACCGCCTCGGCTGACGCCGCCCTGGCCCGCCTCCGCGCCGCCGGACAACGCTGCGTCGCCGCCGTCCCCCAACTGCGCGCGGCACTCGCCCGGGGCGGCCCCGCAGCACTCGCGAATCTGTTTCCCGAAACGGTGATCGATCCCGATTGCGGCCGCGGCGTCCTCGGCGCCTTCGCGCTGAAACTGATGCCCCACCTCGTCCCGCCGATCGAAGGCGACACCGCCTTCTGGGCCGCGCTCCTCGACGAATACGCCGAACTCGCGCATCTCGCCGCCACCGCGTAGCCGGGCTTCAGCCCGCTGTCCGCGTGTCCGGTTTGAGCCCTCAGCCTGGCTCGTAGAAAACCTCCCACGAATGACGCGAATGAACGCGAGTTTAAGGGAGGTGGAATCAAATAGAGCCGCGGCAAAACCACGCCACGGATGGGTGAAAGATCGTTTCTTCATTCGTATTCGCGCTCATCCGCGTGATTCGCGGGCAACCGAATGCTCCCCATTCAACGCGAGAAGCCCGATCCGACCTTTGCGTCCTTTGCGGTAAAAACGGATTGGAGTTGGCTCCATTCCCTTCTTCTCCTTCCGCAGGCCAACTTCCGGTTTCAGCTTTCAGGTTTCAGCTTTCAGCTTTTCGGCAATCGCCTCCGCGACCACCGCCCCCACCGTCTCGTGCCGGTTGAAATGCTCGTAGATCCGCCGCCGCTCATCGTTCGTCGCCGCCAGCGCCCGCTCGCACTGCTCCGCCAGCGACTTCAAATCCGCATGCGCATACCGCAGAATCAGCCCGGCCTCATGCAACTCCTGCAACCGTCCGCCGCTCGCTGAATCCTCGCTCACCGGCACGAGCCCGAGACAGCCCGACCAGAACGGCCGGTCCGTATGCGTGCGCGCCATCGCCGGCGTGGTGAATTTCCGTCCCTCCGGGCTCAACCCGACTTTATACCGGTTCAACCCGTCCCGCGCCGCCACCGCGACCGAGTGATCGTGAGAGGCCACGAAGCGATCCTTGAACGTCTTCTTCAGAAAATCGATCTGCCGCTGCCGGTGCGGTGTGAGCCCGAGCTGTGAACCGAGAAACAAAATCTTCTCCTCCGGCGCCTCGTTGAACGGCACCGCGAACGGCACGACGTTCGCGACCCAGCTCCGGTGCTGCGTGAGACATCCCTTCGCCAGCGCCGCGCGCCCGCGTTCGGCGAGCGGGCTCTCGTCATGAATCAACACCGCCAGATGCGGCGCGATCTGCGCGAAGCACGGCATGAACCGGCTCGCCTCGTCGAACGCGTAGAACAGATGCCGCACGCCCACGCGCGCGAGCAGCTCGAACGCCTTGCCCGCCTGCGCGCCGAGCGCCTGGGGTTGGTGCCCCATCGTGATCAACCAGCGCTCCTCGCCCGGCTCGCGCGGCGCCTTCGCGAAGTCGATCAGGCTCAACGGACCGCACACCCACGCCGGCAGGAACTCGATGGCCTCGTGCGCCAGATGCGCGAAACACCGCGCGTTCTCCGCATACCAGTCGCAGTCGAGCCGCGCCTTTTTCATCAGCGCCGCATCGCGCGGATTCGCCACGAGTGGCGCCAGATCGATCGCCGCCGCCCGCGCCACATACGCCATCGCATCCTCGAGCGGCCCCGCCCAGGTGTTGAAATAACCCACCCGCACCCGTCGGCGATGAGTGTCGGCGCTCATTCTCCGGGACAGGACCCTGCTCGCAGGCGATTTCGCGCCGGCTTTCCCCGCCGATCGCACGCCGGCCGGCGCCGGCCCAAAAGAGACTTACGCCCAGTCCTGCGCATCGATCGCCTCCAGCCACTGATGCAGGATCAACGTATGCACCTCCTGGATACGGGCCGTCGTCTGGCTCGGCACGATCAAGGCGTGGTCGCACAGTGCGCGCGCCTTCCCGCCATCCTTGCCCGTCAGCAGCACCGTGAGCACCCCCAGCCGCCGCGCCGCCGCGAGCGCCTCCAGCACGTTGGGGCTGTTGCCGCTCGTGGTGAACGCCACCAGCACATCGCCTTTCTTGCCGAACGCCTCCAGCCCGCGCGCAAAAACCCGCTCGTAGCCGTAATCGTTGCCGATGCAGGTGAGGGCCGTGGGGTCAGCGCAAAGACAAATCGCCGGCAGCGCCCGCCGCTCGCGTTGGTAGCGCCCCACCAATTCCTCCGCCAGGTGCAGCGCATCCGCCGCGCTCCCGCCATTCCCGCAGGTCAGCAATTTTCCGCCCTGCCGCAGGCTGTGCAAAATCGCGTCGCTCACCCTACCGACCGCCGGCGCCAAGACCGCGCTCGCCGCCAGCACGGTGGCCAGCTCCTGCAACGAATCGGTAAAGGACGGGGGCGACGAGTTCATGCGGGGTGGAGACGTTGGCGGTTCAGCACATAGGCCACGGCGGTGTCGAACCGGTGGAAGACCGGATAAGAAGCCTTGAAGCCCGCCGCGGCAATCTCCGCCTGCAAGTCCTCCAAGCCCGTGGCCACCCCGACCGCCCGCGTCCCCGCCTGCTCCGCCGCCTCGAGATCCGACCCGCGATCGCCGACATAGCACAGCTCCGCCATCGACCAGCCGTGCTCCGCCGCGATCTCCCGTGCGAACGCCGGCGACGGCTTCCGATACACGCTGGGTTCATCGGGCCGCTCCGGCGCGATGCAAATCCGCTCGAACGGCGCCGGGCCGAGATCGAGCAGCTCGATCATCCGGCGGTTGCAGGCCTCGACAGCCTCCATCGTGAAATAACCCCGTCCGACCCCCGACTGGTTGCTGTGCACGAAAAGTCTCACCCCCGCTTCTTGCGCCGCGCGCAGTCCCTCGCGCACGCCCGGCAACAATTCCACCTGCGCCGGATCCGCGAGATAAGGCACATGCACGATCAGCGTGCCATCGCGATCGAGGATCAGGGCCTTCGTCCCAGGAGCCGGTGGAATCATGCGCGACAGGTCCAGGCCGTGGACTCACTCCGCCGGTTCGTCGCCGGCGAGCAGTCCGATGTTTTCACCGAGATCGAGCATCACCTTTCCGGGAAATTCGCGCTGACACGCCGCGTGCATCGCTTGGAGCAAGGCCGGCGTTTTCGCGATGAACAACAATGCGCCGCGTGCGCTGAGCCGCCGCCCGGCATCCAGCAGCGCACCCAGCGTCTCTGCGGGCGCCGCCCCCTCGACGATGTCGGCAAAAATCAAATCGGCCCGCTCGCCCCCGAGAATCCCGTCGAGCCGCGGGAAGATGTCCGATTGCTCGCCACCGATGAACTGCGCATGCCCCTTGTGCGGAGCATTGGTCAACGGATACTGCAGCGGCAGCACGTCGGGCAGGCCGGTGGCCGCCGTCTCCACGAGATACAGCGCACAGGTCGGCATCAGCGTGGCCACCATCGCCACCCCGTCGACGCGACCGCCGAAAAGGTTCACGAACACGTTCGGCTGAATCTTGCCGACCAGCCATGCCAGGGTCAGGCACAGGCGCGCATTCGGACTCGCGTTCGGTTTCCCGCCGCGGCCCGTCGCCGGATAGTTTTTCCAGCACTTGCCCAACGCCGTCTTGTTCTCCTCCGCAAGAATCGACGGGAACGCCTCATTGGGCGTCTTCGGAAACCGCACCGGCTCACGTCGCCGGACCACCGCGCGCGCCACCGCCGGCACCCGCTCCAGCGGCAGCGCCGGATGCCCCCAATCCTCCTTGTCCGTGTCGAACCGCGTGGTGATCGCCATCGGGTTCATCTTTCGCGGCGTCGTCTTGCGGTTGTTGTTGGGGTAGTGCTCGAGATGATACAGGACCACGCCTTGGGAAGCGAGATCGCGCCAGGGCAGCCGCTGCGTCAGACGCAGGTAGAGGTCGATCTCCATCCACCCCCAGTTCACCAGCGTCTCGTCATAACCGCGGCTTTCGAACCACACGTCGCGATGCAGAATCGCACAACTCGACGGCGTGGCGAACCCCGGAATCAACTTCTCGAGCGGCACGTCGTTGCCGTTGCGATTCAGATGGAGCGCAATCTCCTCCACCGTCGGCGCCGCCGACGCCAGTTCCCACGGCACCTGCCGGCGGCTCGCCACCAGAAGGCTGCGGGCCGGATTCACGTCGATCTCGGACTTTCCTTCCAGCACCTCGAACAGGTGATGCAGCGCATCCTTCGTGTAGAGGATGTCGGAGTCGGTCTGCGCGATGAACGTGCCGCGCGCTCTCCGGATGGCGATGTTCTGCACGATCGGAATCGGAAACGAGCTGTCCTTCTGCAGCGGAACCGCGATCTCGCCCGGGACGATGATGTAGGTGGTGATGCTCGCGATCGCCGGGCGAAGCGCGAGTATCTCGTGCACCGGCGACGGGCTGTTCCAGTCGCAGATCAGGACCTCGACGTCGTGCAGGCGGCCGATCGCCGCGAGATTATCGCCCAGGAAATTCAGACACGTCTCCAGACGCCACGCGAAATTGCCCATATAGCCGTCATTCCGGGCGCCGATGAGCAGCGTCAGCAGGGGAGTCTTGTTTTCGGTGTTCACAGGAAAGGGGACGGCGTGCGTGAGGGCGGCAACGGTGTTCACACCGCGGCCTCGATCAAATGGGTCCTCACCCACTCGATCACCGGCGGCAGACCGTCCGCCAGCGGTCGCGAAGCGAACTCGGGCAGGAGTCGCTGCAGCTTGCCGATCTCGAGGCATTTCGAGCGCGCGCCGACATACTTGCTCGTGTCGTAACGGATCGCCGCCGGGTCGTAGCCCACCGTCGCACAAATCAACTCCGCGAACTCCCGGATCGAGTGCTCGCGGCCGGCGCCGATGTTCACGACCTCGTTGTCCACCGTGTCCACCAGCCGCAGCGCCGTGCGCACGAAATCGTCGACGTGAATCAACTCCCGCCGCTGATGCCCGTCGCCCCAGAGTTCCACCGGCACGCCCTGGAGTTTTCCGAGCAGAATCTTGCGAATCAGATCGAAGATGAAATGAAGCTGCCGGCCGTCGGAATGGTAGCCCGGCCCGTAAAGCGTCGAGGGCACCACGGTCAGGTGTTTCAACCCGTATTGCTTCGCGAGCGAACGCAGGCCCACGAGCATCATCCGCTTCGTCATCGCATACGTGTAGAGGCTCTCGATCGGCTGCCCGTCGAGGTAATGCTCCTCGCGCAACGGCAGGTCCGGCGCATACGCGCAACTCGTGCCGATCGTCACCAGTTTCGCCTGCGGCTGCCGCTCCGCCCACCAGGCGAGCACCTGCGTATTCAGCCGTTGGTTACGCACCCACTGCTCGCCCGGATGCCGCAGGCAGAAATCGCCCGCCTGCGTCCACGCCGCCAGGTGAAAAATCCGGTCGAACTTCTCTCCGCTCCACGGATCGAGCGCACCGTCCCTCAGCAGATCGCACTCGCGCGAACTCGGTGCGCTCACCGCCGCGCCGCCCGCACGCAACGCATCGATCAGGTGCCGCCCCAGAAACCCGCCGCCGCCTGTGACAAAAATCTTCATCTCACGTTCTAGAGCAGTTCAAACGGCGTCGCAGCCGGTGGCAGGAGCCTCCTTGCCGGCGATGTTGATCGTTCGCACACCGAAATCGCCGGCAAGCAGGCTCCTGCCTTCCGTCCAAAGACGGCTACGGTTTTCGTGAAAAGTTCTGATCCGCGTCGATCCGTGTTCATCCGTGGTTGAATAGGTTCGCCGCGATTCACACGTCCTTCGGGTTCACCGGAAAATAAAACTCCACTCCCTTCGCGATCAGCGCCTGATTCCGCGCCAGGATCTCCTGCTTGAAATTCCACGCGAGCACGTAGTAAACGTCCGGCTGCTCCGTCAGCTCCTGCTCGATCCGCACCGGAATGTGGCTGCCCGGCGCCACCAATCCGCGCCGATGCTCGTTCCGCTCCGTCAGGCACTCGATCAGCTCCGGCCCGATGCCATAGTAATTGAGCAGCGTGTTGCCCTTCACCGGCGCACCGAGCCCGAACACCCGTTTCCCCGCCGCGCGGCAGCCGCGCAGAAACGCCAGGTTTTCCGCCTTCCGCTCGGCGATCCTCCGCTGAAACGCAAAATACCACGGCAGCGTGTTCGCGCCCGCCTCGTCCTCCGCGCGCCCATACGCCTCGAGCCGCTCGCTCGGCCGCGCCCGCGCCGCATGCGTCGCAAACGCGATCATCGAGCCGCCGTGAATCGGCGACAGCTCCGCGTCGAACAACGCGAGCCCGTGCCGGCGCAGCAATTTGTCCAGCGTGCGCAGATTGTAATACAGCAGGTGCTCGTGATAGATCTGGTCGAAGGCATCGTTCTCCACGATGCGCTTCATGTAGAGAAACTGGATCACGAACACGCCGTCGTCCGCGAGGCTGACACGGATGCCGTCCGTCACCGAATGCAGTTCCTCGAGGTGGAAAAACACACCCGAGGCGTTGATCACCTCGAACGTCCGCCCGATCGAGCGCGCCGTGTCCGCGTTGAAAAACGCGCGCAGCGTCGTCAGCCCCGCGGCGTTCGCGATCTCCGACGGCAGCTTCGCCGGCTCCACGCCGAGGATGTCGTAGCCGAAATCCCGATAATGCCGGAGCTGCGTGCCGTCGTTCGAGCCGATGTCGAGCATCGCCTTCTTCGGCCGGCTCGCGAAAAACCGCCGGTCCACCTTCTCCGCCACGCCGCGAAAGTGGTCGCTCAGGGTCTTCGTCATGCCCGACAGATACGTGTGGTCCGCGAACATCGTCTCCTTCGGCACCGTGTAGTCGAGCTGCGCCGTCCCGCACTCCGCGCAGAGCACCACGCGCAGCGGATACACGGGCTCGCGACCGACTTCGTCCGGCTTCAGGAAATGGTTCGCCCAGGGCTGCACGCCGAGGTCAACGGCGGTTTCGAGGCGGGTGGAGTCGCAGACGCGGCAGATCACGGCAGGAATTCGTGCTGGTTTTGGGTGATGAAGCGCTCGGCCTCAGCAAGGCTGGCCGGCGTGCCGATGTCGAGAAACGCCGCTTGCGTCCGCGCCACCGCGACGCGTCCCGCCGCCGCCAGCGCCGGAAACACGTCCGTCTCGAAACTCAACGGCCGCTTCGCCGGCATCCCGCGAATGGCTTTCCCGGTGAACGCATACACGCCCGTGTTGATCACGCCGGCTCCGGGTTGCTTTTCGCGAAACGCCACCAGCCGTTCGTCCGGGCCCACCTCCAGCGTTCCGTAGCGCGCCGCGTCGTCGAGCGCCAAGCCCAGCAGCGCCGCATCCGCGTCACCGTTCGCCAGCGGTGAGACCAGCGGCGTCGGATCGGCAAAGACGAGCGAGTCGCCGTTCGCCACCAGCCAGGCCTCGTGGTCGGCCAGCGTCGTCGTCGACACGCAGTTCAGAAATCCGCCCGCCGTCCCCAACGGCGTGGTCTCCGGCCGGCACGTCACGCGCACGCCGCGCACCGGCTTGCGCGCGAAATGCGCCTCGATTTTTTCCGCGAGATAACCGGTCGACAGCACGAACTCGGTGGCACCGTGCCGCGCGAAGAACCGCACGACCCACTCGATGAACGGCCGCCCGGCCACCGGCGCCAGCGGCTTCGGCACGTCCGGCAGCAAATGCCGCACGCGCGTGCCGAAACCGCCCGCGAGGATCACGACGGGCGGCAAACGCATCGAAGCGGGCGCGTCAGACATTACTGAAACGCGAATTGCGAATGATCGTGTAGCCCTTGAGCAGTTCCTTGATCCCGCGATCGAGCGACCACTCCGGCGCCCAGCCCGTCGCGAGAATCCGTTGATTGGATACAATGTAGTCGCGCTTGTCCGGATCCTCGCCCACCGGCGCCTCGAGGAACGTAAAGCCCGGCACGTGCTGCTTGATCACCGCACACAGCTCGAGTTTCGACAGGTTCGCATCCTCCAGCCCGACGTTGTAGGGCTTCCCCTTCATCGTCTCGAAGTTGGCCAGCGCATGGCTGAACACCCGCGCGACGTCCTGGATGTGGATGTAGTTGCGCTTGAAATGACCTTCAAAAATCACGACGGCGCGGTCCGTCACCGCGCGGTGCACGAAATCGTTCACGAGCAGGTCGACCCGCATGCGCGGCGACATCCCGAACACCGTCGCCAGGCGGAACGTCAGGCCGTTCTCCCGCGCGAGCACCGCCTGCTCGGCCGCGACTTTCGTCGTGCCGTAGAGCGAAATCGGCCGTAGCGGCGTGTCCTCGGTGCAGAATTTTCCCTTCTCGCCGACCCCGTAGCCGCTGTTTGTCACCGGCATCAGGATACGCTGCGCCGGCGACGCGATCCGGCAGAGCATCTCGACCGCGTCCTGGTTGATCGTGCGCGCGGCGACCTGGTCGTTCTTGCACATCGGCGCGCCGACGATCGCCGCCAGCGGGATGATCGCATCGGCCTTCGCCACCAGCGGCTTCATCACCGCCTCGTCGCGACAATCGCCGCGGACCACGCGAAAGTTCTCGTGCTTGCAGCAGTCGAGCAGCGTCGCCTGGCCGAAGAGAAAGTTGTCCAACGCAGTCACCTCGTGCCCGGCCGCGAGCAGATGCGGCACGAGCACGGAGCCGATATAGCCGGCTCCGCCAGTGATAAGGATCTTCATTGAGTAAGGTTGAAGTGCACGACCCGCGGACTGCAACGCCGGCCGTCGGCGCTCCTTTTCGGCACAGCGCGGCGGAAATTTACCGCAAATCGCGGTCGGCGACTAAATCCGCACCGCGTTGTGCCGATAAGCCCCACCCAATGCCCACAGCCACCCTCACGTCCCGCGCCAAGCGCGCCGGGGCGCGTAATCGCCAAGGACCCGGCGCTTCCACTGTCACGGCTGACACTTCCTTCACCCCCTTCTCGCCCGCGGCTTCCGCGGGGCGGGACACGATGGTCATCTCCCGCGCGCCGATCCGCGTCAGCTTTCTCGGCGGCGGCACCGACTTCCCCGACCATTTCCGCTCGCACGGCGGCGCGGTGCTCTGCACCGCCATCAATCGCTACGCCTACGTCACGGTGCAGCCGTTCCTCGCGGAGTATTTCGACCACAAGATCCGCCTCTCCTACCGGCGCAGCGAATCGGTCAACACCACCGCGGAGATCCAGCACCCCGCGATTCGCGCCGCACTCGAAAAACTCGGCCTCACCTCCGGGCTCGAGATGCACGTGATGGCCGACATGCCCGCGCGCACCGGCCTCGGTTCGTCGTCGAGCTTCGTCGTCGCCATGCTCCAGGCGCTGCACGCGCACTGCGGCCGTTTCCGTTCCGCCCGTGACCTCGCGGACGAAGCGATCGAGATCGAGCGCAATATCCTCCGCGAAGCCGGCGGCTGGCAGGATCAGATTGCCGCCGCCCACGGCGGTTTCAGCCTCGTCAACTTCGGTCGCGACGGCAGCTACCACGTCACGCAGGTGCCGCTGTCGATCGAACGCGTGCGCGAGCTCGAGGACCACATGCTGCTGGTTTACACCGAAATCCAGCGCGACAGTTTTTCCGTGCTCGGGCAGAAATGCCCCGCCGCGCCCGCTGACAAGGCAAAGATTCTCTCGCGCATGGCGAACCTCGCCGAACTCGGCGTCGACCACCTCGCGTCCGATCGACCGATGGCACGTTTCGGTGAACTGCTGCACGCCGGCTGGGAACTCAAGAAGCAGGCCGGCTCCGTCACGCTGCCGCAGATCGACGCCTGGTATCAGGCGGGCCTCAAGGCCGGCGCGACCGGCGGCAAACTCCTCGGCGCGGGCCAGGGCGGCTTCCTGCTCTTCATCGCCGAGCCGCGCCACCACGAAGCGATCCGTCAGGCCGTCGGCGGCCGACCGACCGTGAAAGTGCGCGTCAACGCCCCGGGCGCCCAGATCATCTTCTCGCAGCGTTAATCCGCTGCTGACACCATCGCGACGGTCGGCATCGAGCACGACCGTTTCGTCTCCCATGCTGGCGCGCACCACGCGCCAGACCTCGTCGCGAATTGCCGCGTTCGCCGCCGGTTCTGTCACACGCTGGCACGGGCCTGCCGTCTGCGAACACGCGGTGCCCCCAGCCCCGCCGGAAAGTTCGGGCGGCATTTTTTTCCACGGCCTTGGGGCTGGGCGATCCCTGAGCACTCGCGTCGGCCGCAATGGCCAAAAAAAATCGCGTTATCAACTATACATGATGAGGTTGCAATCCGAGACAGGGAGGTGGCCCGCACTTTGCTAAATTGGCCGCGCCATGTCGTCTTCCGCCCACTCCCCTGTCGCGCAGCCACCGTCCCACCTGCACGCGGAGACCCACCCTTTCACGCTTTCCCCCCTCGACCCCTCCGTCCGCCGTCCGCCCGGCATCACACCCGCCTTCATCGCCCACTACGCCGACGCCCTCGCGCGCGTCTGGCGCGAACACGACTGGAGCGATGTCGTCCTCCTCGTCGAATCCCTTCGCCGCTGCTGGCGCGAAAACCGCCAGGTCTTCCTCTGCGGCAACGGCGGCAGCGCCGCCAACGCCATCCATCTGGCCAACGATCTTCTCTACGGCGTCGACAAAGCCTCCGGCCAGGGCCTGCGCGTCACCGCTCTGCCCTCGAATGCCGCCGTCCTCACCTGCCTCGCCAACGACATCGCCTACGAAGATATCTTCGCCCAACAACTCTCCGTCCTCGCCCAGCCCGGCGATCTCCTGCTCGCGTTCTCCGGCAGCGGCAACTCGCCCAACATCCTGAAAGCACTCACCCGCGCGCGCGAACTCGGCGTCACCAGTTTCGCGATCCTCGGCTTCAGCGGCGGCCGCGCGCTCGAACTCGCCGATCATCCGATTTATTTTCCCGTCCACGACATGCAGGTCTCCGAAGACCTGCAGATGATGGTCGGTCACATGGCCATGCAATCCCTCGCCCGCACCGGGCGCGTCGCGGAAGCCGCCGCCTGATCCCATGAGCGAGCGGATCGCCGTCATCGGCAGCAATTCCTTCTCCGGCGCGAGCTTCGTCCGCCACTGCCTGACGCAGGGCATCGAAGTCCTCGGCGCCAGCCGCTCCGACGAGCCCGCACACTGCTTCCTCCCCTACCGCTGGCTGACGACCGCGCAGCAGCAGAATTTTCAGTTCATCCGCGCCGATCTGAATCACGAGCTCGACGCGCTCATGGCCGCGCTCGACGCGTTCCAACCCTCCGCCGTCGTCAACTTCGCCGCCCAAGGCATGGTTGCCCAAAGCTGGGAGCAGCCCGCGCACTGGTATCAAACCAACGTCGTCGCGAACGTTCTCCTCCACGACCGCCTCCGCCGCGCCTCGTGGTTGAAAAGCTACGTCCACGTCGGCACGCCCGAGGTCTATGGCAGCACCACCGGCGTCATCACCGAAAGCGCGCCGTTCAACCCGAGCACGCCCTACGCCGCTTCGCGCGCCGCGTGCGACCTGCACCTGCGCACGTTTCTCGCCACGCATAAATTTCCCGTTTCCTGGACGCGCTCC
>JAEYYL010000192.1 GCA_023430825.1 Verrucomicrobiota bacterium | reverse complement strand
CGGTGATGACGATGCCGGCGTGGCCCTTCATGTAGTTGACGGCTTGGTTGTAGTTGGCGGGTGCGGCGGGGCCGGTGGGGTTGTCGAGGACGAGGGACAGCGTGCCGGGGCCGGAGAACTCGACCTGGACGATGTCGCCGTCGAGGTCGATGTAGGAGGTGCGGGTGATCTGGTTTTGCGCGTGATCGGCGGTGATCGCTTCGGCGGCGCCGGTGAGGAGGACCTGGTCGAAGATGTTGCCGTTGGGGTGAACAATGTCGGTGGGCTGGAGTTCGGTGCCGGCGCCGATGACTTTGCTCGTGGTGGAAACACCGACGATGAACGATTGCCGGGTGGTGGTGCTGCCATTGCTTACGGCTGCGGTGTAGATGCCGGCGTCCGCGGGCTGAACGTCGCCGAGGGCGAGGGTGTCATTGGTGGCGCCGGTGAGGATGGCCCCGTTGTGCTCCCACTGGAAGGAGCCGGAGCCGGTCGCGGTGAGCGTGGTTGAGCCGCCGGATCCGGCGACGTCGCCCTGCAGAATCGCGCCGCCGCCGCCGGTGATGAAGACGTAGCCGTCTCTTTCAACCATCGAGGTAACGACGAGGTTGGGCGTGACGGAGTTTTCGATCAGCGACCAGGCGATCCCGTCGGAACTGCCCGCGAACGAAGTGCCGCTGCGCGCGATAAAGCGATCCTCCACGCCGAAGACGGTGGAGAGCGGGAGATCGTGGGCGGTATCGATCGAAGACCACGTTGTGCCGTCGACGCTCGACCAAGCCTTGGTGCCGGCGAGGACGACGAAGCGCTGGTTAGCGTAAGCGGCGGATCCGGGCGTGACGGTGAAACCGGCGGGCGTGGTGTTGGTCCAGGTGGTCGCGTCGGTGCTGGCGAAAATTTTCGGCGCGAGGCCGGGTCCACCCACGACGAGCACATAGGTGCCGTTGCCGCCGGCGAGGCCGAGGACGGAACCGCTGGCGCCGGTGACTTTCACGTTGGTCCACGCGACGCCGTCTGTGCTGACGAGCAAGCTGGGCGAGATGCCGCTGCTGGCGGCGATGAAGCGGCCGTTCGCGTGAATGACGCCCCACATCTGGTTGTTGGACGCGGCGGAGACGGAGGTCCACGTGGCCAGGTCGGTCGAGTGATAAAGCCCCTGCATGCTGGCGGCGACGTAGCGGCCGTTGGCGTGGGCGAGCTTGCCGAACCAGCCGTTGACGTTGGAGGAGGCGGCGCTCCACGTCACGCCGTCGGTGCTGGTCACGACGGTGCCGCCGGTGCCGACGCCGACGAAGCGCGTGCCGTCGTAAACAAGGCCGTTGATGTCATGGACGGTGCCGGTGCTGCGGCGGGTCCAAGTGGTGCCGTCGGTCGAGGTCGTGATGCTGCCGTAGATGCCGAAAACGAAGAGTGTTTCGGCGGAGCCGGAGATCGCGCCGATGTTTTCAGGTCCCGAGCTGTTGGGCGACGATTTGCGCGAAGTCGGCATGGCGGACGTGCGAGCGGTCCACGTCACACCGTCGGCGCTGGAAAAAAGTTCGGTGTTGCCACCGACCACGAACGCGCCGCCGGCGTGAGCGATCGAATGAGAGCCGCCGTCGCTGCCGACGACGGTGCTGGGCGACGTCCAAGCCGCGCCGTCTGGGCTGCTGACGGTGATGGTGTTGAAGGCGTTGTCTCGGCCGAGCGCGACGAACCGGCCATCGCCATAGGACAGCGCGCCGTAGAAGCTGGTGGTCGCGGGATCGAGCGTGGTCGCGGTCCAAGCAATGCCATCGGTGCTGACCAATGCGCGGTTGTTGTTGGTGAGAGCGACGAAACGTCCGCCGCCGAAGACCACGGGGCCGGTGAGGGAACCGGCGTTGCGCGCGGTCCAGGTCACGCCGTCGGGGCTGGTGAGCACGCGATTTTGCGACGCGCCGGAGATGACCCACATGCCATTGCCGTAAGCGACGCCGGCGAACTGCGCGGAGTAGGTGTTGGCGACCGCGTCATCGACGGACCAGTTGATGCCGTCAGTGCTGGTGAGGACGAGGCCGGCGCCGGTTTTCGACGGCACGCCCATGCCGACGGCGACGAAGCGTCCGTTGCCGAAAGCGATGCCGTTGAGCGCCTGGCTACCGCCGCTGAAACGGCGCAGCGTCCACTGTGCGGCGTCAGGGCTGGTGACGATGGTCCCGTCGCTGCCGGCCACCACATGCAGGCCGAGGCCGTGCGCCGCCTGCTTCCAGCCGACGCTCGCGGGTAGCGAGTTGAGCCAGCGCCAACTCTGCTGCGCGTGGAGCGGCAGGGCGGCGAACAAGCCTGCGAAAACGAGGAAGGCGAGGGCGAAAGGGAGTCGGTTGGTTTTGCGCATGCGGGCGCGACGATACCGATGCGTCACCGTCCTCTGAATACGCATTCATGCGTAAGGGGTCGCGAAAGTTCGGCTCCCGCCGGCGTGCCCCGGCGATGCCGCCTCAGCGGCCGGAGGGGCGGAGGATTTCGAGGGCGGCGAGCGTGGCGGCGTTGCGCGTCTCGAGGCCGAGTTTGCGGAAAATATTTTCGACGTGCTTGTGCACGGTGCGGACCGCGGCGCCGAGGATCGTGGCGGTATCGGGGTTGCTCTTGCCCTGCGCGATCCAATACAGGACCTCCGCCTCGCGCGCCGTGAGTCCCAGCTGCATCAGCGCGCTCGGGCCGGGCGCGGCGCGTTTCTCCTCGAGGACGAGCAGCATGAAATCGCTGCGGCCCTGTTCGGCGAAACGATGAACCTCGAGCGGCGAATCGGCGGACTCGAGCCCGGCGGGAAGGGTGTGGGCGCGATGGTCGGCGAAGTGCTGGTGCAGCAGATTCTCGGCGCGGCGCGTGGCGAAGACGACGCGGCCCTGGCTGTCGACGAGCAGCACGGCGCGGTCGAGCGACTCGCTGAGTTCGTTTTCCGCTTCGATGCGCATGGCGAGTTCGTCGGCGAGCGAACGTTGCAGCGCGCGGATCTGGAGATGCGCGGCGACGCGCGCGAGGACCTCGGGCGGGTAAACGGGTTTCGTGATGTAGTCGACGGCGCCCGCGGTGAACGCGCGGACTTTCTCCTCGGGGTCCTGCAGCGCGGTCATGAACAGCACCGGAATCTCGCGCCAGCGCGGATCGGCTTTGAGGCGGGCGCAGACTTCGAAGCCGTTGCATTCCGGCATGACGACATCGAGCAGGATAAGGTCGGGCGGATTGTGCTCGAGGAGTTGGAGAGCGCTGCGGCCGCTCTCGGCGACGAGCAGTTCGTGACCGGCCTCGGCGAGCGCATCGAGCATCAGCGAGACGTTGGCGGGCGTGTCGTCGACGACGAGGACCTTGGCGGCGGAGACGGTCATGCGGAAGGGGCGGTGGTGGCGAAGCCGGCGAGTTGCGTGCGGAGGCGCTCCATCTGGTAGTCGCGCGCGAGGGTTTCCAGCTCGATCAACCGCGGATCGGAGGGATGATTCGCGCGGAGGGCGGCGAGTTGTTCGCGCAGCGCGCGGATTTCGCCGCGGCGGGCGGTGTCGAGGAGCGAGCGAAACGCGTCGGGAGGCGCGATGGAGGTTTGCTTGTCTCCAGAAAATGGATGCGTCGTGTCGCCATACCGCCAGGCGACGCCGAGGTGCATGGTGAGCTTGGCGATGAGGTCGGCTTCGCGAAACGGTTTCGGCAGGAAATCGTCGCAGCCGGCTTCGAGGGCGCTGTCGCGGTTGAATGACAGCACGGAGGCCGACATCGCGATGAGCACGAGCGGACGGCCGGCGACGGGGAGCGCGCGCAGGCGGCGGGCGAGTTCGAGACCGTCCATGCCGGGCATGCGAAGATCGAGGAAAACGAGGTGCGGTTGGAAACCGGGGATCGCGGCGAGCGCGGCCTCGCCGCCGGCGGCCTCGCGAAGTTCGAAGCCGAGCGGCGAGAGGAGTTCGACGAGGATGGCGCGGTTGACGGCGACGTCGTCGACGACGAGCAGGCGGCGGCGTTCGCCGTGGTAACCGATCGGCGGACGCGCGGCTGGCTCGGCGTCGTGCGAGCCGCTGACGAGCGCTTCGAACGGCAGCGCGAAGGAGAACGTGCTGCCGCGGCCGGGCGCGCTTTCGAGGGTGAGTTCGCCGCCCATGAGTTCGACGAGCCGGCGCGCGATCGCGAGACCGAGGCCGGTGCCGGGTTCGGGCGGGCGGCCGTCGACCGGCTGGTGAAACGGTTGAAACAGGTCGGCCTGGTCTTTCTCGGCGATGCCCACGCCGGTGTCTTCGACGGCGAAGGCGATGCGGCCGGCGGAGGAGCATGCGCGCAGGACGACGGCGCCGCGCGCGGTGAACTTGACGGCGTTGCCGAGCAGATTGTCGAGAACCTGGCGGAGCTTCTGGGCGTCGCCGATGACGGTCGCGGGAAGGTCGGCGGCGACATCGAGGCTGAAGTGGAGTTGCTTTTGGATGGCGCGCGCTTCGAGGGCGGTGAACACGTCGCGGAGGAGTTGCGGAAGGTTGAACGGCGCGGGTCGCAGTTCGAGCTTGCCCGCTTCGATCTTCGAAAAATCGAGGACCTCGTTGATCATGCGCAGGAGATGTTCGCCGCTGGTCTGGACGATACGGAGCCGCTCGCGATCCGGCGCGACGAGGTGCGGTGATTTTTGCAGAACCTGTGCGTAGCCGATGACGCCATTGAGCGGCGTGCGCAGCTCGTGGCTCATGTTGGCGAGGAACGCGCTCTTGGCTTTGTTGGCGGAGGCGAGTTCGGCGGTGCGGCTGGCGACGAGGGCTTCGAGACGCGCCTGTTCGCGCGCGGCGCGGCCGAGGCGGTAGCGCATGAAACCGAAAGCGGCGCCGCCGATCGCGAGCGCGTAGAACGCGTAGGCGGGATTGCTGCGCGTCCACGGCGGCGTGACGTAGAGCGTGAAACGCGCGGGCGGGCCGGGCTGGCCGCGGGCGTCGACGGTGCGCACCTCGAAGGTGAACGGGCCGCGTTCGAGATTCGTGAACGTGACGTCGTTGCGTCGCGTCGGCGGACTCCACGTGTCGTTAAAACCGAGCAGGCGGGTTTGAAAGCGCTCGAATTCCGCGGTGCCGAAGCGGCCGGACGCGAAAGTGATGACGATGGGTTCGGCGGAGAAATTGAGGGTAAGGGCGTCGGGGCTGGCGCCGGAGAATTCCACGGTGCGTCCCTCGGCCTGGATGTCGCGAATCAGTGGCGGCGCGGTGGGGCGGGGCGGAGCGAGACGATCGACCTCGACGCGGATGAGACCGAGTTCGCCTTTGCCCCAGATAACGCCGCGGCCGTCGGCACCGGGCTCCCAGAAAATCCGGCGCGCGCCGGAGCCGGCGAACAGCGCGTGGATCTCGTCGGGCATCGCGGAAGGCGCGATCGAGCCGTCGTCGGCGCGGCGCAGGCGGAGGAGCGGGTAAGGCACCTCCTTCGTTTTGTAGTCGGTGAGCAGGCCGTTGGTCCAGAGTTCGCCGGGTGCGCCGCCGGCGACGGGGTTCAAGACCATCGGGCGCGGCTCCCACGCGGTGAGCGGTGCGTCGGCGACGAAACGCGCAGTCGCGTCGTCGTAGCGATAGAGGCCGTGGGCGGTGTCGAAGTGCAGGCCGAGTCCGGTTTGCCAGAGGAAGATCAACGAGTGGCCGTCGGGCAGGCCGTCGGCGGTGGTGAGCAGTTTTGCATCGGCGTCGCGCCAATCCGTGCTGCCGGCGCGGCGGGTGACGCGGTAAACGCCGCGGCTGACGGTGCTGACCCAAAGCACGCCGTGAGCGTCCTCGATGACATCTTCGCATTCGCCGGCGATTCCGGGAATCGGGCCTTCGTCCTGCCACGAGCCATCGGGTGCGAAACGGCCGCTGCGGACGTCGCGCTCGGTGGAAAAATAGATGCGCGACGGATCGGTCGGGGAGGCGGCGAGGCATTTCAGCCCGCCGGGCACGGCGGTGAGCAATTCGAGGCCGTCGGGGCGCAGGCGTTGGAGGCCGGCGGCGCTGGCGAGCAACAGGCCGCCGCGGTGGGAAAGCAGCGAGATGAGCCGGGCCTGCACATCGACGCGCGGATCGCGTTCGAAGCGCGCGGGGAGGCGCGGGTCGTCGGACGGAACGAGCCGGTAGAGACCATCGGTCGTGAGGTAATGGAACACGCCCTCATGACGCGTGAAGTCGGCGGCGCCGGCGTCGGTGATGCCGGAGTTTTGATGATCGAACCACGTGGCGGCGGAGCGCCAGTTGACGCGGGCCGGACCGTGATTGGTGCTGAGCCAGAGGCCGCCGTCGGCGTCCTCCGCGAGCGCGAAGACAGTCGGGTGAGGGAGACCGCTTTCGCGGGTGAGGTGGCGTTCGAGACGGCCGTCGCGCTGGAGCACGATCAGGCCTTCGCTGGAGGTGCCGATCGCGAGGGAGCCGTCGGAGAGGCGCTGGCCCGCGAGAAGTTGAGTGCGCGAAAGAACGGAATCGGCGGCGGTGGGCCAGGTCTGGAGCGAGCCGTCGGAGTGCAGGCGAAAGAGACCGCGTTGCGAAAGTCCGACGAGCAGGCCGGCCGGCGCGGCGGGGTCGGGGACGACGAAGCCGCCCTCGGGCGCGGCGGCGAGTGCGGCGTCGCGAGAAAGTGGATACCAGGTGTCGTCGCGCAGTTCGTGAAGACTGTCGCCCAGGCGGTGAAGGATAAGTCGTCCGGCGACGAGGCGGAGGCGGTTGCGAAAATCGCCGGTGAGCGGCCAGACGTGGAAGCGGTCGGCGGCGGGGTCGTAGCGGAGGACGTTTTTGTCGGTGGCGAAAAAGATGTCGGCGCCGCGCACGACGACATCGCGGACGAAGCCGAACGGTTTCGCGTCGGCCGGCACGCGATCGAGCAGCGAGCGGAAAACGGGATCGCCGGTGCCGGGGCGGTCGATGACGCCGAGCTGTTCCTCGTCGCCCACGTAGAGGTTGCCCGCCGCATCGGGGGCGAGGGCGCGGGTGTAGGTGAGAGGAATCTTGAGGATGCGCCAGGTGCGGCCGTCGAATTGCATCACGGCGAGCTGATTGCCGGCGTAGTAAAGGCCCTCGGGGCTGACGAAAGGCGCGTGGAACGATGGATGGGCCTTGTGCTCGAGCCGGCCGTAGCTGCGCAGGAGCGGGAGTCCGCGTTCGCTGGCGGTGGCGAGTGAGAACGGGACGGCGAGGAGCAGAAGGAGGCGGGCCGTTGACCGGAACACGGGGCGCAGCGTCATTGGTGGCGGGGAGGGAAGGAGCGGGGCGGCGGGAGGTCAACGTCGCGGACGGCGGCTACGCAAAGATGCGTAGGATGACGCCTGCCGGCTTTTTTGACCGAAGGCAGGCAGGCTCGGAGGCCTGCCGCTACGAGAGGCTCAATCGCGGGCGGCGGATTCGGCGACTTCGAGGAAGGCGGCGAGGGCGGGATCAGGCGCGGGGGATTTGCGCCAGCCGATGACGAGGCGGCTTTCGGGGGTCGGGCCGTCGAGCGGGCGGAAGACGACTTCGGGCGGGAGATGTTGCGCTTCGGACGGCGTCATGAACGTGGCGCCGAGACCGGCGCGCACGAGACCGACGGCGTTGGCGCGGGGCCAGACTTCCTCGGCGATGCGCGGCGTCAGGCCCGCGCGGTTGAACGCGGCGAGGATGCGATCGTAGAAACCGGGATTGTGCGTGCGCGGAAACACGACGAAGGGCGTGGCGGCGAGATCGCGTAGCTGGAGTTTCGCGCGCGCGGCGAGCGGATCGCTGGCGGGCAGCAGCACGCCGTTGCGCTCGCGGAGGAGCAGGCGTGTGTGCAGGCCCGGCGTGGGGGCGTCGGGATGGAAAAAGCCGCAGGCGAGCGAGCCGGACTCGAGCGCGGCGATCTGCGCGGAGGTGGGGGATTCGTTGAGCTCGACGCGCACGCCGGGGAAGCGCTGGCTGAACGTGCGCAGGATGCCGGGTAATACGGTGGCCATGGCGAGGCCGGTGAACGCGACGCGGATGTGGCCGACCTGGCCGGAGGAAAGCGCCTGGAGTTCCGCGGGGATCGCCGCGAGCGAACGGAGCAGCGGTTCGATGCGTTCCAGCAGCATGCGGCCCGCGGGCGTGACCTCGACGCCGCGGCGCGTGCGGTTGAGCAGATCGGTGGCGAGCGCGGCCTCGAGCTGCGCGACGGCGCGGCTGAGCGCGGGCTGGGCAATGGCGAGCGACTCGGCGGCTTTACGGAAATGGAGCTGGCGCGCGACCTCGCGGAAATAGACGAGGTGGCGGAGATCGAAGGGGAATTGGTAGTCGCGAGCCATGGTGAAAGCTTCGCTTTCCGGTTTTGGGTTCGGAGTTTCGGGTTTCGGGTGGGAGAGCTTGGTGTTTCCTGATGCCCGATAGGCATCACTGAGAGCGAAAGAAGTATTTCCCGGCATGGCAACGCTCTGGTAAGCTGGCGGCCTGTTTGAAAGGTAGGAGCCTGCTTGCAGGCGATTCGGGCGCCGGGGTTGACGGGCGATATCGCCTGCAAGCAGGCTCCTACCTTCGAGCCCCAATTCTCCTTTTTATGGCCAAATCTCTTTTTCAAAAAGTCTGGGAAGCGCACACCGTTCGCAAACTGGCGAACGGGCAGACGCAGTTGCTGATCGGCACGCACCTGATCCACGAAGTCACGAGCCCGCAGGCGTTCGGCATGCTGCGCGATCTCGGGTTGAAGGTGGCGTTTCCGGCGCGGACGTTTGCGACGGTCGACCACATCGTGCCGACGGACCAGTTCGTGGAGCCGTATCGCGATCCGCTGGCGCAGGCGATGATGGACGAGTTGCGGAAGAATTGCGCGGAGTTCGGGATCACGTTTTTCGATCGCGCGACCGGGAAGCAGGGCATCGTGCACATCGTGGGGCCGGAGCAGGGCATCACGCAGCCGGGCACGACCATCGCGTGCGGCGATTCGCACACGAGCACGCACGGGGCGTTTGGCGCGATCGCGTTCGGCATCGGCACGAGTCAGGTGCGCGATGTGCTGGCGACGCAGACGATGGCGCTCGGGACGTTGAAGGTTCGCCGGATCAATGTGAACGGGAAGCTGCGGCCGGGCGTGTATGCGAAGGACGTCATTCTCCACATCATCCGCATCCTCGGCGTGAACGGCGGCACGGGCTTCGCCTACGAATACGGCGGCGAGGTGTTCGACCGCTTCACGATGGAAGAGCGCATGACCGTCTGTAACATGTCGATCGAAGGCGGCGCGCGCGTCGGCTACGTGAACCCGGACGAGACGACGTTCAAATATCTGGAAGGCCGGCCGTATTCGCCGAAGGGCGATGCGTGGACGGCAGCGGTGACGCGCTGGAAGAGTCTGGCGAGCGATCCGGGCTGTCACTACGACGACGTCGTGACGATCGATGCCGCTGACATCGCGCCGACCGTCACGTGGGGCATCAACCCGGGTCAGGGCATCTCGATCACCGAGAATATCCCCAATCCGGATACGACGACGTCGGTCGACGAGAAGGCGGGCATCGTGGAGGCGCTGGCCTACATGAAGCTGCAGCCGGGCGCGCCGATCAAGGGCACGAAGATCGACGTGGCGTTCCTCGGCTCGTGCACGAACGGGCGGCTGAGCGATTTTCAGGAAGTCGCGCGGTTCGTGAAAGGAAAGCGCGTCGCTCCGGGCGTGAAGGCGATCGCCGTGCCCGGTTCGCAGATCGTGGCGCTGCAGTGCGAGAAGCTCGGGCTCGACAAGATTTTCAGCGAGGCGGGTTTCGAATGGCGCGCGGCGGGTTGCTCGATGTGCCTGGCGATGAATCCGGACAAGCTCATCGGCGACCAGCTCTGCGCGAGTTCGTCGAACCGCAACTTCAAGGGCCGGCAGGGTTCGCCCACCGGGCGGACGATTTTGATGAGCCCGCTGATGGTGGCCGCCGCGGCGGTGACCGGCAGCGTGGCGGATGCGCGCGAAGTCTTCGACGTGAACGCGAACTAGAACCCGATCCACCTCCCGCGAATCACGCTAATTGACACGAATAAACCCTGCTGAATTCGCGAGTATTCGCGTGATTCGCGGGAAAGAAAACACCTTCTAAAATGGCTCTCGAAAAAATCACCCAGGTCGTCGGTCGCGCGGTGAGCGTGCCCGGCAACGACATCGACACCGATCGCATCATCCCCGCGCGCTTCATGAAGTGCGTGACGTTCGACGGGCTCGGCGAATTCCTGTTCTACGACGTGCGCAAGAACGCGGACGGCACCGACAAGGCGCATCCGTTGAACGAGGCGCGTTTCAAGGGCGCGACGATCCTGCTGTCGGGGTCGAACTTCGGTTGTGGTTCGTCGCGCGAGCATGCGCCGCAGGCGATCCAGAAATACGGGTTCAAGGCCGTGATCGCGGAGAACTTCGCGGAGATCTTTTTCGGCAACAGCACGGGTCTCGGGATTCCGTGCGTGTCGGCCGCGCGCGAGGACATTGCGAAGATTGCGGCGGCGGTGGAAAAGGATCCGACGACCGAAGTGACCATCGATCTGGCGAAGCAGGAAGTGCGTTTTGCCGGGCAGGCGGTGAAGATTTCGATTCGCGAATCGGCGCGCGACGCGCTGGTCAATGGCCGCTGGGACCCGATTGGCGAACTGATCGATGGGCTGCCGGCGGTGAAGCAAACCGCGGGCGGGCTGGCGTATTTTGCGACGGCGTGAGGGTGGGGCGGGCTGTCGCGGTAGTGCGGTGTGTCCGCCCGCACGTAGAGCGTGGAGGGCGGGCTGCAGCCCGCCCTACGCTGGCGCCATGATGCGGAGGCTGGCGGGGCGAATGGTGAATTCGACGACGGCGCCGGCGTGGTGAAGTTCGCCGTCGGTGTGGAACGGGCCGGCGGCGGGGCGTTCGACGGTGAAACGCGTGCCGCGGCGGCTCAGCACGCCGCGGGCGCGATCGACCGTGCCGGAGAAGAGGCGCGCGACCAAGGGAGCGGCGTTGAAGAAATTGACCGGGGGGACGGCGCAAAGGTCGAGCGCACCGTCGTCGGCGCGGGCGTGCGGTGCGATGCGGGCGTTGTTGCCGTATTGGTTGCTGTTCGCGACGGCGAGGGTGAAGGCGGTGAACTCGTCACGACCGTGCTCGTGCGTGACGATGTAGCGTTGCGGTTCCCAACGACGGAAGGCGTGCGCGCTGGTGAGGAGATAGCGGAGAAAGCCGCGGTGTTCGAGGCGGTTGAATTGCTCGGCGATGTCGGCTTCGAAGCCGAGGCCGGCGGCGGTGAAGAACGGATGACCGTCGGCGAGACCGGAGTCGATGAGGCGGGGCCGGCCGGTTTCGAGGATGCGCAGCGCGTGTGTGGTGGAACCGTGGATACGCAAGTGACGGCCGAGGCCGTCGCCGGAACCGCAGGGGATGAGACCGAGAATGGCGGGCGTGCCGACGAGGACGGAGGCGATCTCGTTCATCGTGCCGTCGCCGCCGACGGCGACGACAAGTTCGCAGTCATCGGCGACCGCAGCGGCGGCGAGTTCGCCGGCGTGGCGCGGGCGATCGGTGAGGACGACTTGCGCGTCGCGGGACGCGGCGAACGCGCGCACCGCGTCGAGGGCGCGCGCGGCGCGGCCGGAGCGGGGGTTGACGATGAAGCGGGTTTTCAACGCGTCGAAAAGCCGAGCCATCCGCGGAGGTGCGTATCGAGCAATGCCTCGTCCTGCGGCGTCAGCCGTCCGACGGTTTTCACGACCAACCGATCCTCGATCGTCGCGATCTGCGGCTTCACGCCACAGGCGACGTTGAGTCCGGCGGCGCGCCACTCACCGAGGGAAAACGCGACATTCGAAAGCTGCGATGAAATCGGTGCGACGAAGATATCTCCGCGGTGGGGGCTATTCCCCAGGACGACAGCTGGCCGGACTTTTCGACTGCTCAGATCCGTGAAGGGGATCGGCAAAAGCACGATCTCACTTCTCGAGAAGCTCATTGAAAATATCGTCGGCATCCGACCAGGCAGCGGCGAGACGGTCTTCGCTCACGCGAAGCCAAGCGTCGCGTTCCGAATCCATCGCGGCGGTCTCAATGGTGACGGTGACCGGAGTTTTCTCGGGGAGCGGCAAGGGCGCGGGCAGTTTGAGGACGCCGTTCTCGTAGATCGCCTCGACCGTCGTTGTCATGCGTGAAACCTGCAAAGGCGCACGAGGGAGCGCAAGTGCCGTTCCGCTCAAACCACGCGCAGGACGGTGTAGGTGCGCTTGCCTTTGCGGAGGAGGAGATAGCGGCCGAAGAGGAGGTCGGCGGTCGTGAGGGCGCGCGCGGCTTCGGTGGCGCGGACGTTGTTCACGTAGATGCCGCCGCCTTCGACGTCCTTTCGCGCCTGGCCTTTCGAGGGTGCGAGGCCGGCGTGGACGAGCACGTCGACGAGTGGCGTGCCGGCCGCTTCGAGTTTCGCGCGCTCGAGATCCTTCGTGGGAATTTCGCCGACGACGTCCTGGAAAACGGACTCGGCGATGCCGTCGAGATTGCCGCCGAACATGATCTCGCTCGCGCGAATCGCGTCGGCTGCGGCGGCCGCGCCGTGGACGATCGTCGTGACTTCGCGCGCGAGCGCGCGGTGCGCTTCGCGGGCGCCGGGATTGGCGAGGTGTTTCGCTTCGAGCTCTTCGATTTCGGGCCGCGAGAGGAACGTGAATTTCTTGAGATAGGTGACGACCATCGCGTCCTCGGTGTTCACGAAGAATTGGTAGAAGCGATACGGGCTGGTGCGCTGCGGATCGAGCCAGACGGCGCCGCCTTCGGTTTTGCCGAACTTCGTGCCGTCGCTTTTCGTGATGAGCGGGAAGGTCCAGCCCCAGGCGGGCTGGCCGAGTTTTTTGCGGATGAGGTCGGTGCCGGCGGTGATGTTGCCCCACTGGTCGCTGCCGCCGATCTGCAGTTCGCAGTTCAGGTCGCGGCGCAGGACGTAGAAGTCGTGAGCCTGCAACAGCTGGTAGCTGAACTCGGTGTAGCTGATGCCGCTGTCGCCGCTGAGGCGCGACTGGACGGAGTCCTTGGCGAGCATGACGTTGACGGAAAAATGTTTTCCGACGTCGCGCAGGAAATCGAGAAACGAGATCGGCGCGGTCCAGTCGGCGTTGTCGACCAGCCGCGCGGGATTCGCGGCGGCGTTGAAATCGAGCAGGCGGCCGAGCTGCGCCTTGATCGAGGCGACGTTGTGCGCGAGCTGTTCGCGGGTGAGGAGATTGCGCTCGGCGGATTTGCCGGAGGGATCGCCGACCATGCCGGTCGCGCCGCCGGCGAGGCAGATTGGGTGATGGCCTGCCAGTTGGAAACGGCGGAGCGTGAGCTGGCCCATGAGGTGGCCGACGTGGAGCGAATCGCCCGTGGGATCGAAACCGCAATAGAGCGTCACCGGGCCTTGAGCGAGGCGCTCGCGGAGCGCGTCGAGGTCGGTGCAGTCGGCATGAAGGCCGCGCCATTGCAGGTCGTCGATGAGGGTCATGGAGCGGGCAGTTAACGCGGCGGGCGCCGGGCGGGGCAAAACAAAATTCGGCGGCGCGACAGTCGTCCGCCCACCGTTGGCCGAGGCGGTGGATGTTGGATGGAGTCGCGGGGGGGGGGGGGGGGGGGGGGGGGGGGG
>JAEYYL010000100.1 GCA_023430825.1 Verrucomicrobiota bacterium | reverse complement strand
CCCCCCCCCCCCCCCCCCCCCCCCCGCCCGCGGGCGCCCCCCCCCCCCCCCCCCCACGCCAGATCGAGTAACTGCTCGGTGAGCCGGTCGATCCGCGTGACCTCGTCGCCGATCAAAGTGAAGAATTTGTCGCGAAAGGCCTGGTCCTGATGGTGCTGGGGCAGCAATTGCACGAAGGTCTTTATCGTCACAAGTGGGTTCCGGATTTCGTGCGCCAAGCTCGCCCCCAGCAAACCCACCGTCGCCAGCTGCTCCGCATGCTGCGCCTTTACCGAGAAATGCGCCCGTTCGAGCGCATTTTCGATGATCGACGCCAGCTCCATCAATTGCGCCACCTGGGGATAAGTGAAGGGCCGCCGCGACGCCGACACGCCGACGCCGACCAGCGCCGTCAACGTCGCCCCCTCGACCAGCACCAGCACCCCAAGGCCATGGTCGTTCAGCAAAGTCCGCAATGCGTCGCGCTCCGCGGTCGAGCGCTCACGCACGAGCCGCTCGGGCGTCGCCCAGCGCAAATGGCGCAACGCCCGCACCGCTGGGCTGTCGTCGGCCAGTTCCAAGCCGCTGCCGCTCAACAACCCCTTGCCTCCCACCACGACCACCGCGTGGTCCGTCTGGCCCCATCCTTTTAGGATGTTCCGAAACGCCTGCTCGAGCTTGTCCGCGCGCGATTCGCTTCGCGCCGCGGTAAAGGTCGCCTGCCGCGCCGCCATCGCCTGCGGATAAAACTGAAACCAGCGATTCAGCCAGCCGTTGAGTGTGATCGCAAACCACAGGCCCACCGTCACCGTTCCGATGAAGGGCAACGGCGCCGGCAACATCCGCGACAACGCGCCATCGAGCAGATAGACCCCTCCGCCCACGGCAAAGACCAGCAGGAGCTTTTCCACACTCACCAACACGATCTGCCGCGCGTCGAAAATCCGGTGAAGCGTGATCGAAATCGCCGTCGCCCCGTAGAAGACCAGCACGGCGATCGGCATCAGCCGGCGAAACATCGGGTCCTGCGTCGCCGTGCTCAGCGCACTCAGCGCCCATACCGCAATGAACATGCTGCACCCCCCTCCCAGCCAAACCTGCAGCTCCAGCCGCTGCGCGCCAGTCAGGCTGCGCCGGCGGTTGAACGCCGTAAACAAAAGGAGGGCGTAAAACAGAAACTCCGACCCCATGTAAACGTAGTAGCCCCAGCCGAAAACCCGGTTCGCATCGGTCGAGTGCGAAGGGATGAAAAAGTCGGTGAATGGAATCCCGGCGACCGCCACCGGCAGGATCAGCCAGCCCAAACTCCGCTTCACCCACCGCAGGGTCAGCCGGTCCAGTTCGCCAAGAATGCTCTCCTTCACGATCCAGAAGGAAAGCGGCGTCAGGCCGCCCACCGCCGAGGTCCAGCGCAGCCAGTATAGCCCGTCGGGGGGCGGCGTAGTCACCGCCATGTGCCAGCACGCCAACCACGCAGCGGTTTGCAGCGTCCCCACCAGCACCAGCTGGTTCACCCGCCGGCCCGGATTCGCCCAGAAAATAAACGCGCCGACCACGGCCACCACCGGCGCCGCCAGGAGTGCCGTAGTGATCAGCATCGCTCCAGAATCAGGCTCGCGTTGACGCCGCCCGCCCCGTGCGAGTTGATCAACGTCCGTTCATGCGGCAGCGTGCGCGCCCGGCCGCTGAGATTCAACGGGCACGCCGGATCGGGATGCCGCCAGTTCACCGTCGGCGGGATGACTCCCGTCCGCTGCGCCATCGCCGTTGCCGCCATCTGGATCGCCGGCGTCGCCCCCAACGTCGTGCCCACCGCCCCCTGAATCGACACCGCCGGAATTTCCGCCAACCCCGCCCCAAACAGCCGCCCCATCGCCCGCGCCTCCCCCGCATCCACCTGCTTGTGCCCCGGACCCCACGCGCAAATCGCCTCGATTTCACCCGGCCGAATCCGCGCCTCCGCCGCCGCCAGCCGCGCCGACATCACCATGCCGCTGCAGATGTCGTCGGCCTCGTCCGTCGCAAACGCATACCCGGCCACGTAACTGTATCCATTTCTTGGACTCGTTTCCGGCTCGAGCACGAACATGCACGCCCCCTCGCTGACCACCCCCGTCGTCCGCCACAGGTCGAACGGTCGCGCCAGCCGCTCCGGCATCTCCGTTGTCGCCGGCGTCAGCTCCGCCGCCCGCAGTTCCACCAGCGGAAACCGGTGCAGCGGCGCCTCCGCTCCCCCGCAGATCGCGATGTCCACCTCGCCGTTCGCCACCAAGTCCGTCGCATAGCCGATCGCGTCCATCCCTGCACTGCACTGCGTCGACACCGCCATCGTCCGCGCCGTCAGCCCCAGCACCTGGTTCACCGAACTCGGCACGCTCGAGATGCCCATCGCATAAAGCGTCCGCGGCTGCGCCCCGCGCACGCCGCGCTTGTGCACCGCATCGATCGCTCCCCCGATGCTCCCGAAATCCATGATGCTCGAACCCGTGACGATCGCACAGGGCGCCTTCTCCAGTTCCTCGCGCGGGATTTGCGCGTCCTGCAACGCGAGCACCGCGCCGACCGCGGCAAACGAGGTCTGCCGCGACGCACCCTTCGGCAGCCGCCCCCGCTCGATGTAATGTCCCGGCTCGAAATCCGGCAGGTGGGCCGCCACGAGCGGCCCGTATTCCTCGCCCAGCTTCGTGAACGGCCGCACCCGGCTCACCGGTTCGAGAATCCCGCGCCAGAACGCCTCCCGCCCGATGCCAGCAGGCGTCACCGGCCCGATCCCGGTAATTTTTACGCGACGGCGCTTCATCTCGCCGTCAGCCCGCCGCGGGAAACACCATGCGAACCGTCGTGCCCTTGCCGGGCGTCGATTCCAGCGCCAGCGTCGCGCCGTGCGTGCCGAGCAGATGCCGGCAGATGCTCAACCCCAGCCCGGTGCCGTTTTCCTTGTTGCTGAAACCGCCCTTCAGCGCCCGCCGCACGTGCTCCGCATCCATCCCACCGCCGTTGTCTGTAACGGAAATCTCGATACGATCGCCATTGCGCAGCACCGACACCATCAGCTGCTTCGCGCCCGCCTCGAGCGAGTTCTTGAAGATGTTCTGAAACACCCGCATCAGCTCAAACTTCGAGCCGCGCACCATCGCCGTTGCCAGTCCGGCGAACTGCACCGCGATCTCGCCGAAGAACACCACCTGCCGCACCTCCTGCACCACCTGCACCAGGTCGAGCCGCGAGAATTCCGTCGCCTGCTTCGATGCCTGCCGCCAGTTCTCCGACAGATGGTGGCAGTATTCCGCGGCCTTCTCCACGATGCCCGCATAGTCCCGCAGCCGCCGCCCGCGCTCCGGATCCTGCGCTGCCACCGCCCGCGCCTCCTCCACCAGCAGCGCCGCGTAACCGACCACCACCGTGAGCGGATTGTTCAAATCGTGCACCAGCTCCACCGAAGCCCGCCCCTGCCAGATATGCGGCTCCTTCTGCTCGATCTCGCGCTTCAGCGCCGCGTTCATCTCGCGCGCCTCGTTGCTCAGCTTCGCCTGATGCCGCCGCAGCCGCGATGCCTCCGACTGCTTCCGCACCGCGTCGATCAACTCCGCGATGTCCGGCGGCTTGCGCAGATACTGGTTCGCGCCCGCCACCATCGCCTGCTGCGCCGTCAGCAGCGTGCCGTAGCCGGTCAGCATCACCACCGACACCAGCGGATCGATCTTCCGGATCTCCTCCAGCGCGCGAATGCCATCCATCTCCGGCATCCGAATATCCAATACGACGACCGCGAACTGCTTCGCCCGCAGCTTGCCCAGCGCCTCGCCGGCGCGCTCGGCCGTTTCCACGGTGAATTCGGACGATAACGTAAACGCGATCGATTCGCGCGGACCGTATTCGTCGTCGACCACCAGGACCAGCGGCTTCGCGGCCGTGGCCGGTTGTGCGGGGAGATTTTCAGTGAGCATCGGCAGAGACTCGTGAAGGCGCGGGGACGGCGCATTGCGCGGACAACCGGACCTCCATTCAAACATCGTGAATGCATCGCGCGTTTCGGCGTGTCAAGGAGCGCATCCGGTATTGCGTCGCGGAACTCATAGGGAAAACTCTTCACGTGATTCTAGTCGCCGCCGTATCCGCCGCGCTGATAACCGGCCTGCTCGTCTGGTTTTTTCTCTCCGCCCGCCACGCCCCGCTCGCCGAACGCCTCCGCGTGCGCGAGGAGGAAGTCACGCGCCTCGCCGCCGAATCCGCCACGCTCCGCGACCGCGTCATCACCTTGCAGGACGAGAAGGCCCGCGTCGAAGTCCGCCTCGAGGCCGAGGCCGCGCGCCTCGCCGATCAGGAACGCCGCGCCGCGCAATATCTCGCCGACATCGAGAAGCTGCGCGCCACCTTGCAAACCGAGTTTCAGGCCGTCGCCTCCCGCCTCCTCGAGGAGAAATCCGCGAAGTTCAGCGAACACAACAAGACGCAGATCGATTCACTCCTTACCCCGCTGCGCCAGCAGCTCACCGACTTCCGCACGCGCGTCGACACCGTCTATAAAACGGAGAGCGACGACCGGGTCTCCCTCAAGGCCCAGATCGAACAGCTCCGGCAGCTCAATGTCCGCATCACCGATGAGGCGCACGCGCTCACCCGCGCGTTGAAAGGCCAGTCGCAGGTTCGCGGCGCCTGGGGCGAGCTCGTCCTCGATCGCCTCCTCGCCGCCGCCGGCCTGCAAAAAGGCCAGGACTATCTCACGCAGGAATCGTTCACCACCGACGATGGCCGCCGCCTCCGCCCCGACGTCGTCATCCGGTTGCCCGACCAGCGCCACCTCGTCATCGATTCCAAGCTCTCGCTGCTCGCCTACGAGAAATGCGTCAACGCCGCCGACGATCCCGCCCGCGCCAGCTTCACCCAGGAACACATCCGCTGCGTCCGCACGCACATCGAGGAACTCTCCGGCAAACGCTACGAAGACACCGGCCGGCTCGTCACCCCGGACTACGTCCTCATGTTCGTGCCGCTCGAGCCCGCGTTCACCCTTGCCGTCGAAAACGACCAGTCGCTCTACGAGTGGGCGCTCGAACGCCGCGTCGTCCTCTGCACCGCCCCCACGCTCCTCGTCACGTTGAAAACGGTCGCGCTCCTCTGGAAACAGGACCGGCAGACGCGCAACGTGCAGGAAATCGCCCGCCGCGGCGGCCTCCTCTACGACAAGTTCGCCGGTCTCTTCAACGACTTGGAAACGCTCGGACAACATCTCGGTCGTGCGCGCACGACCTACGAAGACGTGCTCGGCAAACTAAAAACCGGCCGGGGCAATCTGCTCTCCCAAGTGGAAGAGTTGAAAACACTCGGCGCGAAAGCCCAGAAATCGCTCCCGACTTCGGAGGAGCCCGCATGACCCCGCTCGAGGGCCGCTGGCAGATGGTGCGCGCCGAACTCGACGGCGAAAGCGCACCCGACCTCGTCACCCGGCGCACCCAGCTCACGCTTGGCCAGGGCACTTACGTCGTCCACTTCGACGCCCAGGTCTCCGACCGCGGCACGTTCGAGCTCGGCGCCAACCCGGAGACCAAAACGCTGATCCTTCACGGCCGGACCGGCCCCAATGCCGGCCGCACCCTTCCTTGCATCTACCAGCTCGTCGGCGATCGCTTGCGCATCTGTTACGGGCTCGACGGCATCGCGCCCACCGATTTCACCACGGCGCCCAAACAGCGGCGCTACCTCGCCACCTACCGCCGCAAGTGACCGGCACAGTCCTTTCCCGATTGTCGCCGCCGCGGCCTCCGGTATCCGCATATTAACTACTGAAGCCCGCGGAACCCGAAACCCCGAACCCGGAACGCTGAACCCGTCGCCATGCACCTCTCCGGCCTTTTCATCTACCCGGTGAAATCACTCCGCGGTCTCGCCGTCACCAGCGCGGACGTGGATGCCCTCGGCCTCGTCGGCGATCGGCGCTTTCTCGTCGTCGACGAACACGGCCGCCATCTCACCCAGCGCCCGCTCCCGCGCATGGCGCTCCTCGCCACCGATCTCACCGCCGGCCATCTCGTTCTCCGCACCGACGCCGGCGACACGGTCGCCGTGCCGCTCCGCGCCGATCCCGCCGCCGCGCCGCCTTCGCTCCGCACCGTTTCGATCTGGAAAAGCGAGGGCCTCCTCGCCGAGGATTGCGGTCCCGAGGCGTCGCACTTCCTTTCCTCGTTCCTCGGCGTGACGTGTCACCTCGTGCGCATCGGAGAACGTTTTCGCCGTCCCGTGCTCGATCCAACCCGCGCCGCCGACGACGACTTCGTTCATTTCGGCGACGCGTATCCCTTTCTCGTCACCAGCGAAGCGTCGCTCGCCGACCTCAACGACCGCATCGTCGCACACGGCGAAGAACCGGTGCCGATGGATCGCTTTCGCCCGAATCTCGTCATCGCCGGCAGCGACGCCTTCGCCGAGGACGCCTGGCCGCGCGTGCGCATCGGCGAAATCCTTTTCCGCGCTGGCGGTCCGTGCAGCCGCTGCATCGTGACGACCACCGACCAGAGCACAGGCGAACGCGCCGGCAAGGAGCCGTTGCGCACTCTCGCAACCTATCGTCGCGACGCCCGCGAGCCCAGCGACGTCAACTTCGGCCAGAATCTCATCCACGAGACCAAATCGGGTCGGCTGCGCATCGGCGACGCCATCATCCCGGCCTGAGTTCGCCCGGCGGCGTGCCGCAATGGCTCGCTCGTGGATTGCGGCCCGCAGTGTTTACGCTCACACTCGCGCCGCGTGTGACGATAGACTTTTGACCGTGGCATCGAACGCCCCGCTCTCCTGGACCACCCGGCCGCTGACGCTCGCGCTTTTCAGCGGCGGGCTCGGCTTTGTCGCGAATGCGTGGTCGTTGTCCGTATTCGGAGAGACCAGCCTGGTCTTCGGCGGATTCTTTTCGCTACTCAGCGCATTCGCGTTCGGCCCCTGGCTCGGCGCGCTGGCCGCAGCCATCGCATTTTCCCGGCTCGCGATGGACTGGGCCGAGGCCGCCCCGTTCGTGTGTTTTGTGGGAGAAGCGTTCTGCATTGGCTATCTGATCTGGCGGCGACGCTGGCGCACCCTGCCCGCCGTCGTCGGCTACTGGGGGGTGATCGGGCTGCCGTTGGCCGCCGCATGGACGCACCTTTTCGCCGACCTCCCGTTCCCCCAAAACGTCGCCGCACCGATCGCAATCGGCGTGAACGGCCCGGTGATGGCCCTCGCCGCCATCTCCGCGCAATACCTCCTCTCGCGCCACTGGCCCGCGATCGTGCCACCGATCCCGCGAACACCCGCTTCCCTCCGCACCCTACTCCGCCAGCGCTTCAGCGTGATCGCCAGTTTGCCGCTCGTGGCCCTCGGACTGCTGGCGGGCCACAAGTTCGACGCAACTCGCGAAAACGAGGCGATCGCCCGGGAAGTCGAATGGGCCGGTCGCATCGCACGCATCGTCCAAAAACACGTCGACGAACACCGGCGCGTCGTCTCCACGCTGGCCTGGGACCTCGGCGCCGGACACGACCGCTCCCTCCCGGCGTTGCAACGCGAACTCGACAGCATTCGCCGCGAATATCCCGGATTCCGCAGTCTCGCCATGGCCGAGCCCACGGGCCAGGTGATCGCTTTCCTGACTCCTCCCGGCGAGCCGGCGCGCCCACTGGAGACTCTGCCGAACATATCCGATCGGTCCTATTTTCGCGAAGCGATCGCCACCCGCGCCGCTTACGTCAGCGACGGGCTCACCGGACGGCTGTTCCATCCGTCCGCCCTCGTGGTGGTGAGCGCACCGGTCATCGGGCCCCACGGGGGCGTTGAATTCGTGATCGCAGGAGCCCTGGACCTCAACCAGCTCGTCGCCGCTATCCAGGGATCGGGCATTCCCGGTGACCGCGATGTCGCGCTGCTGGACCGCGCGGGGAACCTGCTCTTCGCCGGCGGCCGCCTCGCTCACCTGCCGGCCCTCACCTTGCTGCCCAACGCGACGCCCGCCAACCACGCGTTCATTCAACCCATCCGCGAGGAGGGCACTTCGCGCGACGAACTTTTCCTCTGCGCCGGCGCGGAGGTGCCCGGGCTCGGCTGGCGCGTGCTCAGCCAGGAGCCGGTCTGGGTCGCCCAGCGGAGTATCGCCATCTTCTACTTCACCACCGCACTTTGGGCCGCCCTCGCCATCGGCATCGCGTTGCTCCTCGCCCATGACACCGCGAATTCCGTGACCCAGCCGCTCCAGCAATTGCTCGCTTGGAACCGCCAGCTCACCGACGACCCTCCCCTCCAGCCCGCCCTCCCGGAGAACGCGGGCGTGCCCCGCGAGATCCTGCAACTCGGCGACGACCTGCACGCCGCTGCTCAGCGCGCTCGCGAATCGCACCGCGAACTGGCCCGTTCGGTCGAGGAACGCGATGCCTCCAACCGTCGCCTGCGCGAGCTTCTCCAAAGCCTCGACGCGCGCGTGCTCGAGCGCACGACGCAGTTGCAGCACGCCCGCGCCGCCGCCGAGTCCGCCAGCCAGGCCAAGACCGAGTTCCTCGCCAGCATGAGCCACGAACTCCGCACCCCCCTCAATGTCGTCCTCGGAATGAGCGAGGTCCTGCGCGAACAAAAACTCGGCGCGCTCGGCGAACGCCAGATCGAGTGCATCCGCAGCATCGAGGAAAGCGGCCGTCACCTGCTCGCGTTGATCAACGACATCCTCGACCTCTCCAAAATCGAGGCCGGCAAACTCCAGCTCGAAGCCCAACAGGTCAGCATCCGCGAAGTCTGCGAAGCCAGTCTCCGCATGGTCCGCGAGACCGCCCAGAAAAAGAAACTCCAGCTGAGCGTCGAGTATCGCCAGGATTGCGCCGCGGTCACCGCCGACCCCCGCCGCCTCAAGCAGATCCTCGTCAACCTGCTGTCCAACGCCACGAAGTTCACCCCCGAAGGCGGCAAGGGCGGCATCCTCGTCACCCAGAACGAATCCCCTCCCGCCGTCGTGTTTCAGGTTTGGGACACCGGCATCGGCATCAGCGACGACGACCAGAAAAAACTCTTCAAACCGTTCGTCCAAATCGACAGCGCACTTTCCCGCCGCTACAGCGGCACCGGCCTCGGTCTCGCGCTCGTCAAGCGCATGGCCGAAATGCACCGCGGCACCGTCACCATCGACAGCACGCCCGACGTCGGCAGCCGCTTCAATGTCACCCTCCCCCTCGCCCCCGAGGAGCTCGCCGGCCCACGCGCCGACGACCCCCGCTCCGCTGCGCCGACCGCCGCGCCCGGCAGCGACCAGCCTTTCCCCGGCTCGCCCCTCCTCCTCATCGCCGAGGATAACCCCGACAACATCGCGCTCATCCGCTATTTCGCCCAGATGCGAGGCTGCCGCACCGTCATCGCCCGCACCGGCATCGAAGCCGTCGCCCGCGCCCGCGTCGACACGCCCGACATCGTGCTCATGGACGTCAACATGCCCGAAATGGACGGCCTCGAAGCCACGCGCATCATCTCCAGCGACGCGCGCACGCGCCACATTCCCGTCATCTGCGTCACGGCCAACGCCATGGCCGGGGACCGCCAGCGCTGCCTCTCCGCCGGCGCCAGCGCTTACCTGAGCAAGCCCGTCAACCTTCAGGAACTCGCCGCCGCGATCGCCCGCCTCTTGCCTCCGCCCCGCCCCCGCAC
>JAEYYL010000432.1 GCA_023430825.1 Verrucomicrobiota bacterium | reverse complement strand
TCGGCGCCGTATCCGTGGTTTCAGGACACATTCGCGGCGAGACGAACACGATGCCGCTGCACGTCGAAATTCTCTATAACGAATACAACTTTGTCGCGGCGTTCGCGGTGGCGTCACTGCTCGCGCTGCTGGCCATCGTCACGCTGGTGCTGAAGAGCATCGTGGAATGGCGCCACGCGCGGTCGCTGCGGTGAACTTCGAACTTCGAACACTGAACTTCGAACTTCGAACTTCGAACACTGAACTCTGAACGTTGAATTCCAAACCCTGAACATGAGCGCGGACAAATACGATCTGGAGGAGCGTTTGCTGGAATATGCGGCGCGGATCATTCGGTTGACCGAGCACATGTCACGTTCGCCGGCCGGCCTGCACGTCGCGCAACAGGTCCTGCGATCAGGCCCATCGGCTCTTCCAAAGCACGGCGAAGCGCAGGCGGCGAAGCCGAATCGGGATTTCATCATAACGGCTCAAAAAACCCAAATGACCTTTCATTCAATGCAGCGTTCAGAGTTCGAAGTTCAACGTTCGATGTTCCCCTCCGCATGAGTATCCAAGTTTCAAGTATCTCGAAAAAATTCGGGGCGTTCACGGCGCTCGACAAGGTCGACCTGAACGTGCCGCGCGGTAAGCTCGTCGCGCTGCTCGGTCCCTCCGGTTCCGGAAAGACGACGCTGCTGCGCATCATCGCGGGGCTCGAGCAGGCGGACCCGGGCAGCGGACAAATTCAGTTTCACGGCGAGGACGTGACGAATGTCCCCGCGGGCAAGCGCAAGGTCGGCTTCGTGTTTCAACATTACGCGTTGTTTCGGCACATGTCGGTGTTCGAGAACATCGCATTCGGCTTGAACATTCGCCGGACGAATCGTCCCTCGAAAACGGAGATCGCGGAACGGGTCCACAAGCTGCTCAAGCTGGTGCAGCTCGAAGGGCTCGACCGGCGGTTTCCGAGCCAGCTTTCCGGCGGGCAGCGGCAGCGCGTGGCGCTCGCGCGCGCGCTCGCGGTGGAGCCGAAGGTGTTGTTGCTCGACGAGCCGTTTGGCGCGCTCGATGCGAAAGTGCGCAAGGAGCTGCGACGGTGGCTGCGCAAGTTTCACGAGGAGATTCATCTCACCACGCTCTTCGTCACGCATGACCAGGAGGAGGCGCTGGAGATCGCCGACGAGGTCGTGATCATGAACAATGCCCGCGTCGAGCAAGTCGGCACGCCGCAGGAAGTCTATGACCGGCCGGCGTCGCCGTTCGTTTACGAGTTTCTGGGCAACGTGAATGTGCTGCGCGCGCAGTCGCTGGTGCAGGCGGGCGTCGCGCCGCGGGGCACGGCCGTCGCGGAGAACGGACAGGTTTATGTGCGGCCGCACGACATCGAGGTGTCGCTGGACGAACCAGGCGCGGCGGGCCTCGTCGCGGTCTTGCGTTACGTGCATGCGGCTGGCGCGCAGGCGCGGCTCACGCTCGAGCAGGTGCACAACCGGGAGCCGGTCGACGTGGAGATTTCGCGCACGGAATTCGAGCAACTCGGATTGAAAGTGAACGACCTCGTCCGGCTCCGGTTGCGCCAGTCGCATTCCTTCAGCGACGACTACGCGATTTAGCCTCCTCAAAAAACCTCAACCACATCCCAACCATGGCGAAGATACACAACGACATCACGGAAACGATCGGCAACACACCGCTGGTGCGGCTCAACCGCACGGCGGCGGCGCACGGCGCGCAGGCGGAGATTCTGCTGAAGCTGGAGTTTTTCAATCCGCTCTCGAGCGTGAAGGACCGCATCGGCTTCGCGATGATCGACGAGGCGTTGAAGACGGGAAAGATCAATGCCAACTCGGTGTTGATCGAGCCGACCTCGGGCAACACGGGGATCGCACTGGCGTTCGTTGCGGCGGCGAAGGGGTTGAAACTCATCCTCACGATGCCGGAGACGATGAGCGTCGAGCGGCGCAAGCTCCTGAAAATTCTCGGTGCGCGGCTGTATCTCACCGAAGGCGCGAAGGGCATGAAGGGCGCGATCGCGAAGGCCGAGGAACTCGCCGCGAAGATCCCGAATGCGATCATTCTCCAACAATTCGCGAACCCAGCGAATCCTGCGATCCATCGCGCGACGACAGCCGAGGAAATTTGGCGCGACACCGATGGGCAGGTCGACTTCGTGGTTTCGGGCATCGGCACCGGCGGCACCATTACCGGCGTCGGCGAAGTGCTGAAGTCGCGCAAGCCGGGGGTCAAAATCGTCGCGGTCGAGCCGGATGCGTCACCCGTGCTCTCCGGCGGCACGCCGGGTCCGCACAAACTGCAGGGCATCGGTGCCGGTTTCGTGCCGGCGGTCCTCAATGCGAAGATCTACGACGAAGTCATCCGGGTGAAGGAAGCGGAGGCCGGCCCCGTTTCGAAGCAGGTCAACCAGCTCGACGGCATTCCGATCGGCATCTCGTCCGGCGCGGCGGTGTGGGCGGCGATCCAGCTCGCGAAGCGTCCCGAGAACAAGGGCAAGCAGATCGTCGCGATCATCCCGTCGAGTTCCGAGCGCTACCTCTCGACCTGGCTGTTCGCCGACATCAACATCGAGAGCGATTCGATCGACGATCTCATCGCGGCTGCCCCGTCGGCCTGATACGGACTCGTGCAGCAGCAGGTGGAGCCCGACGTCCTCGTCGGGCCGTTGGCTGTTTTGCGAGCGAACGACCATCAACCCGACGAGGACGTCGGGTGCCGCCTTTTGGTGCGCAACGTCACCGGCGGGCGGACCACTTCGACTGCATGAGTCCGCATAGGCGGCGGGAAGCATCCGGTTCGGGCCCGACGCGCGGGAACTCAATAGGTGGCGTCGAGTTTGAGCCAGAAGGTGCGGCCCGGTTCATTGACGCGGACGGTCTGGGCGAAACCGGAGACCGCCGCG
>JAEYYL010000399.1 GCA_023430825.1 Verrucomicrobiota bacterium | reverse complement strand
ACGGCGCCGTGTTTCGGGCGCGCGAAGTTGGTGCCCTTCATCACACCTTCGTTGAAGCGACCGAGGTGGCGGAAGGTTTTGAAATCCTCGGTTTCGCTAAAGCCCATGTTGTTCGGGCGTGCGCCATAGACATCATACATGAGCACGTAGGTCGACGTGCCGGTGCGCTTGAAGATGTTCGGCGCTTCGGTGTCCACGGTCTCGGGATCGATGCGCTCGGGCGTCGGGGTGTAGCCGTCGGCGAGGCGGTCGGACGAGGCGTAGCGGAGTTTCGCCCCGGCGACGTAAAACATGTGCCACGTGCCGTCCACGAGCGTGAGGTCGGCATCGATGCCGCCGATGCCGGGGATCATTTGCGGAACGGTCTCGAGCTTCGTGAACGCCTCGTCCGCGTGGGACCAGAAGATGTTCGCGCGCTTGTTTTCGTATCGAATCGTGAAATACACGACCATCTTGCCGGCGACGGGATCGTAGGTCGTCTGCGGCGCCCAGGAGCAGTCGATGTCGCCGAGTTCCGGAAACGCGAGGTCCACGCGAAAGATCGTGTGCGTCCAGTGAATGAGATCCCAGGACTTCATGAGCACGAGCGCGCGATTGTTGCCCCAGCCGTATTTCTCCTCGGGGCGCTGCCAGCGCGTATCGCGGTGCCCGGCGCGGTCGCCGAAAATATGCAGGTCGGTCATCGCGAGGTAGAACGCGCCGTCGGGCCCGCGCGCGATGTGCGGATCGCGCACGCCTTTCTGCTCGGCGAGCGCGGTGCCGTCGAAAACGGGATCGCCGCCGTTGACGTCGGTGAAGGCGTAGCCATCGCGGCTGACCGCGAAATACGCGGAGTGCGTCTGGTCCTTGAAATACACCATGAGATAGCCGCCCATGTCCTGCTCCGTGCGCGGGCCGGCGGTGGCAGGTTTCTCGATCCTCGGCACGATCACGGTGCCGACTGGCCGGCGAGGTTCGGTCGGAGCCGCCGGCGCGGCGGGCGCCTGCGCGAGACCGGCGGAAACGAGGCAGGTCAGCAGACCGCCGAAAAACACGACGCGGAACACTGGAGCGAAATTCAGAAACGAGGACATGGGAGCGGTGAAATCAGCGGAAGAGGCGCGGGACAAAATCATGCAGCGATTTGCGCCAGACCTGCCACTCGTGCCCGCCGGGGAACGAAGCGAACTCGACCTCGAGGCCGCGCGCGCGGAAGTCGGCGACGATGTTGCGCGTGGCATCGATCCGCGGGTCCTGTTCGCCGACGGAGAGGTAGAACAGATCGAGCGCGTCGTTGAAGGACTGCGGCGCGCTGAGCAGTCCCGGCACCGCCGCCTCGGCGTCGAAAGGCGCGGGCTCGGCTCCGCCCGGCGGACGGATGCCACCGAACAGGCCGGTGCTGAACGCGCCGACGGCGGAAAACGTGTCGGTGTTCGCGAGGCCGACGAAGAAGGATTGCCCGCCGCCCATCGAGAGACCGGCGAGCGCGCGGTGCCGGGCGTCGGCTCGCACACGGAAGTTCGCTTCGACGAACGGCACGATGTTTTCCAGCAATTCGCGGGCGAAGCCGGTCACGCCGGCGCGGCTGTAGAGCGCGGTGACGCCGGGTTCGCGCGGCAGACTGCCGTTGGCGATCACGACCAACATCGGCCGCGCACGGCCGGCGGCGATGAGGTTGTCGAGGATGACATCGGTCCGGCCCTGGTTGGCCCAACCGGTCTCGTCCTCGCCGCCGCCGTGCTGGAGATAAAGCACGGGGTAACGCTGGTCCGGCTGCGCATCGTAGCCCGGCGGCGTATAAACGAAGAGGCGGCGCCACGAATCGGTCACCGTTGAAAAATACCATTTCGCGCGAAGGTCGCCGTGCGGCACGTCCTTGCGCGTGTAGAAATCCACGCCGGGCTCGGGCACCTCGATGCCGCTGCCGTGACGGCTGGCGCCGAAGAAGGCATGGCTGCCCGGATCGAACACCAGCGCGCCGTCGACGCGGAAGGCGTAGTAATGAAAACCCGGTTCGAGCGGCGGTGTGGTGACCGACCACACGCCGTCGGTGGCTTTGGTCAGCGGGTAGTTGCCCTGCGGCAGATTGACCTGCACGGCGGCGGCGTCGGGCGCCTTGAGCTGGAAGAGGCCGCGCCCCTCGTCGTCGATTCGTGGATACGGGGCGCCGGGAACGTTCGAGCTGGCGGGCACACCGGGCAACGGCTCGGCGGCAAACGCCAGACTGGCGGTGATGAAAAGAGCGGCGAAAAGCGGACGGAGCTTCATGGCTGACGATGGCGGCAGTCGCCGATCACTTCGCCCACGCCGCGCCTTCCGGCGTGCGCCGCCAGGCGAAATAGGCATCGAGCACGGCGAGCGCGTCGGCGCTCGGCACGGGACCGGGTTGCGCGGTGTTCTTGAAATACATCACCTGGCGATCGCCATCGGTATAGCGCGGCCAGGCGGGGACGCCCGGGCCGTTGGGGTCGCCACGCTTCGCGAAGTTCGTCCAGTAGGTGGACACCGTGTCGGAAATCGCCCAGTCGCCGGTCGTGAGCTTCGCGTCGTTGCGATCGAGCGTTTGAAACACGTAGGGCACATCCACGCCGTGCGGCATGCCGTGATCGGCGGCGGGGGAATCGGCGGCGCGCTCGGGATGCTGGTCGAAGTAGTAATAGAAGACGTTGGATTTGCCGGTGCGCGCCTGGAGTGTCGCCCAGGCCCACGTCTGCCAGCCGAACGCCGCGTCGCGCATCAGGTCGCGCGCGGACTTCGGCACGGAGTCGGCGCCGGCGGGATAGGCCTTGAGCAAGGCTTCGGCATGCGGGCCGTAGCGCATCTCGACGTTGGTGCGATACTCGGCGGGCGTTTTCTCGCGCGAGAAGCTCAGGCCCTCGTCGGAGTTGTAGCCGACGAGGATGTCCACGTCGTTGTAGTTCCCGGACGAATACAGCTTGTGCTGGTCGTCGGGGATGACCCAGCCGTCGACGATCGGCCAGGCGGCGCCGCTCCCCCACCCGGCCGGAAGCTTTTCGGGCGGGAGCTGGCGGAGCTCGGCGATCGATGCGGCGCCGGCTTTCTGCGCGAACGCGACGCCGGAGGCTTCGGCCTGCGCGAGCGTGCGCATGTTCTCGCCGGGATAGGTCGTGGCGCGCGTGGGGCCGAAGGACCCGCCGCTTTGCGAAATCGCGCCGCGGAAAAGCCCCTTCGCCTCGGGCGACGCGCAAAGCATGCTGACGGCGATGCCGCCGGCGGACTCGCCGAAAATCGTGACCTGGTCGGGATCGCCGCCGAACGCCGCGATGTTGCGCTGCACCCATTTCAGACCGGCGATCTGGTCGAGCAGACCGTAGTTGCCGGAGACCTGGCGCGGGTTTTCGGCGCTGAGTTCGGGATGCGCGAGAAAGCCGAGCGGACCGACGCGGTAGTTGATCGTCACGAGCACGACGCCCTTGCGCGCGAGGTGTTCGCCGTTGTGCGTCGGCGTGGAATTGGAACCGAACGAGAAACCGCCGCCGTAGATCCACACGAGCACGGGGACTTTTTCGTCGGCGGATTTCGCGGGCGTCCAAATATTGAGATAAAGGCAGTCCTCGCTGACGGCGCCCTGGCCATCGCCCTGCCAGGGATCGGGGCCGAACTTGTCGGCGGCGCGCACACCCTCCCACTTCGCGGCCGGCTGCGGTGCGCGCCAGCGCAGATCGCCGACGGGCGGCGCGGCGAAAGGGATGCCTTTGTAGATGGTCAGGTCCTGATGGGCGACGCCCTGCACGAGACCGGATTCGGTTGGGACCGGTGCGGGAGTCTGGGCGAAGCCGAGCGTGGCGGCGGCGCCCAAGGCGAGGAAAACGATGGTCGGAATCTTCATGGGAAAACTGAACAAAGCATTATCTCGGAGCCTATCGGCAGGCCTCTGCGCTAACGATCCCGCTGCTCACGCCGCGAGCCACGTCGGCATCGCCGGCGAGCAGGCTCCTACCCTCAATCCACCAACCGTGGGTCATGTCGGCGGGACGAGGAATTATTTGCGCCAGAGATTCGGCAGGAACCGCTCGTGCAGCAGGTGGCGCCAGGTGGCCCAGTCGTGCGCGGTGTATCCGCCCACGTAATACTCGTGCTTGATGCCGTGCTTTTCCAGCGCCTGCCGCAGGTTCTCGCTTCGTTCGCCGAAGCGGCCTTTTGCCTCGATCGTGCCGAGGCCGACGAAGAGGTAATCGATCTTCGCGTTCACGTCGGGCGTGTTCAGAAAGGTGGCGAAGGTTTTCTCCGTGTCGGCGTCGCCCGCGCTGAGCACGCCGAAGTTGGCGAAGAGATCGAGCGAGTTGAAGCCGACGAACATCGTGTGGCGGCCGCCCATCGAGAGACCGGAAAGCGCGCGGCCGCGGGGATCGCGCCGCACGGCATACTCGCGCTCGACGAGCGGGATCACGTGCTGGCGCAGTTCGGTCTCGAATTTCTTGAAGGTCAGCTCGACGTGTTTCGGATGGTTGCGGTGGACGACCTGGTTGTTCGGGATGACGATCACCATCGGCTCCGCCTTTTGCTCGGCGAGCAGGTTGTCCATGATGAAGTTCACCCGGCCGTCGTAGATCCAGTTGTGCGGCAACTCGCCGCTGCCGCCGACGAGGTAGAGCACGGGATAGGTTTTCGTGCGGTCGTAGCCGGGCGGCGTGTAAACGTAGAGGTCGCGTTCGCCCGACGTGACATCGGAGTGGTATATGTGACGGGTGATCGCGCCGTGCGGGACGTTGCGCGCGTCGTAGTAAGCCGGGCCGTCCCCGTGGACGATGAGCTGGCTGTAGGGCGGCATGCCGGTAAACGCAGCCTGCGTGTTGCTCGGATCGGCGACCTGCACGCCGTCGATGCGGATGAGGTAGGCGTAAAGATCGGGACGAAGCGGACCGAGCGTGAGCGTCCAAATGCCGTCGGCGCCCTTGGTGAAGGGTTCGGTCTCGCCCCAATTGCGTCCGAGGGCGGCGAGCACGGCGCCGTTGAGTTCGACCTTCTGCGCGTGGGGCGCTTTCACGCGAAACGTGACGGTGCGGTCGTCGTGCACCTCGGGCGAATTGAGCGGCGCGCTGAAGGGGGTGAGGTTTTCGGTGTTGCGCTGCGGGTCCCAGTCGAGATTGACGTTCGCCTGCTGCGCGGAGGCGAGCGCGGAGGCGAGGAGGAAGGCGGCGACGCAGAGACGACGATGCAGGGGAACGGGGGTAACGAGTTGCACGCCGTTACGAGAGAGAATTGCCGGGGAATGCCGAGCGGCATCGCGCATGACCGTCATTCGACGCCACGCGTGGCTTTGGCGCGCTGCTTCGAAGCCCGGCGGCGTTTGCAGCGCGCGCTCGACCGGCGGAGCGCCGCGATCGGCCGGTTCAGGCCGTCGGTTCGTGCCGGCCCTGCACGCCCGCCGTCAACTGGAGGCTCTTCGCCGTGTATTCCATGAGTTCGATGGAATTCCCGTCCGGGTCTTCGATCCACGCCTGCCGCGAATGATCGATGCCGGTTTTGATCGGGCGCCGAATTTCCACGCCACGGGCGCGAAGCTCGGCGCAGGTTTCCTCCAGGCCCAGAATCTCGAGACAGAAGTGCCCGAAATAAACGCCGTCGTTTCGTTTGCGCGGCGTTGAATCCCCACCCCACATCTTCGTCGCTCCGGCCTGGTCGAAAATTTCGAGGAAGGTATGGTTGCCCAAGTCGAAGTAGTAGCCGAATTGGAAGCCGTCGTCGTTGCGCATCGTGAACGCGACGGGAAAGCCGAGCTTGTCGCGGTAGAACCCGACCATGACGTCGAGTTGGTGAGTGAAGAAACAGAGATGGGCGAGTTGGCGGACGATCATGGGGTAAGTGGAGGTGGGGGCAGGAACGAAGTGCGGCAGTGCACCGCGCCTGGCGACATCTTTGTCACTCGAACTTTGGAGGACCGGTTTGCTACGCCGGGTTTCCTTCGCGTGCGCGGCGCGGTGCCGCGCGGAGCCTGGCCGCCGAACCGATGATCGGCTGGCCATTCGCAGCCGGGTGTGCAGGTTCCCGCCCTCGATCGAACATGAACCGCCGTTCCCTTACTCCCCGTGTCCGCGAAGCACTGCGCCGCCTGGCCGCCGGCCCTCAGGACATGCGCGACGAAGCATTGCTGCGGGAGATCAACGACGAGATGAAAAAGCTCTCCGTCGAGGACATCGCTTACGTGCGCGACCGCGTGCGGTTTTCCTGTCCGCCTTGTCCGATGGTGCAATCGGTCGTCCTCATGTTGAACGGCCTGATCGAGGTGAAAAACCTGCAGTTGTAAGCAGCGGGAGGCGCCGGACGGGCCCGGCGGAGGGGGCTGCCGTAGTCCGCCTCGCTCGCGCCGTTCCCGCCGACGCGTCACACCGTCAGCGCCTCCGCCCGCCGGCGTTTGGGCAGAAGCGGAGGATGCGCGATCCGCACTTCCTCGAGCGCCGTCGCTTCGGCGAGTTCGCGCAAGTCGCGCGACGTGAGCGCAATCTCGCCGGCCGTGACGAGCTCGTGCAATTCCACCTCCGAGCGGACCCCGATCATGGCCGACGAAACCGTCGGGTTGTTCAACACCCACGCCAGGGCGATCTGGCCGGGGCTCGCGTCGTGCCGGGCCGCGACGCCGGCCACTGCCGCCCGCGCCGCGTCGCCGTAGGTGTTCTGAAAGCGATCGAGAATCCATTTGCGCCGGCTCCAGTCGGCGGAACCCGAGGCGCGCGCTCTCCCCACGAGGAAACCGCCGGCCAGCGGGGACGACGCCACAAAGCCGAGCCGGTGTTCGTGACACAGCGCCATCGTCTCGGGCTCGTAGCGCGCGCGAGTCATGAGCGAGTAGTCGCCCTGCACCGTCTCCATCCGGGCGGCGTTGCGCTGAAAGGCGAGCGCGATGCAGTCGACGACACGCCAGGCCGGGAAATTCGCCACGCCGACGTAGCGGACCGAGCAATCGCGCACCACCGCATTGAAGGCGTCGAGCAACCGTTCCTTCGGCAGCAGCTCCTCGTTCCACTCGACCACGAGCAGATCCAGGTAGTCCACTTTCAGCCGCTGCAGGCTCGCGGCCACGCTTTCGCGCACGACGTTGCGAACATCCAAGCCGAGTTCCCGCGGAAGGCGCAGGTTCAAGCGCGTCGCCAGCACGAGATCGCGGCGCGGAATGCGGCGCGACTGATGCCAGCGGCCCACCACCTCTTCGGCGAGCGTCGTCGAGATCGAGGGCAGCGAGAACTGCGGCGTCACCGCTGCCGCCTGCAGGAAATTTCCGCCCGCCGCATGGAACGCGTCCATGATGGCGAACGAAGTGCCTTCATCGGTTTTCCAGCCGAAATGCATCGTGCCGAGGCACAGTTCGGAAACGTTGAGGCCGGTCCGGCCGAGCGAGCGCTGTTTGATCATGGGAGTCATGGGGAGAGAGGAATGAAGGGAGTTGGAGAAATGCGGCTCGCCGAGCCGCGCGAGCCGGCCAGCCGGCCGCGGGAAGGCGAAGGGCAAAGCGGTGCCCGGCGGCGGAGCACATCGCACCGTTGCGCGACGCGCCCCGCCGAAACGGGTCAATCGGCGAGCAGGGCGGCCGGCCGAGACCGGATGTCGTCCGAGGTGCGCCGGCGGATGACCGCGGTCGTGCGCTTGCGCAGCCGGCGGTCCAGTTTGTCGATCAGCAGATTGATCGACGAGTAGGCGTCGGGCGTCGTCACCGATGCCGTCAAGTCCGGCCCTGCGATCTCGACCCGACCCTTGGCGGTGAACACCCGCGTCCTTCCGTTCCAGTCGGGCTCGACATCGATGCGCACGCGCAGAATCCGCGGCTCGTGACGGAAGAGCCGTTCCGCTTTCGTTTCGAGCGCCGTTCTCATCGCGGCGGTGAGGCCGAGATGGATGCCGCGCAGCAGAAGTTTCGAGGAGGAGGAGGTCGGGGTTGGGATCATAGGAGGATAACAAATGACATTCGGTGCGAATGTCGGTGAATCGAACAGCAGACTCGGAACGCGCAGGACGTTCCGCCGAAAACCTGACCACAAATCGCAAGCCGGGGTGAACCGGCTCCCGATGAAATCCCCGGAGGCAGTCGGCCGCTCGCCGGCAGCCTGCGTCGTGGCGCGGGGAAAACTACGATCTAGTTTCCTGCGTCGCTGGGTCGTTTGATCGACCCCGCGACCGACGAGAGCCGCGGGCGAAGCCCGAGCGCCCAGGGGGCGTTTGCGGCCGGCGCGGATGATCCGGGCGGGCCGTCTCGAAAAAGCTCGAGCGACCCCTCAGTTCACGGCGCCGGCGGCGACCGGACAGATGACAACCGCCTGAAGCGACGGTGAAAAATCGGAGTGAAACGACGACATGGGGCGGGGAGTTGCGTGGACCAACGGCCACGCACGCAAACTTGTCAAGCCCGCCGGGCACTTCGCGCGCAAACGTGAGCGGGACTGATCCGCGCTAGAAGATTTCGCGCGCCGCGAGGGTCCGCGCGGCTCGTATCTATTTTGTCGATACACCCGATCGAGTGCGGACGCCGGCGGAAAGCGCTTGAGGGCTTGACAAACTTTTTTTCGAGCGCACACGTGGCCATAGATTGAACCCGAACACGCCACAGAAATCCTTTTTCTGCGCCCGCCTCCAGACGGCGGCGGTGCTTGCGTTCTATATCCTGCCCGGGTTCGCCCGGGCCGTGAGCTGAAGGTCCCGCGCGGTTGAGCCGCGCGGCGGAACCTGAAGCACGGTGCCGGGAGTTCGTTCACGGTCCGACCGCCGCGCATCCGACTCGCGCGTGCGCGCGTTGCCCGCCGCTGCCGCAGCCTGTCTATCCCCTCACGGCCGGCGCCCCGCCGGCCCCGGCCGCTCAACCGGCCTCGCCCCATTTTCTTCGCCGCACTCCCGCACGCCCACCGCGCCGCGGGGCCGGCGGTCCAACCCCAACCCAAAACCAAACGTCATCATGAACCATAATCCGATCTACATCACCCAGGACGACTACGCCAAACTCCGGCTGCTGCTGGCCACGGCGCTCTACTCGAACGTCAACACCGCGCTCCGCAACCTCCGCGAGGAGTTGGATCGCGCCGCCGTGATCGACGCCGCGGCGATTCCCGCCGGCGTCGTGACGATGAACTCCACCGTCGAATACGAAGACCTCGGCACGAGCGAGGTCGAAAAATACACGCTCGTCTTCCCGGATCGCGCCGATGTCGACCGGAAACGACTGTCGATCCTCGCGCCCATCGGCACGGCGCTGCTGGGCTGTCGCATCGGCGACGTCGTGAAATGGTCCACGCCGGGCGGCGTGCGCCAGCTCAAGATCCGCGAGGTCACCCCCGCGGTCCCCGAAACCTCATCGGTCTATTCGCTGCCCGGCGTCGCGCTCGCCGCGGCGCGTTAGCCGCCTTC
>JAEYYL010000393.1 GCA_023430825.1 Verrucomicrobiota bacterium | reverse complement strand
GTCATCAACTCGGTGACGCAGTATCTGCCGAGCCTGAAGTATCTGGACCAGGTGATGGAGAAAGCGTGGGAACTGCTCGCGCCGGGCGGGGCGATCTTTGTCGGAGATGTGTTGGACGCGCGGTTGTTGGAAAGTTTTCACGCTGCGGTGCAGGTGTATCGTTCGGCGCCGGAGACGCCGGGAGCGGCGTTGCGGCAGCAGGTGCAGGAGGCGATTTTGGCGGAGACGGAGTTGTTCATCTCGCCGGAGTATTTTTGGCATTTCGGGGCACAGCGGCTGGCGGACGTGAGTGCGCAGCCGAAGCAGACATTCGGGCCGACGGAGATGACGCGGTATCGCTACGATGTCGTGGTGCGCAAGCCGGCCCGCTTTGTGGCGGAGCCGGCGATGGCCAGCATCTCGTGGAGCGAGGTGGGGTCGTTGGAGGCATTGGCGGGATTGGTCGCGGGTGCGGCCGATCCGCTGTGTGTGCGGTGTATCCCTAATTCACTGACAGCGCCATCGGTGGCGGTGTGGGAGCAATTGGCGAATCTCCGCGGGCCCTGTCGCACGGCTGAACTCAAGCAGGTGCTGGGCGCGGTGCTCGAGCGGGCGAACGGGGTGACTCCGGCGAGTGCTTTGACCTGGGCGAAACGCCAGGGCCTCTGGGCGGAGGTGGTGCTGCACCCGAACCCGGGAATGTTCGATATGGTGGTGGCGCGTGTGCCAGCAACCGCGGTGATGGGGCAGCAGCCTTCGGCGGCGATGGCGACGGCCGCGGAGAAGGCGCGCTGGAGCAACGATCCGGGCCGGGCGCATGGTCTGGCGGGCTATCTCCATCGGCTGCATGAACGGATGGAACTCGATCTGCCCGGCTACATGGTGCCGGCGCATATCGTTTTGCTGGATACGCTGCCGCTGACGCGGAACGGCAAGGTGGATCGCAGGGCGCTGCCGGAGCCGCGGGCCAACCGCGCGCGTCACTACGCCGCGCCGCGCGACGAGGTGGAGGCCGAACTCGCGACGAAGTTCGCTGACGTGCTGGGGCTCGCCCAGGTGGGCGTAGAGGAGGATTTTTTCGGGCTCGGCGGACATTCACTGAAAGCGGTGCGGTTGTTGTCGATGGTTCGGGCGGTGTTCGGCGTGGAGGTCGGCGTGCGTGCCTTCTTCAACGCTCCGACGGTGCGCGAACTCGCGGTGGCGGTGCGTTCGGCGGCGAAGACTCAGCCGCGGGACCTGATTTCGACGGGCGATCGCGCGGTCGGGCCGGCGTCGTCGGGCCAGCGCCGGCTGTATGCGATTCAACAGGCCGATCCGACCGGCGTCGCGTATAACATGCCGGCGTCGTTCCGGCTGCGCGGACCGGTGGACGTGGCGCGGATGGCGGCGGCGATCGAGGCGGTGACGGCGCGGCACAGCGCGTTGCGCACGGTGCTGTTCGTGGAGAAGGGCGAGATTCAGCAGCGGGTGTTGCCGGCGGCGGCGGGGCTGGAGTGTGACGAACGACTCGGCGCCACGCTCGACGAAGCGCTGGGCGGGTTCATCCGGCCATTCGATCTCGAGACGGAGACCCCGTTTCGGACGCGGCTGCGTCGCATCGCGGAGAGCGAGTGGGTGCTGCAATGCGACATGCACCACAGCGCGGTGGATGGCGGCTGTTTCGCGCAGATCATCGGCGAGATTTTCGAGGCGTATCAGGGCGAGACGCTGCCGCCGGAGGAGTGGCGCTTCATGGATTTCGCCGTCTGGCAGGTGGAGGGCGAAGGAGCGCAGGAGTGGGCGCGGAACCAGAAATATTGGGAGGAAATTTTTCCGGATGCGCCGGCGCCGCTCGAGCTGCCGACGGACTTTGCGCGCCCGGCGGTGCGCAGCATGCGCGGTGGCAATGTGGAGTTCAACCTGTCGCAGCCGGTCGCGGCGGCGTTGCGGGAGCTGGCGAAACAGCAGCATTCGACGCTGCACGTGGTGTTGCTCGCACTGTGGAACGTGCTGCTCGCGCGGCTCACGGAGAGCGAGGATCTTTGCGTGGGCATCGCGGCGTCGGGGCGGGAACGGCGGGAGTTCGAAGGCGTCGCCGGGATGTTCGTCAACACGCTCGCGCTGCGGACGCGTCCGCGCCGGACGCTGTCGTTCGCCGCGTATCTGGCCGAGGTCCGGCAGGTGGCCATCGATGGACTCGAGCATCAGGGGCACCGGTTCGAGGAACTGGTCGACCGGCTGAAGCTGGAACGAAACGCGGGGCGTCATCCGCTGTTCGATACGCTGTTCGGTTATCAGGAGCGGGATGTTTATGCGATTCGCGACCTCGAACATTATGCGAAAACGCGGGAAGTCAGCGGCGTCATCGTCGAAGGAGTCGCCTCGCCGTGGAGTGCGGCGAAGTTCGATTTGGCGATGTATGTGCGGCCGGTGGGGGAGGAGATTTCGTGCATCCTGGAGTATGCGCAGGAGTTGTTTCGCGAAGAGACGGTGGGTGTGCTGGCGAAACGGTTCGCGCGGATCGCGGAGCAGGTGGTGAGCGCGCCGGGGATCGCGGTGGGCGAAGTGGAGTTGCTGGACGCAGAGGAACGCGAGCGGGTGTTGGCGTGGAGCGAAGGCGCGGACCGGACGGAGCAGCAGGGGAGCGTGGGAGCGTATTTTCGGGCGCAGGTGGCGCAGCGTCCGCAGGCGGTGGCGGTGAGCTGCGGCGGGGAAAAACTGACCTATGCGGAACTGGACGAACGCAGCGACGCCTTGGCGACGCAGCTGGTGGCGCGTGGATTGAGCGGGAAACTGGTGCCGGTGGTGGCGGAGCGGCGGATCGAGACGATCGTCGCGGAGCTGGCGATTTTGAAAGCGGGCGGGGCGTATGTGCCGCTCG
>JAEYYL010000379.1 GCA_023430825.1 Verrucomicrobiota bacterium | reverse complement strand
CGAGCGGCAGATACCCACCTCCGGCCTTCAGGATCGCCAGCATCCCGATCACCGTCTCCGCCCGCCGCTCCGCCACCACCGGCACGCTCGCACCGCGTTCGATGCCGTATTCACTCACCAGATACATTGCCAGCGCTTCGCTGCGCGCGTCCAACTCCGCGTAAGTCAGTTCCCCGCCCGCCCAGCTCAGCGCGATCGCCTGCGGCGTCGCCGCCACCTGCGCCCGGAAATAGTCCACAATGCCACCCGTCTGCCCGTCGCGCGCCGCTCCGCGGCTCCACCGCTCGATCCGCTCGCGTTCCTCCGCTTCGACCAGTTGCACCTCGCCGAGCTTCACCTCGGGATTGTCGACGACCTGCTCCGCCAGCAGCGCATACCGCCTCCCCAACGCCGCCACCGTCTCCGGCGCGAACAGCTCTTCGGCGTATTCCAGATCGCACTCGATCGCGTCGCCGCTGCGCCGCACATAAAGCGTCAGGTCGAACTTCGACGTGCTGACCACTGTCGAAATGGCCTCGGCCCGAAGGTCGCCGAGGTCATGGACCTCCGCGAGATCCGCCGTCGGCGTTCCTGGCCCCGCCAGAGGTCGCGCGGTGCGGCGCATCGCCCCGAGGTAGGATTGGCCGTCGTGCTCGAACATCTCGCGCTCCTGCAACGCGAACATCGTATCGAAAATCGGATTACGCCCCGGCTGCGGTTCCAGTCCCAACCCGTCGACGAGTTCCTCGAACGGATACGCCTGGTGACTGAGGCCCTCGGCCACCGCCTCACCGACCTGCGCCAGAAACTCCGCAAACGTCTTCGTCTCCACCGGACGGCTGCGCAGCGCCAAGGTGGAAACGAACATCCCGGCGAAACCCTGCAGCTCGGCGCGATCGCGCTCCGACGCGGCGATGCCGACGCTGACGTCCTCGGCGCCGGAGATCCGCGCAACCAGCAGTTTCCACAGGGACAGCATCAGCACGTGAAACGTTTCCTGTTCACGCCTCGCGAGGCGGTCGAGGCGCGCGGTCAACGTGGCGGGCAACTGAAAGGTGACGTGATTACCTCGATAGCTCCGCAGCACCGGCCGGCGAAAATCCGTCGGCAGCTCCAGCACCGCCGGCGGTTCCGCATACATTTTCATCCAGTAGTCCGCATGCGCGCGGAACTCCGCAGCGCCCGCCCCCTCGGTCCGCCAGGTCGCGTAATCCACGTAGCGCAGCCCCTCCGCCGGACGCACCTCCCCGCGATACGCCGCGAAAAATTCTCCGAGCAGCTGCGAGTAACAGCCGCCATCCGCCGCGATGTGATGCAGGTCGAACTGCAGCAACGCGTGATCGACATCCAGTTTCGTGAGCCGCACGCGGATCGGGCACTCCGCGTTCAAGTCGAAGCGCCGCACGAATTCCGGGATCGTCCCGTCGGCGCGTTCGCCGCAAGTGTCGACCACCTCCAACGGCAACGCCGGGTCGTGCAGGATTCGCTGCCGGATCTCGCCGGCGTGGACGGCATACACCGTGCGCAAAATGGAATGCCGCTCGATCAGGCTGCGCAGCGCCGAGCGAATTTTCGCCTCGTCGACCGCGCCGTAGAGCCAGAAGCCGGACGGCATGTTGTAGGCGACGCCGGTCGAATCGGTCTGCTGAATCGCATAGAGCCGCCGCTGCGCCGAGGTCACCGGATAATCCGGTCGGTCGCCCGCGCGCCCGATCGACTCGTGTGCCGCACCGCGATCCGCCCGAAGGTGCGCCGCCAGCGCCGCGACCGTGCGCGTCTCGAACACCGTGCGCACCTTCACCGCGATGCCATGGTCCCGCTGGAGCAGCGAAACGAGCCTCACCACCCGCAGCGAATGGCCGCCGAGTCCGATAAAGTCATCCTCGATCCCCACCCTCGCCAGCCCGAGCACCTCGGCGAACACCGCTGCCAGCTCCGCCTCGAGCGCATCGCGCGGCGCTACGTAGTCGTCGCCCGGAGGCGCGTCCGACGCCGGTAACGCCCGGCGATCCACCTTGCCGTTCGCCGTCAACGGCAGCGCCCGCAGCATCACGATGCGCGACGGCAGCAGGTGCTTCGGCAGCTGCATCGCCAGGCCCGCAATCAGGGTCTTTTCATCGACCCCGAAATCCCCCGCTCCGCCGATTTCCGACTGCGGCACCACATAAGCGACGAGCTGCTTGTCGTCTTCGCCCGCCCCGCGCGCCACCACCACCGCTTCCTGCACCGTCGACTGGCCGCGCAGCGCGCTCTCGATCTCGCCGAGTTCCACCCGGTAACCGCGGATCTTCACCTGCTCGTCCCACCGCCCGAGAAACTCCACGCGCCCGTCGCTCCGCCACTTCGCCCGATCGCCCGTGCGATACAGCATCCCGTCCGCGTCGTCGCCGAAGGGGTCCGCCAGAAATTTTTCCGCCGTCAACTCCGGCCGGTTCAGATAGCCTCGCGCCACGCCGCGCCCACCCACGTAAAGTTCACCCGCCACGCCGATCGGACACAGCCGGCGCTGCCGGTCCAGCACCCACGCGGTCGAGCCCGCGATCGGCTGGCCGAGCGGCACCGCGCCGTTCACCGCCGGGTCGATCCGTCCGCACACCGAGAACGTCGTGTTCTCCGTCGGACCGTAACCATTGATAAAATGTGTGTCGGGGCACGCGCGTTGCGCCTGGCCCACATGCCGCGCCGACACCACATCGCCGCCGACCAGCACTTCGTTCACCCCGAGAAACACACTCGGATCGGCATCGACCACTTGGTTGAACAAGCCCGCCGTCAGCCACAGATGACTCACCGCGCGCGCCGCCACCTCGCGCTTCAACGCCGCCGGATCGAGCAGCACGTCTTCCGCCACGAGCCGCAGCTCGAGCCCGTTGAGCAGGCTGCCCCAGACTTCAAACGTCGACGCGTCGAAACTCAACGACCCCGTCTGCAACACGCACCGGCCGCGGCTCAGGTCGACGTAGTCCGCGTCGATCGCCAGCCGCACCACGCTGCGCTGCTCGACCAGCACGCCTTTCGGCCGGCCGGTCGATCCCGAGGTGTAAATCACATAAGCCAGGTCGCGTCCGTCGACCGCCGGCAGCGCTCCGCCGCGGCTCGCCGTCCGGTATTCGCCGGCGAGCAGATCGACGCAGCGTTTCCCGTCCGCCCACGCCGGGCCGCCTCCGCAGGCCAGCACGCAGTCGCTCCCGCTCTCGCCGAGCATGAAACCGAGCCGCTCGGCCGGATAGTCCGGATCGAGGGGCAGATAGGCGCCGCCGGCCTTCAGGATCGCGAGCATCGCGACCACCGTCTCCGGCCGCCGCTCCGCCACCACCGGCACGCTCATCCCGCGTGCGATTTTGTATTCATTCACCAAATACCACGCCAGCGCCTCGCTCCGCTCGTCCAGTTCCGCATAAGTCAGCTCCCCGCCCGCCCAGCTCAGCGCCGTCGCCCGCGGCGTCGCCGCCACCTGCGCCCGGAAATAATCCGCGATCCCGCCCGTCTGCTCGCCGCGCACCGCCCCCCGGCTCCAGCGTTCGATCCGGATTCGCTCCTCCATGTCCAACAGCTCCATCTCGCCCAGTTTCGCGTCCGCATCGCGGACCACCTGCGCCGCCAGCCGCACATACCGGCGGCCCAGCGCGGCCACCGTTTCCGGGGTGAAAAGCTCCTCCGCGTATTCGATCGTGCCGGCGAGCGCGCCGTCCACGGCGCGAACGTATAGCGTCAGGTCGAACTTCGCCCCGTTGCACGGCACCGGCACGGCCGTCACCCGCGCCGCCCCGACCTCGCGCGGCGCCCGGAAATACACCTCGTCCCCATAATTGAATCGCTCGCCGCGGTAAGCGAACATCGTGTCCAGCAGCGGCGTCCGATGCCCCGCGTCGGCGAGGCCGAGGCGCTCGATCAGCGTCTCGAGCGGAAACTCCTGATGCGCCACGCCGCTTTGGACGCGGCGGTGCACGTCGCCGAGAAACGCGCGGAACGACGCGTCCGGCCGCGGCCGGCTGCACAACGGCAGCGTGTTCGCCAGCATGCCCGCCAGGTCCTGCCACCGGGCCTCGCGGCGCGGCGACACCACAATCCCCACACTGAGCATCGTCGCATCGGTCAACCGCATGATCAGCACTTTCCAGACGGCGAGCAGCAGCGAGTGCAGGCTCACGCCTTCGGCCGCCGCGAGCGCCCGCAGCCGCACCGTTTCCTCGGGCGCCACCGCGAAGCGCCCCACGCCCGCGCGGTGGGTTCGCCGGCCCGGACGCGGGAAATCGATCGGCAGCTCCGCCGTCGGCGCAAACCCCTCGAACTGATCCTGCCAGTAGCGCAGATTCGTTTCGCCTTCTCCGCTGGCCGCCGCCGTCGCCCGGGAGCGGGCAAACTCGGCCAGCGCGACGCGCTCCGGGGCCAGCGGCTCGCCGCCCCACGCGCGGAGAAGATCCTCGCAGATCGCCGCGTGACACCCGCCATCGGCCGCGATGTGGTGCACGTCGACATGCAGCAACGCCTCCGTCGGACCCAGGCGCCGCAGTTGCACGCGAATCGGGCACTGCCGCTCCAGGTCGAAGGGTCGCACGAGGCTCGCGAGTTCCTCGTCGAGCGCCGCGCCGCCGGACGCCGCGTCGTCGAACTCGGGCTCGAAACACGCCAGCACCTCCTGCCTCACGTCGCCATCGATCGCGCGATAACGCGTCCGCAGCACCGAATACCGCTGCATCACCGCCCGCAGCGCTTCGCGCAGGGCCGTCGCGTCCACCGGGCCGGTGACGCGAAACGCGACCGGCAGGTTATACGCCACGCTCGTCGGGTCGGCCTGCTGAATCGCGAACAGCCGCCGCTGCGCGTCCGTGACGGGATGAAGAGTCGAATCGCCGGCGGGCGGCGGGAGGGTCGGGGAAATTGGTTTCACGGAAAAAAAGGGGGTTGATCGCGTCTTCACCGGGGGGACCGCCGGGACGGGGCGTTTTTTCAATGCTCGAAACAAGTCACCGCGCGCGGCGGAGGGAGAACGGCCGAGATTGCATGTTTTTCAGTAGTCGCCGTGCGGGCGGTGCGTCGCAGCGGGGCGCGTTCACCACACGAAGCAATCGAGGTCGCCGCTCAGAAACCGCTCGCTCGGCGGCCGAAACACCACCCGCCACACCGTGGCATAGGTCGACCACGGGCCGCGCAGCTCGGCATCGACCGCGAGCTTCGGCTGCCACCGCGTGACGCCGGACGGGGAGCCGATCCGGCTCTGAAAACGCTCAAAACCCTCCGCGCCGGAAAAGAACAGGCAGCGCCGCTCGAACAGATTCGCCGGCGCGCGCTCCGCCGGATCGCTCGCGAGCGCCCGCGCCACGACCATCTCGTTGCGCCCGAGCTCGACCACCGCGCGGCGGCACGCCTGCGCAAACGTGTCGGCCGCGGCGTGGCCATAAGCATGAAAGCCCGCCGCGTTGCGGCGAAACAGCACGACGCACACGCCGCCCGCGGGGCTCTCGATCTCCACCGCTTCGATGTCCGCCCACTCCGTCGCCCGGCGGCGGGAGGACAGCAACCCGTCCGACCACGCCATCAGACAATTGCGCTCGATCGCTTCCAACCGCGCGGCGCGGCGCGCGTTCGTCGCCACCAGGCCGGGAAACGCCGCCATGCCCGAAGAGGTCGGGTCGATCTTGAAACCGAAGCGCGCCGCGTCGTCGCTGCCGATCGTGCCGTCATAAGCCCACCGCTCCAACGACTCGGAGATCGCCTTGTGCCGCGCGACCGCCACCGTCGACGCCGTGCCCGTGCCGTCGGCATCGCTATACAGACCGACCTTTTGGCGCGGACGCAGCCCGTCTTTCAGCCAGACGTTGGCCTGCTGCACCGCGGAACCGTAGAGGCCGAGCGTCGTCCACTCGACCCGGGCCACCGGACCCTCCGGCGCACAGGCCTTCCGGAAGCGGACAGGAGCGAGATTGATGCGCGCGAGCATGGTCGGGGCTCCGGTTCAAGCGATCGCGCAGGGCGAGGTGCAGTTCGCGGCCGCCAGGGCGACGTCGGCATTCGCGGACTGGCCGGCGCAAACCGGATCGAAGGAATCGGCCGCGCGGTGGAAACCCAACGTGAGCAAAAACGCGGCGAGCGCGGAGCAGAGGCGAAGGCGGGTGGTTTTCATCGCCGCCAAGGTGGACCCGCGCATCCGCGGTCTTCGACGCGCGTGATTACATCATTTTCAGCGCTGCGCTTACTGAGATTTCAGTATGGCACCACGCGGCCTCACGCCGTATCGATCGCGTCCCCCTTCCCCGCTCCACCGATGTTTCGCCCGCTCTCGTTTCTGGCCCTGCTCCTCGCGTTTCTCACCGGCGGCCACGCGGAAATCGGCGCCCCGCTCGTCGACGAATTCGGCCGCACCCGGTTCGGCACGCGCGGCCTCGGCTGGTCGGCGACCCAGTTGCGCGACGGCCGCCTGCTGTTCGGCTTCGACGACATCAGCGTGTTCGACGGCGTCGACTGGACCACGCACGCCGTCCCGGAAACCTACGCCATCCGCGCCCTCGACGCGGCGCCCGACGGCACCTTCTGGATCGGAGGCGTGAACGCCGTCGGCTACGGCACGCCAGAGGGCGGCGGATTCCGCTTTCACTCGCTCACGCCCCAGCTCCCCGCCGAGCTCCAGGGCCGCATCGGCGACGTGTGGAACGTGTTCGCCGACGGCCCGGGCCGCGCGATCTTCGTCGCCACCGCGCACGTGCTCGAATGGACCGGCCACACGTTCATCGTGCACCCGCTCGAAGCCGCCCCGCGGCTCGCCGGCTTCCGCCTCGACGGCCGTGTGCATATCGGACATCGGCCCACCGGGCTCCGCGTCCTCGGCCGCGATGGGCTCGAGACGGTGCTGACCGCCACGCAACTGCGCGGCGCCGGCGTCCTCTGGGGCGACGCTTCCGGCGGCCGGCCGATCTTCGCCACGACCTCGGGTTTGCGCGAGCTGCGCGACGGCGAGCTGGTGCCGTTTGCTCCCGCCTTGGACGCCTGGATGCTCGACAACATCCTCACGTGCGCCACCCGCCTGCCCGACGGCCGCATCGCCGTCGGCACGCTCAAGGGCGGCACCATGCTCGTGGAAGCCGATGGCTCCGGCGCGCAGCCGCTCCAGCTCGATGCCAACGTGTCCACCGAAGCGGTGCACGCCCTGCTCACCGATGCGGAAGGCTGCCTCTGGGTGGTGTGCCCCGCGGGACTTTTTCGCGTGCGCGCCACGCGGGCCATCGCCGCGGTGCAACTGCCGCGCGCCGCCGCCTATCCCGTGCGCGCCTCCGTGCCGCTGCGCGACGGCGCGCTGGTGGCGAGCGACACCGCCCTGTGGCGCGTCGCCGAAACGGCCGACGGCGACCGCTTGTATCAGATTCCTGGATTCCGCGAACGCGTGCTCGCCCTGATGCCGCAGGGCGCCGAGGTGCTGGTGGCGCACCGCGGAGGCGTGTCCGCCATGCAGGCCGACGGCACCGTGAAGCTGCTCCATGCCTTCGCCGGCGATGTGTTCGCCCTCGCCCGCGACGAATCGGGCCGGTTGTTCGCCGCGCTCGGTCACCGCGCCGTCGAACTCTCCGCCGCCGGCGCGATCGAAATCCCCGGCGCGTTTCCCGATGTCCCGGGCAGCCTCGCCGCGCTCCCTTCCGGCACGCTCGTCGCCGGCACCTACTCCGCCGGCCTCGCCATCATCGGACCGGCGCACCCCGGCGCATCCACGCTCGCCGCCGAGCTCGCGGGGGACCGCGGGCGCGCGTTCGTCGCGCCGGCCGGCCCCATGCTCTACGCCGCGCGCGGCCGCACCGTCGCCGTGCTGCCGGCCCCCGATCGCCCCAGCCTCGCCTTGCGTCTGCCCGAAGGGACCGAGGTGAAGGCCCTCGCCGCCGGCGAGGGCGGCCGCGCCTGGATCGCCTGCGAACGCCCGCTCGCCGGCAGCCCCCCGCTGCCGCTGCTCTACCGCATCGATGTCGGCGCCGCCCGTCTCACCGCGACACCGTTGCGCCTCGACCCGCTGCACCACGCCGGCGCGCTCCATTCGCTTTCCGCGCACGAGGCCCAGGGCGAAACGACGCTCTGGCTCGGCGGCGAATCCGCCCTGCTGCACCTCCGACCGTCGGACCTGCCCCAGTGGACCGCCCCTGCCGCGCCGCGACTGCAACTCGTCACGCCCCTCCCGCACGACCGCACGCGACTTCTCCTCCCCTACAAGGGCAACCGGCTCGAACTCGACCTTCTGACGCCGGAGCCCGGCCGGCGCCCCGCCGTGCGACTCCAAACCCGCATCGAAGGAATCGGCGGCGACTGGAGCGATCCGCACGAACACAAGCTCGTGCTCGCGAACCTCCAGCACGGCGATTACCGCGTGCAGGCGCGCTTCATCGCGGCCGACGACAGCACCAGCCCGGTCGCCACGCTCGCGTTCACCGTGGCGCCCCCGTGGTGGCTCACGCCCTGGGCACTCGGCCTCCAGTTCGCCAGCGCGGCATTCGCCGTGTTCGGTTTCGTGCGTCTCCGCCTGAACAGCCTCCGCCGGCGCGCCCTCCGGCTCGAGAAACTCGTCGCCGAACGCACCGAGCAGCTTGCCCGCGCGAGCGAGGCGAAAAGCGAATTCGTTTCCGGCATGAGCCACGAGCTGCGCAACCCCCTCAACGGCATCGTCGCCTCCGCGCAGGCGCTCGACGAACACGGCCTCGACGAGGAACAACGCCGCCTGCTCGCGACCGTGCGCCATTGCGCGGGGCTGCTCGACGCGCTGATCGGCGACGTCCTCGACCTGGCCGAGATCGAGTCCGGCACCATCAAGCTGCGCCACCGCAACTACGTCCCCGCCGACATCGTCGCCGCCGCCGCCGCCATCATGCGCCCCATCGCCGAGCGCAAAGGCCTGCGCCTCACCGATCATGTCGAACCGGGCGTCGCTCCCCTCGCCCATGGCGACGCGTTTCGCATCCAGCAGGTGCTGCTCAACCTGCTCGGCAACGCAGTGAAGTATTCCGATCGCGGCGAGATCCGCCTCGTCCTGCGCGCCCGCTCGGCCGGCGACGCCGGCGCGCAACTCGAGTTCGAGGTCCGCGACGAGGGGCCGGGCGTATCCGAAAAAGAACAACAGAAGCTGTTCGCGAAATTCTCCCGGCTGCCCTCCGCCCACGAAAAAGGCGTCCCCGGCATCGGCCTCGGCCTCGCGCTTTGCCGCGAACTCGTCACCCGCATGGGCGGCGCCATCGGCGTCGAAAGCGCGCCCGGCGCCGGGTCCACCTTCCGTTTCACCGTCCCCGTCGGCGCGGTTTCACCCGGGAGCGAAACCGAGGGCGCCCTCGACGACTTCGCCCCGCCGCGCACCGCGCTCGTCATCGAGGACCTCGACTACAACGCCCGCGCGATGACGGCGCTGCTCGAGCGACTGCAGTGTCGCGCCGACACCGCCGGCTCCGGCGCCGCGGCACTCGCCAAACTGCGCGAGGCGCGGTTCGACGTCGCGTTCATCGACTACGACCTGCCCGACACCTCCGGCCCCGCCCTGGCCCGCACGATCGCCGAACAGCACCCCGCGGCCAAACCGGTGCTGATCGCGATGACGGCCTATGCCGACGAAGCCACCCGCAAACGCTGCCGCGCGGCCGGCATGGAGGCGTTCATCGTCAAACCCGTCACCCGCCAAAAACTCCACGCCGCCCTCGCGCAAATCGCCCAACCCGCCGCGGGCGCCCAAGCTCCCGTCGAGCCGGTTCCTCCCCCGGCCCCCGGACCGGGAACCACGCCTGCGCTGGATCTGCGCCAATTGGAGCTCATCGGAAGCACGCCAGCCGATCGCTACCACGCCGCCCAGCGGCTCGGCGAAATGATCCAGACCGATATCGGACTCCTCCGCCAAACCGCCGAAGCGGGCGACTTCACCTCCGCCGCTTCCGCCGCCCACCGAATCGTATCGCATGCCCGTTTCGTCGGCGCGCGCGCCCTCGCCATGCTCGCCGAGGAGACTCAACGCAGCGCCCAGGAGGAACCCGAACTCGCACTCGACCTCCTGCCCGCCACCGAAACCCAGGCCCGCCTCGTCGTCGCCGCGTTGCACGCGCTTCAGCCCTGACGCCCGCCCGCCGATCCTCATCGGCCGCCGGCCCAGCTCGGATCAATGGCACGCTGGATGAACGACCGCACCACCACTCGATGGAGCCGCGGCGCCCTCGCCGCGTCTTGCGAACGATGCGCGGCGAGGG
>JAEYYL010000354.1 GCA_023430825.1 Verrucomicrobiota bacterium | reverse complement strand
CCTTGTAACCCAACTCACCACCACCTTCTTTTTCCGCTTGCCTGATCAGGCCATCATAGCAGGAGCCTGCTTGCAGGCGATTTGTGCGCCTGACGAGGGCGACGCGAGATATCGCCTGCAAGCAGGCTCCTGCCTCGAACCTTGGAAGCGGGCTTACTTCTTCGCCTGCGGGTGGAACAGCTCTTCGAGCGTGAGCCCGGTGAGCTTCTGCAAGCCGCTCATCAATCGCCACAGCGCGTAGAGCGTCATCGCCATGCTCGGCACGACGATCACCGGCCAGCTCAACACCTGCATCCGCGCGAGCTGGCCGTTGAACTCCGGCGTGCCCGGCGTCTCGGTGAGGAGATAGCGCGCGAGTCCAAAATTCAGCACGGCGCTCACGGCAAACGACAGCGTGAGCAGGTAGCTCGAGGTGACCATCAGCTGGTTGAACTGGTTGCGGGCGCCGCGGGCGGCGAGCGCGGCGTCGACCTTCGGCACGTCGATCACCTGGTCGTTGTAGAGAAACGTGTTCACGAGCGGACGTTTCGATTTCAGCGACAGCAGCACGGCCGCGCCGATCACGGTCGGCACCGCCGCTTCCTTCACCGCGAACCAGAAACCGCCGACCTGCATGAGCCCGAGCCCGCCCGTGAGCAGCACGCTCACGAAGCCGATGATCGAAACGAAATTCGCCTGCCGCCTCTGGAGAAAATCCCAGACGCCGTAGCCGAGCGGGAACGCGAGCGCGGCGACCAGCGCCACCACGGGGCCAAGCCGCTCGGGCGCGCTGAGCTTCGACAACACGAGCGCGGGAATCGCGATGTTGCAAACGAGGTTGACCAGCAGGTTTTCGCGTTTCGGCGGCGGTGTGCTCACGGCGGAAAACGGTGACGAAGCCACGAACCTGCACGGCCGGCGATTCATTTCTTGGTTTCTGTCCGCGCGATTCTATAGTCCGGCGTTCCGATGATTCTCCTGGGCGTCAACATCGACCACTGCGCCACGTTGCGGCAGGCACGCTATCGGCAGGCGGACGCGACCGTGGGCGGCGCCATCGAGCCGGACCCCGTCGTGTTTGCGCTTGCGGCGGAGCGCGCGGGCGCGGATGGCATCACGGTGCATTTGCGCGAGGATCGCCGGCACATCCAGGAGCGCGATGTGTGGCGGCTGCGCGAGTCGATCGCCACGCGCTTGAATCTCGAGATGGCCTGCACGCCGGAGATGACTGACTTCGCGCTGAAGCTGAAGCCGGAGTCGGTGTGCCTCGTGCCGGAGAACCGCCAGGAGGTCACCACCGAGGGCGGGCTCGACGTCGTCGGCAATCGCGAGCGCGTGCGCGCGTGCATCGACGCGATGAACGCGGCCGGCATCGCGACGAGTCTCTTCATCGATCCCGACGAGCCGCAGATCGAACTCGCCGCGCAGCTCCGCGCGCCATGGATCGAGTTGCACACGGGCGCGTATGCGACCGCGCAAAGCGTGCCGGCGGCGCGGGCGAAGGAGTTTCAACGCCTGCGGCTCGGTGCCGTGCGCGCCCACGAACTCGGGCTCGTTGTCAATGCGGGCCACGGCATCAACTACGTGAACATCGCTGAGGTGCGCGCGCTGCCGCACCTGCACGAGCTCAACATCGGCCACAGCATCGTGAGCCGTGCGCTGTTCACCGGAGTCGGCGAAGCCGTGCGGGAGATGAAGGCACGGATGAGTTCGCGATGACGAGCCGCAGCAGGGATGAGGGGCTCCACCTTCGCCGCGCGTGAAATTCGATCTGCAACTTCCTCCCGGTGGCGTGCTCGTCGGCCTCGGGGCCGATCTCATCGAAGTCGCGCGCATCAAGAGCGTGCTGCTGCGGCACGGCGATCGTTTTCTCGAGCGCATCCTGACCGACGAGGAGCGCGCCTATTGCGCGGGGATGGCGCATCCCTCCAAGCACATCGCGGCGCGGTTCGCGGCCAAGGAGGCGGTGTCGAAGTGCTTCAGCACGGGGATCGGCGCGGAGCTCGGCTGGAAGTCGATTTCGGTTTATCACGGCACGCGGCACGAGCCGCTGGTGCGACTTGACGCGCAGGGCGAGGCGTTGCTGGCGCACGTGGGCGCGACGCGCGTGCTGCTCACGCTGTCGCACACGGAGAATTATGCGATGGCGGTTGCGGCGCTCGTGCGAACCTGAATCCTGACGGCGATGGGTGAATTCGAAGAAGAACGGCCGGCTTCTCCCGCGCGTCTGTCCAAGACGCCTTCGTGGATCACCCTCGGCTTCGTGCTCGGAGCGCTGTTCGTGCTTGCGCTCCCGAGCGGCGACGACGCACCTGCCGCCGCGGCTGTGCCCGAGCCGGAACCGGCGCCGGTGCGCCTCGAGCGACCGGTGTTGACCGAAATCGAGGCGGTCTTCGACGACTGGGGCGAATCGGCGATCTGGCAAAACGACGTCACGGAAGTCGCGTTGTGGGACACCGCGCGCCGCAGCTATTCGCAGTTCTACGAGGTCGTGCGGCATAACGGCACGCACTACTTCCGCTCGATTCCGCAGCTGACCCGTCCGATTCTGACCGAGGGCGTGCCGGCGAACACGCCGCTGCAATACACGACGCCGGTGGGCGTGCGCGAGGAGCGGCGGCTGTTCGATCCGCGCACGCTGCGGCCGTCGGTCGAGGTTCGCCGGCCGGAAATCAAGGCCCCGCCACCGGCTGCGCCCGTGGGCGAAGAGAAGTGACGCCATGATTCCCGGCACTCATCCGGTGTTGACCTGCGACGAGGCGCGGGAACTCGAGGCGGGACTTTTTGGAGGGCACGAGACGAAGGAGTGGGAAGCGATGGAGCAGGCGGGGCGCGCGCTCGGCGAGGCGGTGTTGCGCGACTACGAGGAAATTGGCGGATTCCCGGCGGCCGCGCGCTTGCTGGTGCTGGCAGGAAAAGGACACAACGCCGGCGACGCGATGATCGCGGCGCGGGTGATCCTGGACAAGTTTCCCGCGGCGTCGGCCGAGGTGCATTTCGCCTTTGGCCAGCATGCGTTGCGACCGCTCGCGGCGCGCGCGTGGCGGGAGCTGTCGCGGGCGGCGTGCGGGCGGATCGTCACGACCGGCCGGGCGGCGCAGCCGGCGGGCGGCGCCGGCTACGATCTGTGTCTGGACGGTGTATTCGGTTTTCAATTTCGCCCGCCGCTCGAGACGAAGTGCGCGGCGCTGATCGAGGCGGCGAATGCGGCGGCGGTGCGGTTTCGCGCGTCGGTGGATTTGCCGAGCGGCGGCGCGTTTCGCGCGGATTTCACGTATGCGACCGGGGCGGTGAAGGCGCCCGCGCTGGAGGGCGAGTTCGCGGGGCGCGTGCGTTATCTCGATCTCGGTTTTTTTGGCGATGGCAGCGCCGCGGCGGGAGCGCGTCGCGTGCTGACGGCGGACGTGCTCGCGCCGTTGCGGAGTCTGCGGCCAATGCGTTCTGACAAGCGGACGTATGGGCATCTCTTCGTGCTCGGCGGATCGCGGAATTATCCGGGCGCGGCGTTGCTGGCCGTGCTGGCGGCGTTGCGCAGCGGCGCGGGGCTGGTGACGGGATTCGTGCCGGAGTCGCTCGTGCCGGCGTTCGCCGCGCAGGTGCCGGAGGCGATCTGGGTGGGCTGGCCGGAGACGCCGGACGGCGGCCTCGCGCTCGAGGGAGAACACCGGTTGCGCGAACGGATCGAGCGCGCGGACGCGCTGGCGATCGGGCCGGGGCTCGGACGTGAAGCGGAGACGCTCGCGCTCGTCGCGAACATCGTGAAGAGCGTATCCGTGCCGGTGTTACTCGACGCGGATGCGTTGCAGCCGGAGATCGTGCGCGCGGCGAAAACGCAACTCGTGCTGACGCCGCACGCGGGGGAGTTCGAGCGGATCGCGGGCGGAAGCGGGCTGGAGGAGTTCGCGGCGGAAACCGGCGCGGTGGTGGTATTGAAAGGGCCGATGACGCGGATTTGCTGTGGCGGGGGGGGGGGGGGGGGGCGGGGTCGGTCGGGGGGGGGGGGGGGGG
>JAEYYL010000387.1 GCA_023430825.1 Verrucomicrobiota bacterium | reverse complement strand
TTATATGACATTGTGCGGGGGGGCGGCGGGACGGTGGAGGGCGGCGATGAAGAAGCCGTCGGTGTCGTGGTGCGCCGGGAGAAAGGTCAGGCCGGCGGCGGAGAGCGGGGCGCCGAAGCGGTGGGGGGGCGGGTCGATGGCGAAATCGGGATGTGCGGCGAGAAAGGCCGATATGACCGCTTCGTTTTCGCGGTGGCTAAGGGAGCAGGTGGCGTAGAGGAGACGTCCGCCGGGGCGGACGTGTGCGGCGAATTGCGTGAGGAGGCGGCGTTGCGTGGCGGCGGCTTCGTCAATTTGGGCGGGCGTGGTCGTCCACTTCAAATGCGGCGAACGGCGCCAGGTGCCGGTGCCGCTGCACGGGGCGTCGACGAGCACGCCGTCATAGAGGCCGGAGGGGGGGGCGCGGAGGATCGAGAGGTTGGCGGCGCCGGCGCGGCGGGCGCGAGCGGCGAGTTCGTCGAGCGCGGCGGGGCGGATGTCGTGCGCGTCGATGTGGCCGGTGGGGCCGAGCAGGCGGGATAGTTGCAGGGTCTTGCCGCCGGCGCCGGCGCAGGCGTCGAGCCAGCGACCGCCGGGCGCGATACCGGCGGATTCGAGCAGGAGTTGCGACGCCAGGTCCTGGATTTCGACGAAGCCGTTTTGGTAGGCGGCGGATTTCGTGACGTCGACTTCGTCGAGCAGACGAAGCGCATGGGGAAGCACGGCGGAGAATTCAAACGTCCAGCCGAGTTGGGCGAACTCGTCGGTCACGCGCGCCGGGGTGTCGGTTTGGAGGCGCAACCAGAGTGGCGCGCGCGCGAGGAAGGCGTCGCGTTGGGCGGGTTCGAAGGCGGCGGGGCAGTGATCGAGAAACCACGCGGGCAGCAGGTCCGCGGGGTCGAGGCGGAGCGGCGCGGCGAAGGTGTGGGCGACGGCGGCTTTGTCGGCGGTCGACGCGGGGCACGGCGGCCAGTCGGCGAGGAGTTCGGTGCGGAATTTAGCGGTCGCGGCGGAGTCGGCGGCGAGCCAGGCGGCGAGACGCGTGGCGAGTGAGGGGTCGCGATCGAGGAGCGGTTCGATCCAGGGGAGGTGGCGCAGCGTGGTGTAGATCAGTTCACGATAAAGGCGGCGGTCGCGCGAGCCGAAGGCGCGGTTTCCCGTAAGCAGAGACTGGATACGCGCGGGGAGATTCCGGTCGCGGCGCCAGTGCGGGCGGAGTTGCGCGAGCAGGTGGAGGAAGGTGCGCTGCTGGCTGCCGACGACGCTCATCGGACGCAAGCGAGCGACGGATGCGCTCTTCGAACCATCGCCTGCGAGCAGGCTCCTACCTTCGGGCGGCGGGGGCGCATGGGCGCGGGTTGCTCAGAAGCGGAGAGCTTCGATGCGGATGTTGAAGCCGAAGCGGCTTTCGCGGCGGTTGCCGTCGTAGAGCCGGATGAGGTATTCGATGCTCCACGTGTTGCCGACGTTGTGGCGGACACCGTAGGACTGCTCGTTGAAGCGCTCCTGGCGCGCGTCGTAGCGGAGGTAGGCGATGCCTTCCAGGACCTCGTTGAAGCGATGGCTGCCGCCGATCGCGTAGTCGTGCAGTTCGCCGCGGAGGAAGTTGTTGGCGAAGCGCACGGACCAGACATCGCCGTCGCGGATCGTGACGCCGGTGTTGAACTCCTGCAGCGCGAAATCCTGCGGCGTGAAGCTCTGGTAAACGCCGATCTCGAGCCAGCGGGCTGGCATGATCGCGAGTTCGGTGTGGATCGCGGAGACCTTTCGTTCGCGCGGAGTGCGGTCGAAAAGGAAATCATTGGCGATGTTGAGCACGACGAGGTCGCGCGAGCCATAAACCGGATCGCGGGTCTGCAGCGTGTTATCGAGGCCGAGGCGCAGCGTGTTGGTGCCGCGCAGTTCGTCGAGGTTGCGGACCGCGCCGAGACCGAGGGGCTGGAGGTAGGTCGAGAGTTCCGGGCGGTCGTCGATCCGCGGGATGTAGCGGGCGCCTTTTTCGGCTTCGGGAATGTAGCGATAGGAAAGGCGCGGGGTGACGAGGTGGCGGAGGCCGTCGATTTTCCAGCGTTCGTTTTTGTAGTTATAGGTGCCGCTCGCGCGCAGTTCGGAGTCGAAGCCGAGTTCGCCGAGCGTGCGGGTGTAATCCTCGCGCGGGCCGTCGAGATTCGTGTAGTGCGTCATGCGGGCGCCGGCGACGGGCGTGAACGTGAGCCAGTCGGTGGCGCGGACCGGCCGCGAGAGCGCATAGTAGGCGTCGAGGCGGTCGCTGCGGAGATCGGGACCGGCGACGGGATTGAGCGGGCCGGTCGGCAGGGCGTCTTCGCGGAGGGCGGCGAAGCTGGCGTTGAAGCGATGGAGCAGGCCGCCGCCGAGCGCGGAGGGGAGCAGGTCGAAGCGCAGCTCGGGCAGGCGTTGCTGGACGACGTGAAAATTGTTCGGCTGAAAGCGGGTGAAGAGCGAGACGAGGTAGTTGTCGCCGGCATAGACGGCTTCGGCGAAGTTGTCGGGCTGCTGGACGTCGAAAAAGTCCGACGGTCGAAAATCGCGCACGACCTCGGAATCGCGCCAGTAGTTGAGTTCGCCGGTGAGTGCGACGCGTTCGTTGAACTGCTGGATGTGCCGCCATTCCGCGAAGGCGCGATTGCGGCGGATGGTGCGGCCGAGCACGTCGGCGTAGCGGGTGCCGTAGTCGCTGATGAAGCCCGAGTGAAACGAACTGCGGACGGAGGCGTCGGCGTTTTCGCGTTCGTAAGTGGCCGCGGGGCCGGCCATCACGCCGCGGCTGCTGTAGAGGCCGACGTCGCCGCCGAGTCGCACGGTGGGGGAAACCGGCAGGAGTAGGCTGCCTTCGGCGTAAACGCCGAGCGTGCGGCGATAGCCGCCGGTGACTTCGACGCTGGGCAGCAGCGCGCCGCGGATATCGTGGGATGCGCCGGGCAGGGCGAGCGGGCGGACGCGGCCGATGCCGAGCGCGGCGTCTTCGGCGCGCACCTTGTTGTCGGCGGTGAAGAACACGCGGGCGGCCTGGAGCGTGGGCACGAGTTCGCCGGGTTCGGGAACGGTGATGCGCGCGTCGTCGATCGTGAGCGACCGGACGTCGCCGGTGGCGCGGGAGCCGGAGACGTAAACAGGGTATTCGCCGACGCGGAGGTCGCCGACCTCGAAGGTGCCGTCGAGCGAGTTGTAGATGATCTGGTCGGCGAGCAGCCGGCGCGCGCCGCGCGTGAGCGTGGCGTGGCCGCGGGCGACGGCGGTGCGGCGGGTGGGGTTGAGGGTGATCTCGTCGGCGGTGAGGCGAACGTCGCCGTAATCGACGCGGGGGTTGCCCGTGAGGATGGTTTCGCCGGTGCGGACATTGGTCTCCGAATGGCCGGCGACGATGGACGTGGCGTCCGGGCTGGTGGCAGCGAAGGCGCAGGTGGCGAAGGCGAGGAGCGCGAGCAGGCGGCGAATCACGATGGGCGGAGCAAAGGTGGCGCGTTGCGGGCAAGCAAGCCCTTCGGCGGACGCCGGGGCGGCGGCGCGGAGTTTGCCGGATGGCGGGCGGCTTGGGGGCGTTTATCGGGAAAACGCGGGGGCGAATAACGCGCTTCCGGCTAGACGGAAGCGCGGGCTTGAGACAGGTTGACGGCCCCGTAACTCCTTCATTCGCGTGATTATTTCCCCGACCGACCTCGCCGACCTGCTCAAAGCCCAGCACACTTCGCCGCATTCGGTGCTCGGGATGCATCCGATCACGCGCGGCAGGAGCAAGGGGGTGGTGGTGCGGGCGTTCCTGCGGAATGTCGCGAGCTGCGCGGTGGTCGATGTCGCGTCGGGTCAGGACTGGCCGATGAAGCCGGTGGCGGAGGAGGGGATGTTCGAGGTGTTCATCGCGAAGCGGCCGGAGGTGTTTGGTTATCAGCTGCGCGTGACGACGCCGGCGGGGGAGATGCGGCAGTTTTACGATCCGTATTCGTTTCTGCCGACGCTGGGTGCGCAGGACCTTTATTTGTTCAACGAGGGCAACGAGCACCGGGTCTTCGACAAGCTCGGCGCGCACGTGCGCAATCTGGGCGGCGTGCCCGGGGTGGCGTTTGCGGTGTGGGCGCCGGCGGCGAAGCAGGTTTCGCTTGTGGGCAATTTCAACCACTGGGACGGCCGCTATCATCCGATGCGCCCGCTCGGCTCGTCGGGCGTGTGGGAGTTGTTCGTGCCCGGACTCGAAGAAGGCGAACTCTACAAATACGCAGTGCGGGACCAGCGCGATCAGGTGCGGCTGAAGACGGACCCTTACGGCACGTATTTCGAGGGGCCGCCGAACAACGCGTCCATCGTTTACGATGTCGCGAAGTTCAAATGGAACGACGGCGCGTGGATCGAGAAGCGCCGCGCGAATGCCGGCAAGCTGGACCAGCCGATCTCGGTTTACGAAGTGCATTTGGGTTCATGGCGGCGCAATGCGGACGACGCGGATCGCCGGCTCGATTATCGCGAGGCGGCGGTGCAACTCGCGGACTACGTCACCGAGATGGGCTTCACGCACGTGGAGTTCATGCCGCTGGCGGAGCATCCGTTCACGGGCTCGTGGGGTTATCAGGTGACGGGCTTTTATGCGCCGACGCATCGGCACGGTGCGCCGGAGGATTTCGCGTGGATGGTGGATTATCTACACCAGCGCGGAATCGGGGTGATTCTCGACTGGGTGCCGGCGCATTTCCCGCGCGACAGTTTCGCGCTCGCGGAGTTCGACGGCTCGCATCTTTACGAGCACGCCGATCCGCGACTCGGCGCGCACATGGATTGGGGCACGCTGATCTTCAATTACGGGCGCAACGAGGTGCGCTGCTTCCTGATCGCCAATGCGCTCGCGTGGATCGAGCGCTATCACATCGACGGGCTGCGGGTCGACGCGGTGGCGTCGATGCTCTACCTCGATTACTCGCGGAAGGAAGGTCAGTGGATTCCCAACAAATACGGCGGCCGCGAGAACCTGGAAGCGATCGATTTCCTAAAACAGGTGAACGAACTCGTGCACCGTTATCATCCCGGCGCGGTGATGATCGCGGAGGAAAGCACGTCGTTTCCCGGAGTGACGAAGCCGGCGGCGGAGGGCGGGCTCGGTTTCGACTACAAGTGGAACATGGGGTGGATGAACGACACGCTCCGTTATTTCGCGAAGGATCCGATTCACCGGAAATGGCACCAGCACGACCTGACGTTCGGCATGCTCTATCAGTATGCGGAGAATTTCGTGACGGTGTTTTCCCACGACGAGGTGGTGCACGGGAAAGGTTCGATGCTGTTCAAGATGGCCGCGTGGCACATCCCGGAAAAGGCGGCGCAACTGCGCTCGCTCTACGCGCACATGTGGGCGTATCCCGGCAAGAAACTGCTCTTCATGGGGAGCGAGTTCGCGCAGTCGCACGAGTGGAACTACGACGGCAGCCTCGACTGGCATCTCTGCCGTTACACCGATCACGAAGGCGTGCGGTTGCTCGTGCGCGATTTGAACAAGCTTTACGCGGCCGAGCCGGTGCTGAGCCAGAACGACCTCAATCCGCAGGGTTTCCGCTGGCTCTCGTGTCAGGACGCAGACGCGAGCGTGATCGCCTATCTGCGCACGGCGGGAGATGAGCGCACGCTGTTCGCGGCGGTCGCGCATTTCTCCGGCGCGACGCGCGACTATCGCATCGGCGTGCCGCGGCGGGGGCTGTGGCGTGAGATGGTGAACACGAACAGCGAATTCTACGGTGGCACGGGCCTGGGCAACGATGGCGCGCGTCACACCGAGGATATCGAGTGCGACGGCTACAGCCAGTCGCTGAGCATCAAGCTGCCGCCGCACACGACGCTGATCTTCAAGTGGGCGGCGGAGTAGGCGTGGGCGGTCGTTTAGCCCGGATACGTCACACTCGAATCAACCAAGTCATGGATCACAGAGGACACTGAGCTCTGACACAGAGGCAGCAGGAGGCCACAAGGTGTTGGATGCGTTTGTTGCGAAAACGAGGCGGATTGGA
>JAEYYL010000340.1 GCA_023430825.1 Verrucomicrobiota bacterium | reverse complement strand
GTGTGGGCGCGGGGTGGCGCGCGGGGAGGGGCTACCGCGGGGGCGGTGGGTGCGGACGAGTGCCGGGAGGCGGTGCGGGGCGCAATCGGGCGGGGACAAAGGCCCGGGATTGAGGGGCGAATTGTCGGGAGCGCGGGGCGTGTCGAACCGGGGCGCGAGGGTGTTTGCGGGGGCGGCTCGACAAACGGGGCGGCTGCGCAACGTTGCGCGCATGCCGGAAATCACACCACCGAATCTCGCCGATGCCGGGCTCAACGTGAACACGCTGTTCGTGCGCAGCCGCAACGTGCTGCTGGCGCGCGCGGAGTTCGGCGATTTGTTCGTCGACTATTATCTGCACCTGAGCCGGCAGCAGATGCGTCCGTCGACCGCGGCGGATGCGATGTTCAAGCGGGCGCTGGCGGCGTTCGTGTTGCATTGTGCGTCGCGGCCGCGGAACGAGCTGACGGCGTGGACGATCAATTTTCAGCAGCCGTTGTTGAACCTGTTTTTGACGGGGGACAACGAGACGGGCGCGGTGGCGGGGCGGGTGTTCGAGGAGGACGTGAAGCAGATGCCGGAGAATCTGTTTTATGCCGACGTGGTGCGGGCCGGGCATCCGAAGCGGCGTAGCACGGTGAGTTTCCAAGGCGGCGATCCGGTGGTGGCGGCGGAGAAGTTTTATGCGCAGAGCGAGCAGCGGGCGGCGCGGTATTTTCAACTGGGCGAGGAGGAGTTCGCGATGGTGACCGAGCATCCGGATGCGGACATCGGCTGGCTGCAGGGGTTGACCGCGGAGCAGGTGGGAGTGCTGGACGAGAAGGAGACGCTCGTGCCGCTGGAGAAGCGCGTGTATCGCTGGCATTGCGGCTGCAATCAGGAGCGGATGCTGGAAGTGCTGGCGCCGACGATGAAGCAGGACCCGGAGGGATTGTTCGCGGGGGACGAGAAGATCGAGATCCGGTGTCCGCGCTGCGGGGCGCGTTATGCGATCACGCGCGAGGCATTGGAGGCGTTCGTGGCGGAGAAGTGAGGGCGAGTGGGCTGGTGTTTTAACCACAGAGGCACGGAGACACAGAGGGTCGAGCCACCGATCATCTCCTTTGTGTCTCCGGGCCTTTGTGGTTGAACACGGAGATTGCCACCGCGGGAGGTTCACGGAATGACAGCCGGCGATGTCTGTTTACGAAATCATCGGCACGGTGTTGGGGGTGATCGGCGTGGCGCTGATGATCCGGCAGAACGTGTGGGGCTGGCCGGTCGGGATCGTGCAGGTGACGGTGTATGCGTGGGTGTTTTTCGAGGCCAAGCTGTATTCGGATGCGATTTTGCAGGTATTCTTTTTTGGGATACAGGCGTATGGGTGGTGGCATTGGATCGCGGGCGGTCGAGAAGGTGGCGGCTCGGCGGGAGGCCTCGCCCTACCGGTGACCCGGCTGAGGAGGCCGGCGCTGGCGGGTTGGGTGGCGGTGGGGGCGCTGGCGACGGCGGGGTGGGGGGAATTTATGCGGAGACACACGGATGCGGCGCTGCCGCATTGGGACGCGTTCATCCTGGTGTTCAGCCTCATCGCGCAGTGGTGGCAGGCGCGGAAGCGGCTGGAATGCTGGGTGGGCTGGATGATCGTCAACGTAGTCGCGATCGGCGTGTATTGGGCGAAGGACCTGCGGCTGACGGCGGGGCTGTATGTGATTTTTTTCGCGATGGCGGTGGCGGGGGATCGGGCGTGGAGAAAGAGCTGGCGGGAGGGCGAGGCGCATGCGGGGGCGAACGGGCGGGTGTCGAATTCAGCGAGCCGGGCGACGGGCGCCCCTACCTCGTGACATGAGCGCGGACCTGAAGCGGATCGCGGTGTTTGGGACCGAATCGACGGGGAAGACGCGGCTCGCGGAGACGCTCGCGCGGCATTTCGGCGCGCCGCTCGTCGCGGAGTATGCGCGGGAATTCTGGGATGCGAACGGCGGCATCGCGCTCGAGGACATGGCGCCGATCGCACGCGAGCAGTGGCGCCGGGAGGACGCGGCGGTGGCGCGCGCGGCGGCGGAGGGCGGGTGTAGTGTGATTTGCGATACGGAGGCGCTGACGACGATGCTGTGGAGCGACATGCTTTACGGGACGTGTCCGGAGGAGGTGCGGCGCGGAGCGGAGCGGCGGGCGAAGAATTATGCGCTGTATTTGCTGCTGGATACGGATGTGCCGTTCGCGCCGGATCCGCAGCGGTGTTTTCCGGAGCCGGAGGATCGGGAGAAGGCGCGGCGGGTTTGGCGCGGCGCGCTGGTGCGGCGCGGGCTGCCGTTCGCCGAGATCCGCGGCGATTGGGCGGAGCGCGAGCGGGCGGCGATCGCGGCGGTGGAGGAGGTGCTGGCCGAGGGCGGAGAGCGCGCTTGCGCCGAGGGGGAGGGCGGGTAGGTTCGCCGGGTCATGAGCGCCGCCGAGATCATTGAGATGATCAAGAAACTGCCGCCGAAGGAGAAGGCGGAGGTGGTGGCGTTTGTGCAGCAGGAGAGTGCCGACGGACGAGTGGAGGAGGTCGCGCCGGAACAGAAGCTAAATTACCTGCCGCAAGCGGAAGCAGAACGTCGCGCCGCTAAAATCTTCAGCGAAAATCGCGAGTTGTTTCGACGGTTGTCGCAATGAGCTTCGGCGACGAGCCGCAGTTTTTGTCGTTGGAAACGGTGTATTGGCTGCATCGCGAATCGTTGCGCCAGCATGGCGGTCTGGACGGTGTGCGGGACGCCGGTGCCATTGAGGCGGCTTTGGGGGCTGCGACGAATGCCTACTATTATGGAAGAGGCGACGAGTTCGATATTGCTGCCGCGTATGCTTACCATTTGGCAGAGTCGCAGGCTTTCCTCGACGGCAACAAGCGGACGGCAGTCGCGTGTGCACTGACGTTTTTGGGCGAACCATCGCCGGACCAGGTCGAGCTTTACGATGCGATGATCGCGATTGCGCAGCGGCGGATGGACAAGGCGGGGCTGGCGGCGGTGCTGCGGAAGCAGTTTCCGAAAACGTAGCGGGGCGGGGCGCGGGGGCGTGCGGTCCTACAGGGCGCTTTCGAGGATGGCAGTGAGTTCGCTGGAGGTGAGGGGCAGCGGGTTGGCTTTCATGCTGCTGGCTTTCGTGGCGGCTTCGACGATCGCGGGAAAATCGGCGCGGGTGATGCCGTGGGTGGAGAGGGTTGGGATCTGCAGCGCGGCGGTGAGTTCGCGTGTCCAATCGACGAGATCGTCGGCGGTCGCGTGCGTGCGGTCGGTGACGAGGCGGGCGAGTTCGTCGTAGCGACGGAGTGCGTCGTGCGTCGACGCGCGGACCCGCAACGCGGCGAGGTTGGCGGCGATGACGGGCGGGAGGAGTGCGGCGCAGATCGCGCCGTGCGGGGCGGGGAAGAGTCCGCCGAGCGGTCCGGCGAAACCGTGGACGGCGCCGAGGCCGGCGTTGGCGAGGGCGAGTCCGCCGCAGAGGCTGGCGAACGCCATGTCCTCGCGCGCGGCGGGATCGCGGCCGTGTTCGACGGCGCGGCGCAGCGAGCGCGCGGCGCGGCTCAGGCCTTCGCGGCAAAGGGCGTCGGTGAGCGGGTTGGCGCGAGAGCAGACGTAAGGCTCGATGAGCTGCGTGAGGGCGTCGAGGCCCGTGGTAGCGGTGAGCGCGGGCGGAAGATCGTGCGTGAGCTCGGGGTCGACGAGCGCGACGCGAGGCAACATATACGGGCTGCGGAGGCTGACTTTCACGCGATGCGCGGGTGAGGCGAGGACGGCGTTGCGGGTCACCTCGGCGCCGGTGCCGGCCGTAGTGGGAATGGCGATACACGGGGCGGAGGCGCGCGCGAGCGGCTGGGCGCGGCCGATGACTTCGAGGTGATCGAGGAGGTCGCCGGGATTGGTAACGAGCGCGGCGATGGCTTTGGCGGCGTCGAGGGCGCTGCCGCCGCCGAAACCGATCACGACATCGCAGGCGTGGGCGCGCGCGTGGGTGACGCCGCGCGTGATGTCGTCGGTGGTGGGCTCGTGGGCGAAGGAGAAGGTTGCGGCGGCCGGGAGTGCGGCAGAGGCGAGGAGGTCGAGGACGCGCTGCGCGCGGGTCGGATCACGGCCGGTGACGACGAGCGGGCGGCGGCCGAACTCGCGGACGAGTTCGGGAAGTTGGGCGAGCGTGCCGGGGCCGAAAACGATGCGGGCGGCGGTGGCGAATTCGAAAGTCATGGGAGGGATGCCGGAGGCAGGGGGCTGATCCGTTTGTCATCTAATAGATGACAAGCGGATCGTCGAAGGCGGCGAAGGGGGTGTTGTGGTGAAAGAATGGATACGCCGTGGACGTTTGGCGGGGCGGCGGGCCCAACGGGGCGCGTGGTTACCAGGCGGAGTCGTCGGGGTGGAGGTTGGAGAATTTCGTGCTCGTGCGCGGGGCGGCCATCATGGGGGCGACGGTGTCGCGCCACGTCGCGTAGTGTGCGGTGGCCTTGTGCGCGGCGGGGGCGTCGGACGTGCGATAGACTTCGACGAGGACGAAGCGGGTGGGCTCGTCGGCTTGTTGCACGACGTCGAAGCGGGCGATGCCGGGTTCGCGGAGGCTGGCGCGGGCGTTGGCGAGGGTGGCGTGTTTGAACGCCTCGAGGTGTTCGGGGAGGACTTGAACGTGAACGTGGACGATGAGCATGACGGATGGTTTTTAACCCCGGGTGAACGTGGCGCGACACGGATCGGCGCTGGCGAGGGAGAGGGTGCTGGACGTGCGGCGGAAGACGAGTAGAGGAAGCGACGATGGACGATTACGAACAGCGGTTTGGCGGGGTGGGGCGATTACTGGGGCGGGCGGGGCTCGAGCGGTTGCGGGCGGCGCGCGTGTGCGTGGTCGGGGTCGGCGGCGTGGGATCGTGGACGGTGGAGGGGCTGGCGCGCAGCGGCGTGGGTGGGTTGACGCTGATCGATCTGGACGATGTGTGTGTGACGAATGTGAACCGGCAGCTGCCGGCGCTCGACGGCCAGATTGGGCGGCCGAAGGTGGATGTGCTGGCGGAACGGATACGGGCGATCAATCCGGGGTGCGCGGTGGAGGCAGTGACGGAGTTTTTCACGGAGGCGTCGGCGGCGCGGTTGTTGACGGCGCGGTTCGACTTCGTGGTGGATGCGATCGACCGGATGTCGCACAAGGCGCTGGTGATCGGCGAGGCGACGAAGCGGGGCATGAAGGTGCTGACGGTGGGCGGCGCGGGCGGGAAGCGCGATGCGACGCAGGTGAGAACGGGCGATCTGGGCGAGGCGTGGGGCGACGAGCTGCTGCGGCAGGTGCGAAAGAAGCTGCGGCGCGATCACGGCTTTCCGGCGGGTGAGCAGAAAGGGAAGATGCACTGGGGCGTGCGTTGCGTGTGGTCGAGCGAGGCGCAGGTGTTTCCGTGGGCGAATGGCACGTGTGCGGCGGAGCCGGAGCCGGGGTCGGAGCTGGCGCTGGATTGCGAGAGCGGGTTTGGCACGGCGGCGTTTGTGACGGGGGCGTTTGGGTTGGCGGCGGCGGGAGAGGTCGTGCGCGCGCTGACGCGCGAGACGGAGGTTTAGGGTTTGGAGTTTTGGGTTTTGAGTTGGGAAGGAGCGCCGAAGAGGCGGGCGAAGTTATCGGCGATTTGGGCGGTGAGGTCCGGGAGAGAGAGGCCGCGGAGTTGGGCAAGGCCGGCGTAGATGGCGTCGAGATTGGCGGGGTGGTTGATGGGGTTGCCGTCGGCGAGGCCGGGGAGTTCGTGCGTGCGGTGCGCGGCGGGTGGGGGCATCGCGGGGGCATCGGTTTCGACGAGAAGACGGTCGAGGGGAAGCGCGCAGAAGACGTCGAGGCGGCGCGCGGCGCGCGGGGGAATGTCATCCATTATATGACATTGGGTGGAGAGGGGGGCGGGAGGGAGGAAGTAGCCGTTGAAGGAGAAGTAGGCGCCGAGGGTGGCGAAGTCGCGCGCGAGTTCGGCGGAGCCGGCGTAGGCGTGGAGCAGGAAGCCGCGCGCGGGGAGCTTCGCGTGGCGGAGGACGTCGGCGAGGGCGCCCCAGGCATCGATGCAGTGGATCGTGGCGGGGAGGTTGCGCTCGGCGGCGAGTGCGAGTTGCCAGGTAAAGGCGTCGCGTTGTTCGTCGAGCGAGGCGCGACGGAGGCCGGCGAGCCGGGAATCGTCAGGCCGGGCGCGGTCGAGCATCCACCGGTCGAGGCCGATTTCGCCGACGAAGGCGTGAGGATGGGCGTCGAGGACGCGGAGAAGCGAGTCGCGCCAGTGCGGGGAGGCGTTGCCGACGTTCCACGGGTGGAGGCCGTAGCTGGGGAGGAGGAGCGGTTTTGGGTTTGGGGTTTGGGGTTTTGAGTTTTGGGGAAGCGGGGCGGAGAAGGCGGCGCAGAGGGACGTGACGTCGGGCCAGTCGGTTTCGCTGGTGCCGTTGACGACGCAGGCATGGACGCCGGCGGACGCGAGGTCGGCAAGGACCCGGTCGCGGTGCGGAGTGAGCCACGGGTCCTGGAGGTGGTTGTGGGCGTCGAGGAGCATTGGCGTTGAGAGGCCCGCGAATCACGCGAAAGGTCGCGAGGCTATTCGCGTGGGGTGGAATTCGCGGGGAGCTGACGTTCGGCGAAAGCGCGGATCGCGGCGCGAACGGCGGCGAGGCCGTGGCGGCGGGTGGGGGAGAGGGTGCGGGTGAGGCCGAGGGTCTCGAGTGGGTCGACGTCGGACGCGAGGATCTGCGCAGGCGTGGTGTCGGAGAAAAAATCGGCGAGCAGCGTGACAAGACCGAGGACGACGGGCGAATCGGCCTCGGCGCGAAAATGACAGAGGTTGGCGTGGCACTGGGGCACGAGCCAGACGGGGGAGATGCAACCGGGCACGCGATGCGCGGCGGAGCGCTCGGCGGGCGGGAGCTTGGGCCGGCGGCGCGCGCGGTCGACGACGGCGGCGAGGCGCTCGTGCGAATCGTCGATGGGGAGCAGGTCGTCCAGGAGCGATTGCTGGCGGGGCGTGAGGCTCACGAACGCAAACTGTCGAATTAGTCGCTAAAATCCAAGGGAAGTTGGCCGTTAATAGCAGGAACGCGCCTTGTCATGATCGATAACGTTCTCATTCCGCTACCGGGTTTCACGCTGCCGATGGATTTTCCGTGGCGCGTGAGGTTTATCGCGGCGGTCGACGAGCATTTGCAACGGCTGCGTGCGACGGGGCATTACGTGCCGTCGCGGTTTTTCGGATACTATTTTCGTGGCAACGTGCCGATGGCGGTGAGCGGGAACTGGACGGTGACGCTGGATTTGCAGCCGCCGATTTCGCAACTGCCCGAGGTGCTCGATTATGTGACGCAGGGCCAGTTCAGCGTGGCGAGTCCGTCGCGCGACCGGTTGCCCGATTACATGTTGATTCACGATCGGCGCGACGGGACGTGCTGGCTGTGGGGCTTTGAGCAGGGTTTGCGTTTTGTCGAGGCGGTCGACCCGGTGGTCGAGACCGATGGCAGCGGATTGGATGGTGCGCAGAATCCGAAGTTGCTGGGGCCGTGAGGCGCCCGGGGTCGGCGTGACGTCGAGCCTTTTGGGATGGCGGGATGAGGCGGACGAGGGCTAGCAAGACGGGGTGAATCCGTTCACGGAGGGATCGTGGCTGTGGCGCGCGTGGCGCGGGCATAGCGTGACGTTTGCGGCGCTGTTCGCGCTGGCGATGGCGGGCGTGTCGGTGATCGGGTGGTTTCGGCACGTGCTGCGAGCGCTGGGAGCGCCGTGGATATTTGCGCTGATTTTGCCGGCGGTGGTGATCGCGATCCTGGCGCGGAAGGAGAAGGAGTGGCTGCCGGATCCGGAGCAGCGGAGCCGTTGGGCGCGGTGGCTGGCGATCGGATCGATCGCGGCGGCAATGATTGCGGCAAAGTTGTCACCGGAACCGCCGAAGCCGCCGGGGGACGCGCGGGCGTTGCGCGAACCGCAGGGGCGGGCGGGGGTGCGGCCGCCGTGAGGGGGTGGACGGGTTTTGGTGGCTTGCGCCGGGGCGGGCAGGGCGATGGGCTGCGCGGTTCATGAAACTGGATATTCCGCACGGCGAGTTCGCCGGTTATATTTTCGATCTGGATGGCACGCTCATCGACACGATGCCGCTGCATTATCGCGCGTGGGACGCGGCGATGCGGAGTGCGGGGTTGACGGTGCAGCTGGACGAGGAGCTGTTTTATTCGTTGGGTGGCGTGCCGACGCGGCGGGTGGCCGAGCTGATTGCAGGGCACTATGGGCTGACGATCGACGTGGAGCGGGTTTTCCACGAAAAGGAGGCGTTGTTCACGGAGTTGCAGAAGGACGCGCAAGTGATCGCGCCCACGGTGGCGTTTGCGCGCGAGGCGGCGAAGACGCATCCGATGGCGGTGGCGTCGGGGGGACCGCGGGACATCGTGCGGCGGTCGCTGGAACTGGCGGGACTGATGCCGTTATTCAAGGCGGTGGTGAGCGCGGATGATGTGGTGCACGGCAAGCCGGCGCCGGACATGTTTCTGCTGGCGGCGAAGCTGCTGGGGGTGGAGCCGACGCGGTGCCTGGTGTTCGAGGATGCGGAGCCGGGGATCAAGGCGGCGCTCGCGGCGGGGATGCAGGTGGTGCGGGTGCCGAGCCGGGTGAGTTGAGCGGGGCGGGCAGAGTCGGGGCAAATTTGAGTGGTGCTGTCGAAGGGCGCGGGTGACGGCGGTTGAAACGGCCTTTCATTCGCTGTGAAACGTGTTCATGCGTGGGAGCATGAATCTGCAGTCGTTGGTGAAACCCGCGGTGTTGACGCAACCGGTGTATGAGCCGGGGAAGCCGATCGAGGATGTGGCTCGCGAACTCGGGCTGGACCCGGCGACGATCATCAAGCTGGCGTCGAACGAGAATCCGTTCGGTCCGTCGCCGAAGGCGGTGGCGGCGGCGACGGCGGCGCTCAAGCAGGGCGAGTTGTATCCGGACGGCGGATGCTTCGCTTTGCGGGAGCGGCTGGCGGCGGCGCGGGGCTTGAAGGCGGATCAGTTCGTGGTGGGCAACGGCTCGAACGAGATCATCGAGCTGCTCGGGCATGTCTTTCTGGGGCCGGGCGACGAGGTGGTGATGGGTTCGCCGGCGTTCGTCGTTTATAAGCTGGTCACGCTGCTGTTTGGCGCGAAGGCGGTGGAGGTGCCGTTGGTCGAGCACCGGCACGATTTGGCGGCGATGGCGGCGGCGATCACGCCACGGACGAAGCTGGTGTTCGTGTGCAGTCCGAATAATCCGACGGGCACGGCGAACACGGAGGCGGAGTTGCTGGCATTTGCCCGGGCTTTGCCGGAGCACGTGGTGGCGGTGTTCGACGAGGCGTATGCGGAGTATGTGGAGAATGCCCCGGATTTGCGGCCGCTGTTGAGCGAAGGCCGGAAGGTCGTGTGCCTGCGGACGTTTTCGAAGATTTACGGGCTGGCGTCGCTGCGGATCGGATACGGTTATGCGTCGCGGGAGACGGCGGCGCTGTTGAACCGGGTGCGGCAGCCCTTCAATGTGAACGCCATCGCTCAGGCGGCGGCGGTCGCGGCGCTCGAGGATCGTGAGTTTGCGGAGCGGTGTGCGCGGGAGAACCGCGCGGGACTGGCGCAGCTCGCGGCGGAGTTTCGCGCGCGCGGGCTGGCTTACGTGCCGAGTGTGGCGAACTTCATCCTGGTGAAGGTCGGCGACGGCACGGCCGCGTTCGAGGCGTTGCAACGGCGTGGGGTGATCGTGCGTCCGATGAAGCCCTACGGGATGCCGGAATGGTTGAGGGTGACGGTGGGCACGCGGGAGCAGAATGCGCGACTGGTGCGTGAGTTGGCCCAGATGCAAGGCGTTTATGGCTGAGCAGGTGGGCACGGATCACTCGTCCCGGCCGATTTCCCCAAGGGTAATCCTCTAGGTGAACCGGGGGCTAACCCCTAAGTTTGGCCTTGCCAACGAACTTTCGGCGGTGGTTTAAGAAGCGGTTGGATTTTGTCTGCTGCTGTCGAGTCGAGATCGCATCCTGTTCATCGAACATTGAGTCGAAGGCACGATTCGAGCTGTGACTTGGTATGGCAGGCGCTGTCCATCCTGTCCGTTCAACTTCGACTACACCGAGATGAAGAATATCACCTGTTTATTGGTTGCCGGCGCAATGGTCGCCACTACCTCCCATGCCACGCCGTATCTGGCGATTGGCGATAGCGCGGAAATTTTTATCACCGGCACGGTGGGCGTGCGGAAAGACAACAACATCTTCATGTCGCCGACGAAGCAGAGCGACACGATCTTCGAGTTGAATCCGGGCGTGCAGCTCGTGTTCGGCAACTCTTCGGTGGTGAGGGGGACGTTCAGCCTAACCGAAGCCTTCACGCTTTATACCGATCACGACGATCTGAACGACGAACTCAGTTCGGCGAACTTCAACGCGAATTACGACGACGGTAAGTCCACGGTTTCGGTGAATGCGAGTTTCTCGGAACTGAACCAGAACACGGTGGACACGCTTCCGGTCGTCGGCACGCGTGACGCGCTGATTCGCCGCGATGTGTCGCAGCTGGGTAGCGTCGCCGAGGTCTCGGTGACGGAGAAGTCGAGTATTTCCGGTGGGGTGCAATACAACCGGGCGGACTTCAAGCGGGGTGGGTTCAGCGATTCCGAGTCGGTGACGCTGCCGTTCAACTATTACTACGAGATGACCCCGAAGGTGGATATGAGCCTGGGTTACCGTTTTCGCCAGAAGTGGGAAGGCATCGGCCTGGATACCAAGGATCACTTTTTCAATGTGGGTGCGCGGGGTGAGTTCACGCCGAAGCTCACGGGTAATTTCGCCGTCGGTTACACCCTGCGGAAATTCGATGGCCGCTCGGATGAGTCTCTGCTGGGTATCGACTCGAGCCTGAGCTATGCGCTCTCCCCGAAGACGAGCATCCAATTCGGGGTGAATAACGATTTCGATACGAACTCGCAGGGTCAGCAGCAGAAGAATCTGGCGGTTCGGACGTCGGTCTCCTCCCGAATTTCCGAGCAATGGACGGTCACCGCCGGGGTCAGCTACCGGGCGATCGATTATTACACCCGGACGGACGACTATTACGAGGGCCAGGTCGGCGCGACCTACACGGCCAGTCAGAATGTGAGTGTCACCGCCGGCCTGGCGTTGCGGTCGAACAAGTCGGATCTTCCGACTTCGGACTTCGATGCCCGGGTCATCAGTCTGGCGGCTACCTTCAGGTTCTGATTCGCCGAGCTTGCTTCATTCTTGGATTGCGGGAGAAGATCGCTGCGGTCTTCTTCCGCTTTTTTTTCCGATGTTTCAAGGTTTGATAAAATGGAGTGTGGCGGCGCTCGCTGCCGCTGTGGGATGGGCGCAGGAAGCTTCACCGACAGGAGCGGGGGACGGCTCGAGGCCGGACTATATTCTGCAGGCGTCCGATTTGTTGCGGATCCAGATTTTTCAACAGGACGACCTCACGCGGGAAGTGCGGGTGTCGCAGGAGCATAAAATCGTCCTGCCCCTGATCGGCGCTCTCGAAGTGAAGGGGCGGACCGTCCGGGAGGTGCAGGAGTTGGTGCGCGAACTCTACGATCGCGATTATTTGGTGAACCCGCAGGTGAACGTATTCGTGCTCGAATACGCGAAGCGCAGCGTGAACGTGATCGGTTCGGTCAATTCGCCAGGGGTGGTGATGTTTCCGCAGGAGCAGGGCATGAATCTGCTCGACGCGATTTCGCGAGTGGGAGGTTTTAGCCGATTGGCGGATCGCCGTCGGGTGAAGCTCTCCCGGCAGGTCGAAGGCAAGACCAGCACGTTCGTCATCAACGTCGACGATTTGATCCAAGGCAACGCGACCCAGCAATGGCCCCTCGTGCAGGATGACGTGATCTTCGTGCCTGAACGCATTCTCTAGGCATCTCGATCACTCATGGAGCAAGACCCGAATAAGCAGGCATCCGAGGGCTACGGTTACAGCCAAGGTGGAAACTACGCCGGTTATTCGGCGATCGGCTACGGGCAGGAGGGCAGCCAGGCGCAGCGTTCGCTCCAGGACTACGTCCTCGTGCTGCGTGAGCGCATCTGGTATATCGTCGTGGTCTTCCTCGTCGTCTTCTCGTCGTCGATGGTTTACACGCTCAGCCAGCCGAAGATCTACCAGTCGACGGCGACGGTGCAGATTTTCCGCCGGGACCCGATGATCATGCAGGTCCAGGCGGTGATGGATAACGAGGTTCGTTCGGCGGAGGATCTGAACACCCAAGTCAAGATTCTCGAGAGCGGCGTGATTATCCAGAAAGTTGCCGACCGGTTGCGCGGCGACGACCTCCGGCAGTTTCTGGCTCCGTATCTGAAGGAAGGCGCGGAGGCTCCTCCCTCGGTGGGCGGGCTTCTGGCGGCGAATCGCCGCGTCTCCCCGCAACGCCTCACGCTCATCCTGCTGATTCAATACCAGCATCCCGACCCCGTGGTGGCGGCGAAGGTCGCCAATCTCTTCGTCGACGAGTTCATTGCCTACAACGCCCGCGTGCGCATCGAGGAATCCATGAAGGCGGTGGAGGACTTGAAGATCAGGGTCGAGCAACAGCGCCTGCGAGTCGATGAACTCGCCAACAATCTCCAGGCCTACCGCGCGAAGAACAACCTCGTCTCCCTCGACGAGCGGAAGGATATCGTCACCGAAAAGCTGAAAGCGTTGAACATGCTGGTCACGCAGACGACGGCCCGCCTCAGCGATGCGGAAATCCGGCTCAAGCAGGTGCAGGAGCGGCGGGCCGCCGGCGGCGATCTCACGGAGCTGCCGTTCATCGCAATGCAGCCGTTGATTTCGCAACTCGTGCAGCAGCTTTCCGCCCAGAAGATCGAAATGGCGGAGCTGCGCGAACGTTTCCGCGAGAAGCACCCGCGCATGATTCAGGCGATCAACTCTGCGAGCGAGACGGAGCGGGAGCTCGAGAAAGCCCTCCGGTCCGCCGAGGCCTCGATCGAGTCCGAGTATCAGACCGCGTTGCGCAACGATCGCGAAACGCGTGCGCAACTGGCCGCTCAGGAAGCCGAGTCGCTCGAGATCGACCGCTACGCCGTCGAATACGATAACATGGCGCGAGACCTCCGGATCAACGAGCAGATCCTGCAGAGCATCATCGGTCGCACCCGCGAGACCTCGATGACCAGCACGATCGAGACCCAGAACGCCCGCATCCTCGACCTCGCTCATCCGAGCGGTTCACCCATCTCGCCGAAGGTCACCCTCAATCTCGCGCTGGGCGTGGTGGGAGGGTTGGGCCTCGGCCTCGCATTCGCTTTCTTCGTCGCGTTCATCGACGACCGGGTGAAGAGCTCCTTCGACATCGAGGGCGTGATCGGCCTCCCGCTCGTCGGCATCATTCCTCAGATCAAGCGGATGGAGCAGCCCGACAAGGCGCAGATCGTGGCGAACAACGCCGACCGACAAGTCGCCGAGTCGTTCCTGACTCTGCACTCCAGCCTGCGCTTGAAGGACGACAGCAAAAACGCCCGCTGCATGCTCGTCACCAGCACGGTGCCAGGTGAGGGCAAGTCGTTCATCACGACGAATCTGGCGCTCACGTTCGCCGCGCACGGCGAACGCGTCGTGATCATCGACTGCGACCTCCGCAAACCCAACATTCACAAATCGTTTCGCGTCGAGAATCTGAAGGGGGTCATCGATGTGTGCGCCGGCACCGCGTCGATCGACGACGTCGTGCTTAAGAACGTGCACGCGAACCTCGATGTCATCCCGGCCGGCGGACGCGCCAAGAATCCCACGCAGATTCTCAACAGCAAGGCCTTCGAAGTGATGCTCTCCGATTTGCGCAAGCGCTACGACCGGGTGTTTGTGGATACCCCGCCGTTGGCGGCGGTGAGCGACGCGTTGATCATTTTGCCGCTCGTCGACGGTTCGATTTTCACGATCTTCTTCAACAAGGTCCGCCGGAAGGCTGCGCAGTTCAGCGCGAAGAAGTTGCTCGAAGCCAACGTGCCCTGCATCGGCGCGGTCCTCAATGGCCTGAACCTTGCCGTCTCCGGCTATTATTACGCGCAGTATTACGACAAGTCCTACAAGGACTATTACGTCGTGATGTCGAAAGACGACGAGGCGAACGCGCGCTGAACGAGGCGCGCGCCTGGAGCGCGCCGCCGTTTCATGGAGGGTTTTGGGAAAAACTGCGCTTTCGCGCGCACCGGCGTTCGAAGTGTTTTCCCTGCGCTCACCCTCGCGCTGCGGCGCGCGCCAGACGATCGTTGATCGCTTCCGCCAGGCCGCCGCCGCGCGCGCGCTCGAGGTGAAGACGCGAGAACGAGCCGGCATCGATTTCCCGGAGCGTGGCGAACAGCCGCCGCGCCGCGCCGCGGAGATCGCCGCGGTCATCGAGCCAGAAAATGTTCGGTCCGCGCAAATCTCGGGGGCGCGAAATGAACACCCAAGCCTCCGATTTCGGCGAACGCGCCGCCGCCTGTTCAGAAAGCGCTTCGTGCAGCACCGCGGGCGTGCGCGGGCTGTAGTGACGCGCCAACAGCCCTGGCGCGACGGGGGCAGCGCCCGCGGCGCGCCGACGCACGGCGATGGGCCGGCCGAGGACGCGTTCCAGATCCTCACGCGTGACCGCGCCCGGCCGAAGCACCCGGGGCCTTTTGGGATCACGCAGGTCCACGATGGTGGACTCGACGCCGATCGTTGCCGCACCGCCGTCGAGGATGTGTGCGATCCTGCGGCCCAGGCTCGCCCGGACGTGCGCCGCCGAGGTCGGGCTCACGTAGCCGAAAGGATTCGCGCTTGGAGCGGCCACTGGCACGCCGGCAAGCTTTAGCAAACGGCGCAGCAACGGATGCGCCGGCATCCGCACCGCGACACTCGTCAATCCGGACGACACGACGTCGGGAATCGCCGCACGCTTCGGCAGCACGATCGTGAGTGGGCCCGGCCAAAAAGCCCGCGCCAGCGCGATCGCGGCGTCGTTCGGCACCGCCACCAGCGAGAGCTGCTCCAGCGCGTGAAGGTGGACGATCAGCGGGTCGTTGGCCGGTCGGCCTTTGGCTCGAAAGATCCGGCGACAGGCGCGAGCGTCGAGTGCATTAGCGGCGAGGCCGTAAACGGTTTCCGTCGGCACGGCGACGAGTTCGCCCTCGCGAAGCGCGCGTGCGAGACGGGCGAGGTTGCGGGGCGTTCCCCGGTAGGTTCGGGCGTAGGCCGGCGGCTGCATGATGGACACGAAAAAGGCCGGAGTGGTGGACTCCGGCCTGAAAGGGTTCGCAAGGGCCTCGCTTACTGGGCGAGGAGCATGTTGCGGGACTGCTTGATGGTCTTGGTGATCGCTCGCTGTTGCTTGGCGGAGAGGTGCGTGTATTTGCGGGGCAGAATCTTGCCCGTGTCCGTCACGTAGCCTCGCATGACCTGCGGCGTGGTGAACGGAATCTGTTCGGGCGTGAGGCTCTGCTGCGTCGGCTGTTCGGAAGTGCTCATGTCGGGAAAAAGGAGGACCAACACAGTGTTGGGGGCGGGAGGTGTCAACCTGCATTTTTTGAGATGCAATCCGCCCCGGGATGCGTCCATCTTCGGCCGGTTGTCGTGTCCCCGTAGCTCAACTGGATAGAGCAGCGGTTTCCTAAACCGCGCATCCCGGTTCAAGTCCGGGCGGGGGCACCAGCTTGATGTTTTTCGTTTACATCCTTCGCGACACCGCCGGCCGGCATTACATCGGGATGACTTCGGACCTGACAAAGCGGCTTGAGCAGCACCGCCGTGGTGGCACCCAGACTACGCGGCGCATGCAGGGGGAACTGGTGCTCATCGCCAGCCGGCAGGTGGCGACGCGGCACGAAGCGGCGTGCCTCGAGCGCAAACTCGAGGATTGGAAAAATCCTGCCAAAGCCATCGCGTTTCTTAATGAACCCCGCAACTGCTGAGCAGCCCCGACTTGTCGGGGCGCATCCCGGTTCAAGTCCGGGCGGGGGGCACCAGCGGAGGCGGGAAGGATTTTGAGGAAACAATCGCCGATTGCGCGCGTCTCGACAATCGCTCCGCCGGCGCCAATCTGTTGCTGTCATGCTCCGTTCCCGCCCCCTCCTTCGCTCCCGCCGCACGCTTCGGCGTGCCTTCACGCTCCTCGAAATCATGATCGCGCTGGCGATCCTCGGCCTGCTCGTGGGCTTGGCCGTCACCAATCTCGACAAGGTCCTGGGCGATGCGTCGGGCACGACCGCCAAGCTCTTCGTCAGCGAATCCATCAAGCTGCCGCTCACCAGTTATCGCATCCACATGGGCGACTACCCGAGCACCGCGGAAGGATTGCAGGCGCTGATCTCGGCGCCCTCGAGCCGCGGCGATTCGTGGCGCGGGCCTTATCTCGCCGAGGGGAAACTGCCCCTCGACCCGTGGAAGGAGCCTTACGGCTACCGTTATCCCGGCACGAAAAACAAAGGCGGCTACGATGTGTTTTCCAAGGGGCCCGACCGGGTGGAAGGCACGGCGGACGACATCGGCAATTGGGCGGAGGAGAAATAGGCGGATGGCGGTCCCGGGCGGCCCACGTTTGCGCGCTGCGTTCACGCTGCTCGAGATTCTCGTGGCGATCGCATTGCTCGGGCTGCTGAGTGCCGCGATGGTGACGGGCGCCAGTCACCTGCTCGACGGCCGGGCGACCACGCCGGCGGAGGTTTTCTGGCAGGCGGCGGGCGATGCGCGCCGCACGGCGCTGGAATCCGGCGCGGCGACACGCCTGCGTTTCGATGACCGCGAAAAGGCGTTCGTCGTCGACGCCGGCTTGGGTCCCAAAGCCTTTCCGGTGCCCGGCGCGCCCCGTGAGCTGGCGATCAATCTGCTCCCCGCGCGATCGGCCAACGGCGCCTTGTTGATCGGCGGTCAGCTCGTCGAAACGGAATCCCTTCCGTTCGTCACCTTCCATGCCGACGGCACGTGCACGCCGTTTCGTATCCAGTTTCGCACGACGGGCCCGGCGCAGACGATCGCGATCGATCCGTGGACGTGTGCGCCGGTTTTGACCGAGGCGGAGGGGCACCGATGAGCCGCCGCGCGTTCACGCTGCTCGAGGTGATGGTGGCGCTGGTGATCTTCGCCGTGGCCACGGTCGCGCTCGCCGCGGCCTACATCAATGTGCTCAACGCCTACGACATCGTTGGGCGCAGTAACATTCGCGATGAGGACGTGCGGTTCGCGCGCGCGCAGCTCCTCGCCGAGCCGGACCGCCGGAAGGCGGAGGAAGGCGGCGACTTCGATGCGGCGAGCGGCGGTCGGGTGCGCTGGCGGGCGACGATCGAGCCCACGAGCACGGCGGATCTCTTCCAGGTCGATTTCACCTGCGAAGTGACCGAGTCGAATGCGGCCGCCGGGCCGTCGGCCGCGTCGAACCGCCCGCTGACTCAGCGATTCTTTCTGTTGCGGCCGACGTGGTCCGAAGGGACCGATCAGGCGAAGTTTCGCGGCGAGGCGAGGGAGCGGATTCTCGAGCTGAAACAGAAACGGCCATGAGACGTTCGCCGAAGCGTCGCACGCGGACCGGAGCGGAGTCGCGCCGCGCCTTCACGCTGATCGAGATCCTGCTGGCGCTGTCGCTCGTGGGGTTGGTGCTGGTGGCGCTGAACACGTTTGTGTTCTCGATGGGCGAACTGTGGGGGCGCAACCAGGACCTGCGGCTCTTCGAGCAGCACGTGCGCGCGGTCACCCGTTATCTCGAGCAGGAGTTGCGCGTCGCGGCGTTTCCGCCGGCGGCGTTGCCCGGCGGCACGCCGATCGCGGTGCAGGAGATTCGCCCGCAGAGTGGTTCGACGGAGAACCTGCTCACTTTTGAGCTGCCCGAGGGCAGCCGGTTGATCTCGTGGCCCGATCGCCCGCTGCCCGAGGTGGTCTGTTCGCTGCAGGCGAGCGAACGCGAGGGTTTGCGGCTGCTCTGGCATTCGCGGCTGGAGACCCGATTCAACGACGATCCCCCGCGGGAGACCGTCATCACGCCGCTCGTCACCGCGCTCAGCTACGATTACTACGACGAGGAGTTCAAGAATTGGAAAAACGAACCGCAGCTGCGGCGCGACAGCGACAACCGCCTGCAGCCGCCGCAGCGGCTGCGGTTGAAATTCACGTATCGCACGCTGACGCGCGAGACCGTGGTCACCCTGCCGGTCATGCCCGAGGGGCTGCCGAATTTCTGACGTGAAGAACGGCCGCAGCACTTTCTCGCAATTCGAACGCCGGCCGGCGCGCGCGTCCGTGCTGGTGATCGTGCTGGTGACGCTGCTGTTTGCGGCGGCGGCGCTGGTCGCGTTCATCGACAAGGCGTCGATCGATCTGATCGTGGAGTCGCGGGAAGCGACGGCGAATCGGCTGCGGCCGGAGGCGTATTCGGCGCTGAACGTCACGCTGGCGGTGCTGGAGGATTTCCGCCTGGTGAACGGCGGTCTGCGCAGCGAGGCGGAGGGCTGGGGCGATCCGCTCGGTTTTGCGGGATGGTCTCCGCGAGAGGGCTGCACCGCGGAGGTGACGTTCAGCGACGAAAGTGCGAAGCTCTCGCTGCCGAATGCCGAGAGTCCCGCGCTGCTCAATCTTTTCGAGAGCTGGGGGCTGCCGCGCTCGGAGGCCGAGCGGTTGACGGACGCGCTCTTCAGCTGGATGCGCAAGGACTACGTGCCGGCCTCCTCGTGGAGCGCGGATTACGATCGCGGCGCGATCCCCTACGAGGCGCCGTTGCGGTCGTTGCGCAGCTACTCGGAACTCGCGGCGATCGATGTCGCGCGGGAGTTGTTTTACGACGAGGAGGGCCGGCCGAACGAATTATGGCACCGGTTTAGCGGCGCGGTGTCGCTGCTGGACTTCAAACAGAGCAACCTCAACGGAGCCAACGGCGACGTGCTCGCCGCGATGGGTGTGGCGGACCCGATGCAGCACAAACAGATCAGGGATTTTCTCAGGGGCACCGGCAGCCGCGAGCGGCTCGGCCCGGCGTTTTTCGAATCGGCGGAGGAAGCGGCGGGATTGATCGGGGCGGGCAAGCTGCCGCCCAGCGCCGGCACGACGATCAGCGCGTTGCGCGTCAACGTTCTGATTCGCGAAGGGCGCACGACGTTTCTGCTGTCCGCGGTCGTGGCGCCGTCGTCGGGCGGAGCGACGCTCGTGCCGCCGTCCGATCTCCATGCCGACAAAAGCGGGCGGTCACCGGCCGCGGGGAACGCGCCGGCGGCGGGGCGGAACGCGGCATCGGGTGAGCAGACGAAAAAACTCAACTACCCCTTTACACTCTTGGAAATTGCGGAGAATGCTGAGATTCCCACTGCTCCTCCCGAACCGACGAAGGAATGACTCGATCGTTGATTAAAGCGCTCCGTGCCGGCCCGCCGCCTCCGAAGGTGGTGCTGTTGCCCGACGCCCTGTTTTTCACGCGGGCGGTGCCGATTGCGGCGGGTTCGGCGCCGGCGTCGGTCGCGGCGCAAGTCGAGCTCGCGCTGGAGACCCTGTCGCCCTTTCCGCCGGCGCAGCTTTACCATGGTTTTTATTGGGAGCCGGGCGCGGAGCGCGCGCTGATTTTTGCGGCCTATCGACGGCGGTTCAGCAGCGATCAGGTGGCGGAGTGGGAGACGGCGGAACTCGTGCTGCCGGCCTTTGCCGCTTTGCTCGGCGGCGAGGTAAAGCCTGACATGACGGTGCTCGTGCCGTCGGAGGAAGGGCTCACGGCGATCGTCTGGGAGGGTGGGCGGGTTCCGGCGAAGATCGCCTTCCGCCCGCTGCCGCCGGAGGCGACCGACGCCGACCGTGCGAGGGCGCGTGAGGAACTGCTGGCGCTCGCGCCGCGCAATCGGCACATCGCCCTCTCGGCCGCGCCGGCGATCGAGGCGACGCGCCGCGAGCGGGAGTTTGCCTTTCGGGCGGAGGCATTTGCCTCGCGGCTGCCGGCGGAGCGCGCGGCGGCGATGGACGTGCGCGACAAGGATGCGCTCGCCGTGCTTCGCAGCGCGCGCCGACGCGATCTCGCGCTGTGGCGCACGTTTCTCGCGTTCGTCGGATTGTTGTTCCTTCTCGGGCTCGGTGAGCTGTCGCTGATCGGTGTCGGCTTGTGGCAGAAGACGCGGATCGCACAGGCGGACGCGCAGCGGCCGGTGGTCGACAAGATCATGGCGGCGCAGAGCGTGACGACTCGCATCAACGAACTGTCTTCGAAGCGCCTGCTGCCGTTGGAAATGATCACCTTCGTCGTGAGCAAAAAGCCCGCGGACGTGCGGCTGGTGCGCAGTTCGTCGATCGGCCTTTACGGATTGAGCACCGAGGCGACCACGACGGCGCCGGCTTCGGTCTCGGCCTTTCAGTCGGCGCTCAGCGCCGATCCGGCACTGGAGAAAGTGGAAGTGCGCGACCAGCGTTCGCGCGACAATGTCATGACCTTCACGCTCGTGGTGACCTTCCGTCCCGGCGCGCTGACCCCGGCCACCGAATGAGTGCACTCAAGGCTTTTTTCCTCAGCCGGCTCCTGCGCGAGAAACTGTTGCTCGTGCTCTTCGTCGCGATCGGCGCGGCGATGTGGGCTTCGAACTTCAGCACGCGGGCGACCCGCGACGCGCGGGCGGTGCGGACCGTCACCAACGAGCTCGCGTTGCAGACGCAGTGGCTGGAGAACCGCGAAGCGATCGAGCAGGCGTCGCTCGCGGCGGTGCATAATCTCGATCCGGCCCGCACGCTCGACGACACGCGACTCGTCGGCGATTTGAGCGCGCTGGCGCGCGAGCACAATCTCCGCTTCACGAACGATACGCCGCAGACCGAGCGCAGCGGCCAGTTCGCGGTGCACACGGTGCAGATTCAGCTGCAGCGCGCGGAGTGGGCTTCGCTGAAGCGCTTCTACCTGGCGCTGACGAGCCGTTCACCCTACCTGGGCATCGAGCAGTTTTCCGCGCAGGCGGATCGCGCGGACGGCAATTTGATGAACGCGTCGGTTCGCGTGTCGTCAGTCGAGATCGTGCGGTAAGGTGTCGGCGGTTTGAGGCAGGAGCCTGCTTGCAGGCGATTTCGCGCGATCCCGCTGCTCGCGCAGCGAGCCACCTCAAAAGAGCGATCGCCTGCCAGCAGGTTCCTACCTCCGAGGAGCGAGCCAATCTTTCCAAAGCGTTACGGTTAACCGGTTGGACGCTCGTGGGCGGAGCGCGAACGTGGCCGTGGCTCTCCGCCATTTCATGCGTTGTTCGTTCGCGTTGCTTCGTTCGTCCTCTGCCCGTGCGCTGCTGGTGACGGCAGCCCTCGGCCTTGCCCCGGTTCGATCCGCGCGGGGCGAAAGTGCGATCAGCTACAAGTATCACGACTACCGTGAGTCCGACGATCGCATGACGGTCGAGTCGCACTACGGGATGATCGAGGCGACGCTCGGTCCGGCGATGCGTTTCAGGGCGCACGGGGTGATCGACACGATCGCCGGCGCGACGCCGAACGGTCAGCCGCCGTCGATTCCCGGCGGGCCCGTGCCGCTGGCGCACGTGACGGACCGGCGCAAGGGCTGGAGCGCGGAACTCGCGCGCCAGTTTCCGCGCGTCAACGCCACCGTCGGCGTCGCCAACAGCCGCGAAAGCGACTACGTGTCGACGGGCTGGTCGCTCAACACCGTCACCGATTTCAATCAGAAGAACACGACGCTGCTCGCCGGAGTGGCGGGGACCGACGACGACATCCGCGTTTTCTATCAGATCGACTGGGTGAAGAAGCGGACGACCGATCTCATCGCGGGCGTCACGCAACTGCTGGATCCACGGACGTCTGTGACGTTGAATATTGGATACGGGCACAGCGCAGGGTTTCACGCCGATCCTTACCGACTGATTTTCAAGCGGGTCGAAATCGCGCCGGGACTCTTTTTGCCGCGAACCTTCAACGAAAATCGGCCCGACGCGCGCGATAAGTGGACGGTGTTCGCAGCGTTCAACCGCGCGTTTCCGGCGGTGCACGGTGCGCTTGAGGCGAGCTATCGCTGGTTCCGCGACGACTTCGGCGTGACGGCGCATACCGCGGAGTTGGCGTGGTTTCAGAAACTCGGCGAGCGATGGATGCTGCGTCCGGCGGCGCGTTACTACGATCAGGGTGAGGCGGACTTTTACCGGCTCGATCTGAATGGCACCAGCATCATGCCGTCGGGTCGGCCCAACCCCGAAGGGCCGTTTTTCTCGGCGGATTATCGTCTGTCGGCGCTGCGCAGCCACACGCTTGGGATCAAGCTGGTGTGGGTAGCGAGCGAGACCTGGACGCTGGACGCGGCATTTGAGCACTACGAGATGCGCGGAAAAGACGGCGTGACGTCCCCGGCGGTTTATCCGCGCGCTGAAATCGTGACACTGGGCGCGAAGTTCGCTTGGTAGAGAGGCACCGATGGCCATCGTCGCTTCCAGTCATCGTCCGTCGACGCCGGCGGTTGCCGCCGCGGGAGGGCCGCTGCGGCGGCTGGGATTCGCGGCGCTGGGCACGATGTGTGAAGTGCAGTATGCCTGCGACGATGCGGCCGTCGCGGCGGGATTCGAGAAGCGCGCGTTGGAATGGGTGCTGGCGTTCGAGGCGAAGTATTCACGATTTCGCGCCGACAGTCTGGTCAGCCGGATCAATGCCGCCGCCGGCCGCGCCTGGGTCGAGATCGACGCGGAGATGGAGCAGATGCTGAAGCTCTGCGACACGCTGGTGTTTCTCACGCAAGGCATCATCGACCCAACGATTCTGCCGCTGATGGAGGTGTGGGATTACAAACGACCGCGCACGGCGCTGCCGGCCGACGAGGACATCGCGCGGGCGCGGAGTCGGGTGGGCTGGAGCAAAGTGCAGCGGGAGCCGGGCCGGGTTCATTTGCCCGAGCCGGGGATGGCATTGGATTTTGGCGGATTTGGAAAGGAATACGCGGTCGACCTCGTAGCGCAGATCGCCGCGGACATGGGTATCGTGAACGTGCTGGTGGACTTCGGTCACGATCTGCGCACCGGCGGACAGCCGCCGGGAAGGCCGGCTTGGCATATCGGCCTCGAAGATCCGAAGCAGCCGGAGAAGCATGATGGCAGCATCGCGGCAGCGGGGAGTCGCGGCATCGCGTCGTCGGGGGATTATTTGCGCAGCTTCACGCTGGGCGGCCGGCGCTACGGCCACATTGTCGATCCGCGCACCGGCTGGCCGGTGGCGAACGGCTGCCTGCAGGCGACGGCGATCGCAAACACGTGCTTGCATGCGGGCGTGCTGGCGACGACGGCGTTTGTGCTCGGTGTGCCGAAGGGCATCGAGTTCATCCAGTCGTTTCCCGGCGCGGAAGGAGTGATCGTGACGGAACGGGCGCGGGCGCAGACGCGGGGCTTTTTCCAGTATGTGGCGTCGTAAAACACTTCCGGTCGCTCGTGCGCTGGGTGCTGCGATTCTCCTGCTGATGGCGAGCGGTCGAGCGCGCGCGGAGTTGAAAGTCGGCGATTCGTTTCCGCCGCTCGCCGAGGCGGGGCTCGTCGGCGGCGCATTGCCGGCGACGGCGGAGCAGGTCGTGTTGGTGGACTTCTGGGCGTCGTGGTGCGCACCGTGCAAGGCGTCGTTCCCGGCGATGGCGCGGCTGCATGCGGAGTTTGCGCCGCGCGGGCTCGTGATCGTGGCGGTGAGTGTGGACGAGAAACCGGCGGCGTATGCGGCGTTCCTGAAGAGGAACGCGCCGCCGTTTGCGGCGTTGCACGATGCGCAGCAGAAGCTCGTGCGGGCGGTGAAGGTGCCCGCGATGCCGACATCGTATTTGCTCGGGCGGGATGGGCGGGTGCGGTTCGTCCACCGCGGTTTTCACGGCAAGACGACCGAGGATGAGTTGAGGGGGCAGATCGAAACCTTGCTCGCGGAATGATCGCTTTCCCATGAAAACGAATCGAAGAAACCCGCTGGCCGCGATCGTCCTTCTGGCGGCGGCGTTGCTCGGTGCGGCCGGCTGCGGCACGGTGCGGGTGCAACCGTGGGAGCGCGCGGCGCTGTCGGACTACACCATGCGACCGGATCGGGATCCGCTCGCGAGCGTTTCGACCGACCACACGTATTTCTCGCGCGAGGCGGCGCACGGCGGGCGCGGCGTCGGCGGGAGTGGTTGCGGCTGCAACTGAGCGGGGCTTGCGCGTGTCGGCCGATCGCTCCAACTCTTCGTCGAACCTTCTTCGGTAGTCTCTCGCATGCGCATTCACGTGATCGAGGACGAAGCCCAGCTAGCCCGGCATATCGGTCGGGCGCTGGAGCGGCACGGGCACGTGGCGAGTGTGAAGCATGACGGCGCGGAAGGGCTCGCTGCCGCGGTGGCCGATCCGCCGGACCTGATCGTGCTCGATTTGAACCTGCCGAGTCTCGACGGGATGTCGGTGCTGGCTGGTTTGCGCGAGGCGAACAATCCCGCGCGGGTTTTGATCCTGACCGCGCGCGGCGAGGTGGAGCATCGGGTGAAAGGCCTGAAAGCGGGTGCGGACGACTATCTGGCGAAGCCGTTCTCCCTGGACGAACTCGTGGCGCGCGTCGAAGCGCTCGGCCGCCGCGCGGCGACGCCGACGGCGGCAGATTTTCTCAAGGTGGGCGATCTGCAGATGGACGTGCAGCATCGTCGGGTGATGCGAGCGGGGCGGGCGGTGGCGCTGTCGCCGCGGGAGTTCGACGTGTTGCAGGTGCTGATGCAGGAGCCGGGGCGGGTGTTTTCGCGGACGGAGTTGTGCGAACGCGTCTGGCAGCGCGACCACGAATACGACACGCGCACGGTGGAAATCTTCATCGCGCGGCTGCGCAAGAAAGTGGACACGGGTTTCGCGCTTCCGCTCATCCACACGCTGCGCTCGGTGGGCTACACCGTGCGCGCCACGCCGCCATGAATCTACGCGTCGTCGCTTCCGCGGTTTTGCTCGTGTGCATCGGCGGTGCATTGGCCGTGGGCGCGGAGGCGGTCATTGTCGGTCGGGTGACTTTGCCGAGAGAGCGATCGGCTCCGGTGATGAACAAACGCTACGAAATCGTGAGTCGCGGCGGCGTAATTGCGACGAATCCGCCGCTGGCGGTCGTGTATGTGGAGGGCGTTTTTCCGCCGCCGAGCGAGCCCGCGGTGGTGGCGTTGGCGCAGAAGGATCTGGCGTTCGTGCCGGCGTTGCTGCCGGTGCGGGTGGGGACGCGTGTGGAGTTCCCCAATCTCGACGATACGTATCACAACATCTTCTCGTATTCGCGACCGAAGCGGTTCGACGTGGGGCGCTACCGGCCGGACGAGCGGCCGATTCCCTCGCAGGTGTTCGACGAGCCGGGGCTGGTCACGCTGCGGTGCGACATCCACGAACACATGCGTGGCGTTATCCTAGTTTTGGATACGCCGCATTTCGCGGTGACGGACGAGGCGGGAGATTTCCGGCTGAGCGGGGTGCCGCCCGGCCGGCACGTGCTGAAGGCGTGGCTCAGCAGCCGCACGACGCTCGAGCGGCTGGTGGAGGTCGGTGCGGACGGCGAGGTGCGAGTGGACTTCCCATGAGCGGTGGACCGCGCTCGGCCGGGGATTCGGGAGGCGCGCCAGCGTCGAGCGCGCGCCGGTTTCGCCGCGGATTGTTGGGCGCGATGATGCTGGTGATTGCGGCGATCACCGGGGTCGCGCTGTGGTTGACGCAGCGGAACGTCGCGCGGGCTTTCGAGCAGGAACTGCAGCGGGAGTTTCAAGGCGAGCTGGCGGCCTTGCACGGGGTGCAGTCGCTGCGGCAGGCGGCGCTGCTCGAACGCTGCCGCGCGTTGGTGCGGCGGTCGCGCATCCATGCCGCGCTGGAGGACGACGCGCTCGACCTGCTGTATCCCAGCGCTCGCGATGAATTGCGCGACATCATGACCGATGAAAACGCGGCGCCGGACGACCGGACGGATTACGCGCTGCACGCGGGATTCTATCGCTTTCTCGACCGGCACGGGGCGCTGATTCCGCCCGAAGGCACGGCAGGCGCGGGCGAGTTGCGACCGGAAGAAGAGGCGCAGCTCGCGCTGCCGGCTTTGACGGAGCGGCGACAACTCGGCTATCTGCCGCGCCACACCGCGAGTGGAGCGGCGCGACTTACGGAGGTGGTGGCGATGCCGATCGTGTCGACGGAAACCGGCGAGGCGATCGCCGCGCTGGTGCTCGGATTCGCCCCGGCGAAATTCACCGGCGCGCGAACCGGGCCGGGGATTCGGCGAGGCGTGTGGCTCGAAGGGCGATTGTATTGGGATGATTCGGCGACCGGTGAACCGGCGGATGTGGTGCAGGCCGTCACAACCGCGATTGGGGTGGGCGCCGAGGCGCCGAGCCGTTTTGGGCAGGAGATCGACGGGGAGCCGCATCTGTTGTTCTTTAAGCAGCTGAATCCGGGCTCGCTGTTTCCGCCGGCTTACGAGGTGTGCGTTTATCCGCTCGCCGAGTTGGAGACGCGGCAGCGGGCGGTGCAGTGGCAAGTGTTGGGCGCGGGCGGTTTGTTGCTGGTGGCCGGCTGGGGCGCGAGCCAGGTGGTGGCGCGACGGTTATCGCGGCCGGTGGAAAAGTTGGAAACAGACTCGGTGGAGAATCGCGTGCAGCGCGAGCGGGCGGAGGCGGCGCTGGAAACGACGAGCGAGGAATTGCAGCGGGCGGCGCGGTTCTCGGCGGACGCCTCGCACCAGCTGAAGACGCCGGTGACGGTTTTGCGCGCGGGGCTCGAGGAATTGCTGGCGCACGAGCATCTGTCCGCCGAGGAGTGCCGCGATATTTCCGCGCTGATTCATCAGACCTACCGGCTATCGAGTGTGATCGAGGATTTGCTGCTGTTGTCGCGGATGGATGCGGGCCGGTTGAAGATCGAGTTCGGCGCGGTGAACCTCACGCAACTGATCGAAGCGGCGCTCGACGATCACGGCGCGTTGCCGGATGGGCGAGGGCTCGCGCTCGAAGTGGAAACGAGTTCGCCGCGGGAACTGCGCGTGGCCGGCGAAAAGCGCTACATTGCGCTGATCCTGCAAAACCTGCTGGAGAACGCGCGCAAATACAACCGGCCCGGCGGGCGCATCCGGATCGCGACGCGCGAGGAAGGCGCGGACGTTTTTCTGACGGTGACGAACACCGGAGCGGCGATTCCGCCCGCGGCGCAGGCGCATATCTTCGAGCGGTTTCACCGCGGCTCGATGGGCGAGAACGTGCCGGGTTATGGACTGGGGTTGAACCTTGCGCGGGAGCTCGCGCGGCTGCACCAGGGCGATCTGCGGCTGGTGCGCTCGGACGGCGAAGGCACGGAGTTCGAAGTCCGGTTCCGGCTTGCGTGAGCCCCGGTCATCGACAGCGCTGGTGGCGCATGAAAACGCCGCGTGTCGCGCTCCTGCTGGCCGCTGTCGTGCTCGCTGTGTCTGGCCGGGCGGCGGAGGAGTTTTTCGATCAGCTCGAAGAATTGCTGACGGTGCACGGCGGAACGACGAGCGAGGCGCGGGCGCGGCTCAGTGGCACGCTCGACCTTGAGGGCTATTTTTTTTCGCAGCCGGCGCCGGCGTTCATCGCGTCGCGCGGCGACGTGCTGTTCAACCCGCGGCTGACGACGTTTCTGGACGCGCAATGGGGCGAACGCGTTTATGGTTTCGCGCAGATGCGCGTCGACCGCGGCTTCGATCCGGGGCTCCGTCACCTACGCGGGCGGCTCGATGAATATGCGGTGCGGCTCACGCCGTGGGCGGATGGGCGGTGGAATGCGCAGGTCGGTAAATTTGGGACGGTGGTTGGAAACTGGATGCCGCGGCACGGCTCGTGGGAAAATCCGTTCGTCACCGCGCCTGTCGCTTACGAGCAACTTACGGGGATGTGGGACGGCACCGCGGTGGATTCGGCGGCGACGCTGCTCGCCTGGTCGCATGTGCGCCCGCGGGCGCCGCGCGGGGCGCCGGCGACCGACAAGGCGCTGCGCCTGCCGCTGCTCTGGGGGCCGAGTTACGCAACGGGTGCGCTGGTATCCGGAAAATTTGGACGCGTGAACTATGCGATCGAGGTGAAGGACGCGGGGCTCGCGTCGCGTCCGCGCGTGTGGGATCGCGACAATTTCCAGTTTCGCCATCCGACAGTGAGCGGGCGACTCGGCTACCGGCCGAACGCGATGTGGCATCTCGGGCTGTCGGCGAGCCGCGGGGCGTATTTGCAGGAGACGGCGGTGGCGACGCTGCCGGCGGGACGGCGGCTCGGCGACTACCAGCACGTCGTGCTGGCGCAGGACATCGGGTTTGCGTGGCACCATGTGCAGGTGTGGGCGGAGTTTTTCGAATCGCGTTTCACGATGCCGGGCGTGGGGAACGCGGATGTCTTTTCCTACTACGTCGAAGGGAAATACAAACTGACGCCGCAGTTCGCTTTCGCGGCGCGGTGGAACGAGCAGCATTATGGACGGCTCGACGATCCGGCGGGCGGACGGGTGCGCTGGGGCGCAAACATCCGCCGGCTGGATCTCGGGCCGGCGTATCGTTTCACGCCGCACGTGCAGTTGAAACTTCAATACAGCCTGCAGCACGAGGAGGGCCTGATGCGGTCGTGGAGCCAGTTCGCCGCGGTGCAGGTGACGGCGCGCTTTTAGAGCGGCTCAACTAGAGTCGTAGGCGGTTGTAGGAGCCTGCTTGCAGGCGTGTTGATCGTTCGCACACCGAGATCGCCTGCAAGCAGGCTCCTACCTCCCATCCAGAAGTGGCTCTGGTTTTCGTGAAAACGTGCCACGCGGCGGGAGAGGGTAACGGGCCTGTTACGGTGAACGGCTTTCGCGCGACGGCGCGACGCGCAGTTTGGCGGTGACCGCAGGCCCGGAGTGTCCTGGGCCGCGGCCTTCTTCTCGCCGCCATGAAACCGATCAATCCGCTTCGCCGCCACCTGCGGTGGATCAACGCTCCGACACTCGCCTTGCTGGCCTTGCTTCAGCGCACGCCGCTGGTGCGCGTGGTCGCGGGCGGCGCCGAAAGCGCGCTGGCGGCGCCGGCGGGCGCTCTGTTGAAATCGTCCGTCGCCGCGCTCGTTTCGCTCGGAGCGCTGCATTCGCGTGCCGGCGCGACGCAGCTCGCGTCGACGTCGATGAGTCCTTTCAACGCGACGGTGGGCACGTCGGCGACTATCGGATTTAGCATCACCGGCACGCTGTCGGCTCCGGAATCGTGGAACGTCAGCGGCTCCGTGCCACCGGGACTGACCTTCAACGGCGGTGTCACCACCGGCACGATTTTCGCGGACAGCCTGATTCTCAGCGGCACGCCGACGACCGCGGGGAGTTTCTCGATCGTCTTGCGGGCGAACAACGACTCGCCCGCGGCGTCGACGCCGAACTTTACCTACACGGTCAACGTGACCGGTGCGGCGGCGGTGCCGCCCTCGATCACGATGCAACCGCAGACGACGAGCGGCCCGGCAGGCAGCCACCTGATGTTGATGGCCGCGGCGTCGGGCACGCCGGCGCCGACGTTCCAGTGGCAGCGCAATGGTGGCGCGGTGAACGGCGGAGCGGATGGGACGCTGATGATCGACAACACGCAGCCGGAGCACACGGGGATTTACCGTGTGATGGCCACCAACTCCGCCGGCTCAAGCGCGAGCGGTCCGGCGATTCTCGGGGTGACGACGACACTGAAGGTGATCGGCGGCGGCGAAGTGGTCGGCTCGGACATCCCGCATCCGAACACGAATATCTTCGATCAGGTGCTGGTGACCGGTGCGGCGGAAGCGATCACGGCGGACGAAGGCCAGGTGACGCGCACGTCCTTCATCGATTTGGACAACGACATCGTGCAGGTCGAGTTCAGCGGTCCGGGCACGCTGTCGCTGGTGCTGGAGGCGTCGTCGCCGCCGGCTCCGCCGACGCATTACAATCAGTCCCAGGTGAATTATGTGAAGGGCCATGCGGGGATCGTGATCACCGGAGCGGACCACCGGACGAATGTTTCGGTGTTCACGGTCGGGCGGGCGACGGCGTTCGATCCGACGGGCGGCTACAACATCCTGCTGGCGCCGGGCGAAGCGAACAACCCGGCAAACAACGGGAGTGCGCTGTTCGTCGGCCACAACGCGACGGTTTACGACGGGATTGCGGACATCGCATTCATCGCGATCGCGAGCACGAATGGGCTGTTCGGCGGTATTCGAACATCGAATACACACTACTTCGCGGCGAAGGGGCTAACGGGTGTCTTCGCGCCTGGCGTGGCGCTGCAGGGGCCGCTGTTCATCGGGGATTTGTCGGCGTCGGATGAGGCTTCGCCGGTCATCGTGGTGGGATCGGTGGCGGATTCGCGCGTCACGGGTGGCGACCTGGCGCAGTTGAACGGGACGCCGGTCGAGGTCGCGGGGCTCACGCAGCTGAAGTTTACGGCCGGTGGAGATTCGCACGGCAACGCGTTGCCCGCGCAGCAGAATCAGGGGGTGTTGATGAGCGGCGGGCAGAACGTGACGGCGCAGGTCGTGGTGAATCCGTGAGGGGTAGGGCCGGAGGGTCGAGGGTAGGAGCCTGCTTGCAGGCGATGGGTGGCATCGAATGTCGATGAAGCATCGTATCGCCTGCAAGCAGGCTCCTACCTGCCGGAGACGCCGGGCCCGATCAGCCGAGTTTGAAGCTGCCGCTGACCTTGAACACGGCGGCGACGATGGCGAAGGCGATGAAACCGACGAACACGAAGACGAAGAGCAGGACGCCGCTGGCGATCACCTTGGTGAACACGTTGAGCTGGCCGGAGACGATTTTCTGGTAGCTGCGCGCGATGTCGCGAAGGCTGGGGACGACGTTGCCGGTGTTTTCGCCGACGGAGAGCCGGTCGAGCACGAGGTCGGGAAAACAGTTGGTGCGCGTGAGCGCGAGCGAGAGCGCCTCGCCCTCGAGCACGCGGCCGGTGGCTTCGTCGAAGGCGCGGCGGTGGACGCGGTTGGCGATCTGGCGCTCCGTCATGCGCAAGGCATCGGCGGCGGTGATCCCGTTGGCCAGCAGCACGGAGAGGGTTTGGCTGAAGGCGAGGACGGTTTGGGAGACGACGAAAGGGCCGACCAGCGGGAGCCGCAGGAGCCACGCGTCGGTGACGGCGCGGCCGGCCTCGGACTGGCGCCAGCGCCAGAACGCGACTGCGCCGAACACGAGGCCGATGGCGATGAATGGACCGTAGTGCAGCGAGAATTCGGCGACGCCGATGAGGAGTTTGGTCGAGACCGGCAGTTCGCCGCCGAGGGAGGTGAGCAGGGTCTGAAGCCGGGGCAGCAGGAAAAACAAAAAGAACAGGATGACGCAGCCCGCGACGAACATCATGAGCACCGGATAGGCGAGGGCGGCGAGGAGCTGGCGGCGGAGTTCGCGCTGCTCGTTGAGATGGGCGATGAGCCGTTCGAGCGTGTCGTTGAGCGAACCGGTGGCCTCGCCGGCTTGGATGAGGTTGATCGTCGCCGGATCGAACACGGCGGGAAAATCCGCCATCGCGCGCGAGAGCGGCGCGCCCTCGCTGAGACGTTCCCACAGGGCGATGCAGAGCGCGCGCAGCGCGGGTTCCTTGATGCGGAGCGAGAGGAGGCGGATGCCTTCGCCGGCAGACATGCCGCTCGTAATGAGATCGTGCAACGCTTCGAGGAAGGGAAGCCGTTGCGCGCGGGTCGGACCGCCGCGGCGGGCGGCGACGGCGGAAGGGGACGTGGGTGCGGTGGCGGCGGTTTTCGTTGCGGCGCGGCCATTCTTCTTCGGTGCGACGGCGGCGGCTTCGCTGGCGCTCACGACCTGCAGACCGCGCGCGGCGAGCAGGCGCAGGGCATCGCGGCGGCTGGGCGCTTCGAGGGTGTCGGAAACGGTTTTGCCGGAGCGATCGTGCGCGGTGTAGGTGAAGCGGGGCATGGTCAGAATCGCGGTTGAGCGCGCGCAGAATGTCGGACAGCGACCACTTCGACGAGCGTCCGATTTGGTTGGAGGCGATAGTAGACCCGATAGTTGCCGTGGGTGAGGCAACGGTATTCCGCATCGTCTGCCATGGAAAATAAAGGACCAGAGCGGGGAAAGCGGGCGGCAGTTTCGGCGCGGGCGACCAGCTCCTGGCCGAGCTTCAAGGCGGCGGAGGGATTGTCGGCGGCGATGCGACGGACAATTTCGCCGAGGTTTTCGATCGCCGGATCGGACCAGACTATTTGGAAGTCCATTCCACGAGCAGGCGTTTGACCTCGTCGTGCGACTTCACACGGCCTTCATCCGCCGCCTCGGCGCCCCGACGGATGGCCGCAAGCGTGGCCAGCTCTTCCTCGATGTCGGCCAGCGTTGCATCTTCGGGGAGGCGACGGACTGCTTCGAGAACGGCCTGTTTGTCGCTCATGAAGAAGAGGGTGTTTTCAATTCAGAATCGGGCAAATTATTTCTCGGCGACGGTGATGACGCGCAGGACTTCGTCGAGGGTGGTGTAGCCGGCTTTCACTTTTTCCCAGCCGCTCTGGCCGAGCGTGCGCATGCCGTGGCGGCGGGCGCATTCGGTCAACGTGCGCGTGCTCTCGCGCTTCAACACGAGTTCGTGCATCTCGTCGTTGAGGCGGAAAATTTCGAAGATGCCGATGCGGCCGCGATAACCGGTGCCGCGGCAGCGGTCGCAACCGACGGGGGATTTCAACGCGTCGACAAGTTCCGCCTCCGCTTCGGTGACACCGAGGATCGCGAGGCTTTCGCGCAGCTTGATCTTGTTGATCGGATCGGGGCGCGAGCACTCGCCGCAGAGGCGGCGGACGAGGCGCTGGGCGATCACGAGCTCGATGGCGGACGCGACGAGGAAAGGCTCAATGCCCATGTCGACGAGACGCGTGATCGCGCCCGGTGCGTCGTTGGTGTGCAATGTGGAGAACACCAGGTGACCCGTGAGCGAGGCGCGGATGGCGATCTCGGCGGTGTCCTTGTCGCGGATTTCGCCGACCATGATGACGTCGGGATCCTGACGGAGCACGTGGCGCAGGGCGTCGGCGAAGGTGAGGCCGATCTCGGGGCGGACCTGCATCTGGTTCACGCCGGGGACCTCGTATTCGATCGGGTCCTCGATCGTGATGATGCGGAGATCGGTGGAATTGATTTTGCGGAGAAACGCGTTGAGCGAGGTCGACTTGCCGGAGCCGGTGGGACCGGTGACGAGGATGATGCCGTGCGGGTAGTCGAGAATCTGCGTGATCTGCGATTGTTCCTCGGCGCTCATGCCGAGGCGGTCCATCGTGTAGGCTTCCTTTTTCTGGTTGAGGAGACGCAGCGAGATGGATTCGGCGTAGATCGTCGGGATCGTGGAGACGCGGATGTCGAGGACGGTGTTGTCGGCGCGGAAGTTGATGCGTCCGTCCTGCGGGAGGCGGCGTTCGGAAATGTTGAGCCGCGCCATGATTTTCAGGCGGGAGATGATGGCGTCCTGGAAGCGCAGGAGGTTTTCCGGGACGGGCACCGGCACGAGGAGGCCGTCGACGCGGTAACGGATGCGGAGCTGGCCTTCCTGCGGCTCGAAATGAATGTCGGTCGCCTGGTCTTCGACGGCTTGCGAGATGACATCGCTGACGAAGCGGACGACGGCGGCTTCCTCGTCGACGGCTTCCTCGGCTTGATGCTGGACCTCGGGCGCGATGTAGCTCGAGTCGTCGTCTTCGAGCGAGCCGGAGCCGACACCGTAGTTTTCGATGATGAGCTGGTGAACGCGCTCGGGAACGGCGAGGTGCCAGACGGGAGGGCGCGCGGTGAACGTGCGCAGCCAGTCGGCCATGGTCTCGTCGGGCAGCCAGGCGGTGGCGAGGTTGAGGGGCGTGGAGAGCTGAGCGCTGAGAGCGGAGAGCGGAGAGTCGGAGTCGGCGGTTTGGTCGCCGTCGGATTTCAGCTTGATGGGGATGATCTGGTAATCGTGAACGAGCCGGGCGGGGAGCAGGCCGCGGGCGGAGGGATCGGGCTCGAGATTGCTGGCGGTGGGGAGGCCGGCGGCGCTGGCGACGACGGCGAGCGCGTCGGGTTCGGAGAGTTTCAACGCGGCGGCGAGGGTGCCGAGGCGTTTTTCGCGCGGAGCTTCGGCGACCGCCTGGAGCTGCGCTTCGTCGAGCTGAGTGGCGAGAGAGGCGGGAACGGTGTCGGGGGCGAGCGCGGGCATGGAGCGACTACTTGAGCTTTTCGAGCAGCGGTTCCTCGGCATTCTTCGACGGGTCGCTCAGGTATTGATTGATCTGGTCGCGATTCGAGAGGGAGTTGATCGTGCTGGTGGCGTCGGCCGTGCCGTTTTCGGGCGGGATCACCTTTGGGCGGATGAAGAGCAGGAGCTCGGTGCGTTCGACGGAATTATTGCGGCCGCCGAGGAGGTGGCTAAGGATGGGGATTTCGGCGAGGAAGCCGATCTTCGAGCGACTCCGGCTATTCTTGGAGCGTTGCAGTCCGCCCAGCACGATGAGTTCGCCGTCCTTCACGTTGATGAAAGAGATGGCTTGGCGGCGGCCGATGACGGGTTGGAGATTGTTGTCGATAAGGACGTTGTCGATGATGTCGTCCACCTTCTGATCGATTTTCAACTGGATCGAGCCATCGTCACCGATCAGGGGGGTGACCTTGAGGTCGATGGCGATGTCCTTGTAGGTGACTTGGGACACCGTGGAGTAGGGGTTCTGGGTTGGCACTGTGCTGCCCAACGGCGTCGATTGAGAACCGGTGATGATGGGGCGCGATTCGCCGACGAGAATCTGGGCCTCCTTATTGTGGACGGTGGTGATGTTCGGCGTGGACAGGATCTTGAGGTTCGAGCGTTGGCCCATATCGGACATCTTCGCGACAAACGACAGTGGATCGACCTTGCCGGCGGAGATTTCCCAACCGGCGACGGCGCCGACGAAGTCGGTGACTTTCGTCGAGCCGCCTTGCTGACCCACCGTGAGGGTCACGGCATTCAAACCGGTTTTGATCCCGTCATTCAGGGTGACCTCTGCGATCACCACCTCGATGCGCACTTGGGCGAGGATGATGTCGATCTTTTCGACCAGCTCGCGGATCAGGCGGATGTCGTCGACGGTGCCGGACACGACCACGGCATTGGCTCGGTCGTCGGCGAGGATCGTGATGAGGCTGCTGAACTCGTTTGTGGCGTCGCCCGCGACGGATTCGACCGCAGCGGCGGCCTCGGGCGTGGGTTGGTTGGGCTGGTTGAGCGGGCGCGCGCCGCCCCCGGCTTTCTGCGCGGCGCTGGTCTGGCCGGAGACGAGCTGGCTGAGCAGCGGGGCGACTTCCTTCGCGGACGCGTGCTTCAGGTAAATGACCTCGTTGCGCGTGTTGGGATCGGAGCGGACGTCGAGCTTCGCGATCAAGTCGTCGAAGAGCGGGATCTGGCGCTCGTCGGCGAGGAGGATGATCTGATTCGTGCGATCATCGGCGCTGTAGGAGATCGAGCTGCCGAGCTGGTTCTGCAGCGGGCCCTGGAACATCGCGCGGAGTTTGCCGACGAGGTCGCTCGCCTTGGCGCCGTTGCGCAGCGTGTAGAATTTCGGCGTGAGGCCCTGCATGATCGGGCGGTCGAGTTCCTCGATGAGCAGCTCGACGCGCTGGAGGTTGCTGATCGTGTCGGTGATCAGCGCGGCGTTGGCTTTGTCGAGCGGGACGACGCCGTTGGCGACGCCGGGCGAGAGGAGCGGCGTGAGCTGCGGGATGAATTCGTTCACGCGCAGGAACGCGAGTTGGAAGAGCTTCGTCGCGATGCGTCCGCTGGGCGGCAGGTCAAAGGTCGAGCCGGTGATCATTTCCGGCGCCTCGGTTTTCACCTGCGAGAGCGCGACGACCTTCAGGAACTTGTCGCCGAGCGGGGCGACGCCGACCTGGTTGAGCGAGAGAACGGTTTCGAGCGCGAGAACGGCCTCGGACTTCGGAATTTTTTTGTCGATGACGAGCCGGTAGGTCGCCGTCGGCAATTGTTGCGGACGGAGAATGCTGCGGCCGGTGTAGATCTCGAGCAGGCCGAGCACGGTGTCGATGTCGGCGTCGGGGAGTTTGATGGGACCGACGAGTTCTTCGGGCGTGGGAACGGCTTCGGCGACGGGGGATTGCGCGACGGAAATCGTGGCGGCCAGGGCGACAGCGAGGGCGAGGCAAAGAGAACGCAGGCTCATGCAAAATAGGCGGAGGCAGTGAAAGGGAGCGGCCCGGGAATCGGGGGGCAAATCAGAGGCGAATGCCCCGCGGTTGTAAACGGTGATGTGCTGTGACGGCAAGCTGGCGGGAAGGTTGCCGGAACTTTGGGGGAAGTTGGGTGGGGCGGGAGGACAAGAGGCGGCGAAGGGCGTGGGATGCCGTCGCTAATCCACCCCGATTCGAGCGCGCGGGATTTGTCGCTTGCCGGGTTGCGGAGCGCGGCCAACGCTGCGCGTTCGCGATGCCGAACAGCTTCGGAAAACTTTTCAGGATTACCACTTGGGGCGAGAGCCATGGCGCGGCGGTTGGCGTCGTAATCGATGGCTGCCCGCCGAAGCTGCCGATTTCGGCGGAGGAAATTCAGGCGGAGCTCGACCGGCGCCGGCCGGGACAGAGCGACATCGTGACGCCGCGAAAGGAGGAGGATCGCGTGGAGATCCTGTCGGGCGTGTTCGAAGGACGGACGACGGGCGTGCCGATTTCGTTGCTCGTGCGCAATGCCGACCAGCGGCCGGGCGCGTATGATGAGATGCGGGAGAAATTCCGGCCTTCGCACGCGGATTTCACGTATCAAGCGAAGTATGGCGTTCGCGATCATCGCGGCGGCGGGCGCAGTTCGGCGCGCGAGACGATCGGGCGCGTAGCGGCGGGGGCAATTGCGCAGAAGATTTTGCGGCTAGCGGGAAAAGTCGAGGTGCGCGCATTCGTGACGCAAATTCACGACATCGTGGCGCCGGCGGAGGCGTTGACGGAATTTCCGACGCTGGCTGCGGTCGAGGCGAATGCGGTGCGTTGTCCGCATGCGGCGAGCGCGGCGGCGATGATCGAGCGGATCAAGGCGGTGCGCAGCGTCGGCGATTCGGTGGGCGGCGTGATCGAGTGTCGCGTGCGCGGCGTGCCGGCGGGGTTGGGCGAGCCGGTGTTCGACCGGCTCGAGGCCGATCTGGGGAAAGCGATGCTGTCGCTGCCGGCGACGAAAGGATTCGAGATCGGCAGCGGGTTCGCGGGGACGCAGTTGAAAGGCTCCGAGCACAACGATGCGTTCGAGTCGCGCGCGGGCGCGGTGCACACGACCACGAATCGCTCGGGTGGCGTGCAGGGCGGGATCAGCAACGGCGAGGAGATCGTGTTTCGCGTGGCGTTCAAACCGACGGCCACGATCCTGCAGCCGCAGAAAACGGTCGATGTTCGCGGCACGGAGACCGAACTCGCGGCGCGGGGACGTCACGATCCGTGTGTGCTCCCGCGCGCGGTGCCGATCGTCGAGGCGATGACGGCGCTCGTGCTGGTGGATCACTGGTTGCGTCACGCGGCGCAGAATCGCACGTTTGACTTCTAGGAGGTAGGAGCCTGCTTGCAGGCGAGGGCGATCCCGCGGCTCACGCCGCGAGCCACACCGGAACGCGTCATCGCCTGCAAACAGGCTCCTGCCGATCAACCCATGTCTTCCGACTCCCACGACAAGCCACTCGTTTATTTGATTCTCGGCACGCCGGGCTCGGGCCGTCGCGCGATCGTGGCGGACTTGATCGAGGGCGGGTTGGACGAGACGGATCGCGCGGCGGTGATGGTGTCGGAAAACGAAATCGCCGAGCCGGTGGCGTCGAAGTTGCCGCGCGTGGAGCGGTGGCGATGGACCGGGGAGACGATCGAGGGGACGCTGCCGGCGGAGGTGGCGCAGGTGTTTTTCATCGCGGACGGGCGGACGAATCCGGTGAACCAATTGGAGGTCTTCAAGGCGTGGGTCGAGGCGCAGGGCGGGGAAGTGGCGCGCGTGTTGTGCGTGGTCGACTGCGCGCTGGCGTCACGGCATCCGGCGTTGCTCGCTTGGTATGACGCCTGTGTGCATTTCTCGGACGTGGTGCTGCTCAACCGGCGTGAAGGCGTGGAGAACAAGTGGCTGAGCGATTTTCAGGGTCACTTCAAGAAGCAGTATATCCCGGCGCTCTTCGAATTCGTGAAGGCGGACAAAGTGAAGAATCCGGGGCTGGTGCTCGATCCGCAGGCGCGGCGGATGTCGCACGTGTTCGACGAGGAGCAGGACTGGATTTTCACGGACGCCGAGGGCGAGGAGATCGACGAGGACGAGGAGACCGAGGGCGACGAGGAAGTGGAGGCGACGCCGGAGGAAGATCCATATTTCGCGCGGCTCAATGGCGGGCGGCGCGTGAAGGAGATTCCGGACATCGCGAAGTTCCTGCCGGAAAACTGAACGCCACGGGGCTGGCCGCCGGGGTGGGGCGCGCATCAAACGCGTTGCGTCGGGCGGGCGGCGGAGTTGGATGCCGGGATGAGTGTGCAGCTTTTCCCGCAGCATGTGATTGCGAGCAAACGCGACGGTCATGCGCTCACGCACGCGGAGCTGGCGGCATTCGTGCGCGGCGCGACGGATGGCTCGTGGGCCGACTACCAGTTGAGCGCGATGCTGATGGCGATTTTCCTGCGCGGGATGGACACGGACGAGACGGCGGCGCTGACCGAGGCGATGATGCGGTCGGGCATCGTGGCGGAGTTGTCGAGCGTGCGCGCGCCGAAGGTCGACAAGCACTCGACCGGCGGCGTGGGCGACAAGGTCTCGCTGCACCTCGCACCGATGGTGGCAGTCTGCGGCGTCGCGGTGCCGATGATCAGCGGACGCGGACTCGGGCACAGCGGCGGCACGCTCGACAAGCTCGAGTCGATTCCGGGATTCCGCGTGGGGCTCTCGCTGGTGGAGTATCGCGCGCAACTGGAGAAGGTGGGCGTGTCGCTCATCGGCCAGACGGCGGAGCTGGCGCCGGCGGACAAGAAACTTTACGCGCTGCGCGACGTGACCGCGACGGTGGAGTGCATTCCGCTGATCAGTGCGAGCATCCTCAGCAAGAAACTCGCGGAAGGGATCGATGCACTCGTGCTCGACGTGAAGTTCGGCAGCGGCGCGTTCATGAAGGACGAAGCGCGCGCGCGGGAGCTGGCGCAGACGCTCGTGGCGGTGGCGACGCGGCTGGGCAAGCCGACGCGCGCGTTGCTCACGCGGATGGAACAGCCCCTCGGACGGGCGGTGGGCAACGCGCTCGAGGTGGCGGAATCGATCGCGTGCCTGCGCGGAGAGGGGCCGGCGGATTTGATGGAGGTCACGTATGCGCTCGGCGAACAGATGCTGTTGCTCGGCGGCGTCGTGAAAACGGCGGAGGAAGCGCGGGCGAAGCTGGCGGCGGGCGTGCGAAGCGGCGCGGCGTTCGAGAAATTCCGCGAGATCGTCGCGGCGCAGGACGGCGACGTGAGGGTGATCGACGATCCGGCGAAGCTGCCGGCGGCGCCGTTGCGGCGCGAGGTGAAGGCGGCGCGAGGCGGTTTTGTGGCGGAGGTCAACGCGATGGATGTGGCGATCGCGGCGTTGCGGCTCGGCGCGGGTCGGGCGCGGGCGGAAGACAAGGTCGATCCGGCGGTGGGTGTGGACGCACTGGTGAAGGTCGGCGTGCGTATTGAAGAAGGCGATACGATCGCTGTGATCCACGCGCGCGATGAGCGGTCGCTGGCGGAGGCGAGGTCGATTGTCGAAGGTGCGGTCGAGATCGTGGATGAAGCGGTGACGCCGCCGCGGTTGATCGGGGGGATGATTGGGTAGCGGAGGGACGGAAAACGGAGGACGGAAGACGGGAGCAGGGCAGTTTTTTTAACACAGAGGGCGCGGAGATCGCGGAGGAGGTTCCGATCTCCGATCGGTAGCGCGGAGGACGGGACCGTTCGGAGCAAGGGAGTCGACTCTGCGTCCTCCGCGGCCTCTGTGTTAATTAAGGAGGATCGAATCCGGCCCGTCCTGCTCGGGCGATTTCACGCGGGCCTCCCTTTGACGAGGCGCGGTCAGCTTTCCATCTCGGTCAGCTTCGTCGCGGCGGTTTCCCACTCGGCGGTGGCGGTGGCGATCTGATCGACGATGGTGCTCAGCTCGCGATTCAGGTGGTGGAATTTGCCTTTGTCGGCGTAGGTCTCCGGCGCCTCGAGCGAGGCAGTGATCTCGGCCTGTTTCGCTTCGAGTTCGACGACGACTTTTTCGAGCTGCCCGACGTGTTCGCGGAATTTCCGGATTTCGTTGGGCGAGGGTTTGGCCGACTGCGCGGGCGATTTGGAATTTGAAGTTTGGGATTTGGGACTGGCGGCCGAGGCCTGCTTGGGGCGGGCGTCGGTGAAGCCGGCGGTGAGCGCGGCGCGGGCGTCACTGGCTTTGGATTTTTCGAGGTAGTAATCGTAGTCGCCGGCGTAGGGCGTGAGGCGGCCGCTGTGAACGTGGAGGACGTTTTGCGCGAGCTGGCGGATGAAATGCACGTCGTGGCTGATGAAGATCAGCGTGCCCTCGTAGTTTTTGAGCGCGTGGATGAGCGCGTCGATCGACTGGATGTCGAGGTGGGTCGTGGGCTCGTCCATCAGCAGCAGGTTCGGCGGCTTGACGAGGAGCCGGGCGAGGGCGAGGCGGGATTTTTCGCCGCCGGAGAGGACGCCGATGGGTTTATGGACGTCGTCCTTGCGGAAGAGAAACGCGCCGAGGATGGCGCGGGCCTGTTGTTCGGTGAGCTGGTTTTCGACGGTGCGCAGCTCCATCACGTTTTCGAAGACGCTCAAGTCGGGCTTGAGGTTATCAAGGCGGTTTTGGGCGAAGTAGCCGGGGACGACGTTGCTGCCGAGTTCGCGCGTGCCGCCCTGGATGTCGATGACGCCGGCGAGGATTTTGAGGAGCGTGGATTTGCCGGCGCCGTTGGGGCCGACGAGGACGATGCGCTGGCCGCGTTCGGCGGTGAAGTTGAGATCCCGATACACGACGTGGTCGCCGTAGGCCTGCTGGACATGTTCGAGTTCGATGACCTTCAAGCCGGAGCGGGGCGGCTGGGGGAACTTGAAGTTGATGCGTTTGAGTTCCTCGGTGGGCTCTTCGACGGCGACCTCCTGAAGGCGCTCGATTTGCTTCTCTTTGGATTTCGCGCGGGAGGCCATGGAGGCTTTGGCGCCGAAGCGATCGACGAATTTTTGGAGGTGGGCGATTTCGCGCTGCTGGTTCTTGTAAGCGGCGGCCTGCTGTTCTTTGCGGGCCTCTTTCTCTTTTAGGAAATTATCGTAGTTGCCGTGGTAGTAGTGGAGCGTGCCGGCGCGGAGCTCGAGCATGCCGGTGCAGAGCGCGTTGAGAAAGGCGCGGTCGTGAGAGATGACGACCAGACCGCCGGGATAGCGGGTCAGATAGTCCTGAAACCAGAGCAGCGCTTCGAGATCGAGGTGATTGGTCGGTTCGTCGAGGAGGAGGAGGGCGGGTTCGGCGACGAGGAGGCGGGCGAGGTGGGCGCGCATGACCCAGCCGCCGGAGAAGGTTTTCGCGAGTTTCTCGGCGTCGCCTTCCTTGAAGCCGAGGCCGGCGAGGATTTTGCGGGCGCGCGGTTCGAGGGTGTAGTCGATGTCCCAGTCGTCCTCGTCGGGCTCGAGTTTCTTGCCGCTGGTGGCGATGGTGAGAATCGTCTCGTCGCCGGCGGGCGCGCTTTCCTGCGGGAGGAAGCCGAAGTCGGCGCCGCGTTCCCACTCGATCGTGCCGGTGTCGGGGCGCTCTTCGCCGAGGATGAGGCTGAAGAGGGTGGATTTGCCGGCGCCGTTGGGGCCGACGAGGCCGAGACGGTCGGTGCGCGCGATGAAGAGCGACACGTCGGAGAAAAGCTCGCGGGTGCCGTAGGACTTGGAAACGTCGGCGATAGTCAGCATCGGAACGGGTCAAAAGACCGCACGGCGGCGGCTTCGTCAATGGCGGGATTCACGCGTGGGCCGAGGGACGTTTGTCATCCATTATATGACAAAGGGTCGGGGAGCGCGGCTGAACCAAGTAACCTATGGGGTTACTTTGCCTCGGGGGGCGCGGTTGTTTTTCGTTGGGTTGGGCTGGAGGGGTGTCAGCGGGCGAGGGCGAGGGCGATGCAGCCGGCGACGGCAACGGCGCCGCCGGCGAGCGAGCGGCGGGTGGGGCGTTCGTTTTCGAGCCACCAGCTCAGCGGCACGATGACGAGGGGCGTGCACGCGACGATCGGGAGGACGAGGCCGCTGGGCGTGGTCGCGAGCGCCCATTGATAACAACTGACGCCGATCACGGCGCCGCACACGGCGTTGAACGGGACCCACGACCAGTCGCGCGCGGTGGGGCGGCGGGGAGATTGCGACATGGTGGTCGGGTGGTAGTGGAACAGGGCGCGGGCGGCGAAATAGAGGAGCGTGATGGCGAGTCCGCCGGCGATGCGTTGGTAGGCGGCGGTGATGCCGTCGGCGGGTTCGCCGGCGAGCGTGGCGAGGGCGTTGGCTTTGCGGCTGAGGACGGCGCCGAGGCCCTGGCCGGCGGCGGCGAGCGTGCCGAAGATCCACCCGGCGGCTTTCAACGTCACGCGCGGGGGATGCTGCTTCGACGGCATGAGTGCGATGGCGACGCCGACGAGGATCGCGAAACCCCAGAGGAGTTGCGCGGCGGTGAGGGTGGTGCCGAGCCACCGCCATTCGACGAGCATGGCGATGGGGACGGCGAGGCATTGCGTCACGAGCACGGTCAATCGCGCGCCGAGCAGCGGGAGGGCGGCGAAGGTGGCGAGATCGCCGAGGCCCATGCCGACGATTCCGCTCAGGACAAACCAGTCGCGACCGGCGCCGCCGAGGCCGTGACCGGCGGTGTGCGCGTAGGCACCGAGAAGCACGAGGGCGACGACGAGCCGGCCAAGGTTGGCGCGCGTGGCGCCGACGGCGCGGATGCTGCGGTTCGCGAAGATCGCGGAGAGCGAGAAGAAGATCGTCGTGAGGAAGGCGGCGAACATCCGGAAGCAGATTGGCCGCAAAAAGGCGCAGAAGGCGCAAGAAGGTTAAGCGTGGAGGGCGAACGAGTGAAGGGGGCGTGACGGGGTTTCGCAGCGTGGGGCGCGGCGGGGGCGCCGCGGCTCCATGGCGAAGTGAGCGCGGGCGAGATTTGCGCATTTTGTGCTTCTTTGCGGGCGATTCCTGCGCCTAAGTTCGCCGCACACATGAAAGCCAAACGCAGTTCGAAACGGCCCGAGGACATCAACGCAGCGCTCGCGAAGTCGAAGGGGCCGGTGTCGAAATTCATCGCCCGCAATTACCGCCACTTCAACGCGGCGGCGTTGCTCGACTCGGCGAAGGGCTACGAGACGCATCTGGCGGCGGGCGGCAAGATGCTCGTGACGCTGGCCGGCGCGATGTCGACGGCGGAGCTCGGCCTCTCGCTCGCGGAGATGATTCGTCAGGACAAGGTGCACGCGATCGTCTGCACCGGCGCGAATCTGGAGGAGGATATTTTCAACCTCGTCGCGCACGATTACTACGAGCGCGTGCCGCACTACCGCGATCTCACGGCGGCGGACGAGCAAAAGCTGCTCGATCGTCACATGAACCGCGTGACCGACACCTGCATTCCGGAAATGGAGGCGATGCGCCGGATCGAGGCGGCGGTGCTCGAGGAATGGATGGCGGCGGACAAGGCGGGGCAGCGGTTTTTCCCGCACGAGTTCATGTTCAAGATTCTCCGTTCGGGGAAATTGAAGAAGAGCTACCAGATCGATCCGAAGAACTCGTGGATGGTCGCGGCGTGCGAAAAGAACCTGCCGATGATCGTGCCGGGCTGGGAGGACGCGACGCTGGGCAACATGTATGCGGCGGCGGTGATTCGCGGTGACGTGAAGAACGTGCACACGGTGCGCACGGGCATCGAATACATGACGACGCTGGCGGAGTGGTATACGAAGTCGGCGAAGAAGCTGCGCAACGGCGAGGGCTCGATCGGGTTCTTCCAGATCGGCGGCGGCATCGCGGGCGATTTTCCGATCTGCGTGGTGCCGATGCTGCACCAGGATCTCGAGCGCACGGGCGTGCCGCTGTGGGGTTATTTCTCGCAGATCAGCGATTCGACGACGAGCTACGGCAGCTACTCGGGCGCGGTGCCGAACGAGAAGATCACGTGGGGCAAGCTCGCGGCCTCGACGCCGAAGTTCATCGTGGAGAGCGATGCGACGATCGTGGCGCCGTTGATCTTCGCGTGGGTGCTCGGCCAATGAGCCGCGGGGAGCGCCGCGGCTTGGGCGGCGGGGG
>JAEYYL010000343.1 GCA_023430825.1 Verrucomicrobiota bacterium | reverse complement strand
CCGCCACACCCCTCGCTTCGCCGCGCGCGCTCCGTCACGTTCGCCCGCTCCTCGCCCTTGCCGCCGCCGCTCTGCTCGCCGCACCTTTCGCCGCGCACGCCGCCGACGTCACGCCGCAGCTCAGTCTCTACGGCGACCTCCGCCTCCGCTACGAATCCGACTGGGATTCACACACCGCCACCGGCGCCCGCCGCACCGATCGCGAACGCGGCCGCGTGCGCCTCCGCGCCGGCCTCGGCTACAAGTTCTCCAGCCAATGGTCCGCCGGCGCCCGCGTCCGCACCGGAGACCCTCACGGTCAGCAATCGCCGCATCTCACATTCACCGCCAACGACGGCCCCAACGACGACTTCGACGCCTCCTTCGACCGCTACTTCATCCAGTTCAAGGATCGCGCCTTCACCGCCTGGGCCGGCCGCAACGGCACGCCGTTCTGGCAGCAAAACGAAATGATCTGGGACGAGGACGTCACCCCGACCGGCTTCGCCGCCACCTACGATTCGAAACAAGGTCCCGCCACGCTCACCACCACCGTCGGCGCCTTCGCGCTCCCCGACGGCATGACCCGTCTTCACGGCCGCCTCGTCGCCGGCCAGCTCAAATACGCCCGCACGTTTCAACCCTCTCAACTCATCCTCGCCGCCGGCCTCCATTCCTTCGACGGCAAACCCGGCGCCCGCTACCTCCGCAACCGCAACGGCGCCCGCGGCTACCTCATCGGCGTCGCCAGCGCCCAATGGTCCACGCCCGTCTCCGGCCGCCCGCTCACCCTCGGCTTCGACCTCATCGAAAATCTCGAAAGTTACCGCGCCGCCGACGCCTTCCCGCTCTCTCCGGTCACCGCCGACGAAACCACCGGCTACGTCGTCTCCCTCCAGCTCGGCCAGCTCAAGCAGCCGAAGGACTGGCTGATCGGCTACTCCTGGGCCCGCATCGGCGCCCTCGCCGTCAACGCCTCCTACGCGCAGGACGACTGGGCCCGCTGGGGCAGCGGTCCGCAGTCGGACGTATCCGATTTCCAAGGACACGAACTCCGCGCCGCTTACGCCCTCACCAAGAACCTGAACCTCATGGCCCGCGCCTTCTTCGTCGAAGCGATCACCTCCGTCCAGGACGGCAAACGCTTCCGGATCGATCTCAACTGGAAATGGTAAACACCCGTCGCCCCTGACGCGCCCTCACCCCGCAACGCCCACCTTTTTCTCGCCCACATCCCCATGCACCTCCGCCCCCTCACCCTTCGCCTCCTCCTTCCCCTGGCCTCACTGCTGTCGCTCGCCGCCGCCCCCGCGCGCGCTTTCGCCAAGCCCGCGGACGTCACCACCACCTACCGCGTCCAACAAACCGTCAAACTCTCCGACATCCCCGCCGACGCCAAATCCGTCAAATGGTGGATCGCCATCCCCGACGACGAACGCTTCCAGGAGGTGCTCGACTTCTCCGTCACTTCCGCTCCCGGTTCCTGGAAAATCGTCACCGAACCCGACCGCGGCAACCGCTTCATGTATGTCGAGGTCGCCAACCCCAACACCTCCACGCTCACGTCCCAGGTCGAATTCACCGTCCGCCGGCGCTCCGTCTTCGTCGACCTCGATCCCGCGCGCGTCGGCCCCATCACCGATTCCCACCGCCGCCTTTTCGTCGACGATCTTCGCCGCGACGCCCCGCACATGAAGGTCACCCCGCGCATCGCCAAACTCGCCGACGAAGCCTGCGGCAATGAAACCAACGTCGCCACGCAAGCCCTCCTTCTCCTCGGTGCCGTCGCCGACTACGCCGACCACTATTCCAAAGATCCCTCCAAACCCCACTGCGGCATCGGCGACGCCGAAGACTGCATGACCAACGCCGGCGGCTGCTGCACCGATCTTCACTCCATGTTCATCGCGCTCGCCCGCGCCCGCGGCATTCCCTCGCGCCTGCAGATGGGCTACCGCCTTCGCGAGCCCAACGAGGGCAAGGAGGTCGATCCCGGCTACCGCTGCTGGGCCGAGTATTTCGTGCCCAACTACGGCTGGGTTCCCGCCGACATCGTCGAAGCCGACGCCCCCGAAGGCCTCGGTCGCACCCGCTGGTTCACCGGCCTCACCGAACGCCGCCTCTGGCTCAACGAGGGCCGCGAGTTCGACCTCGCTGGCCGCGCCGTCACCGAAAAACGCGTCAACACCATGGTCATCGGCTACGCCGAAATCGACGGCGTCGAAGCCCGCCTCCTCCCCGAAGGCGACGTCCCCGAGCAACTCACCCGCCGCGTCCACTACACCGAGCTGAAACCCGCCACCGCCGTCGCCGCGAAGTAGATCCGACTGGATCACTTCGACGACGACACGCTTCGCCGTAGCCGCAATCCTCCGTGCCTGCGGAGGTAGGTTGCGCGCCCGCCACCACGACTTGCTCAATCCGCCTCCCGGTGCCGACGCATCCAAGTCAAACCTCTCCCAAAAACCGCGGCCCCGTCCGCGGTTCTTTTTTTGCACATCAGACTTCCCTCGCCAGCTTCAGTCCATGAAGCGTCACGTTCCCCTCGCCCACTCCGCGCTCCTCGCCGTCGTCTCCCTTCTCGCCCTCAACGTCGCCTCCGCCGCCGAGTGGCGCGTCCTCCCTCTCGTTCGCGACAGTCGCGTCGCCACCGCATGGCAGCATGTCGGCTTCGGCCGGATGATCGTCAACGGTGACACGATTCGCACCCACCCCGACCCACGCGGCCTCGGCCTCCTCGTCTACACCCAGGAAACTTTCGGCGATTGCCAGCTCCGCATCGTTTACCGCCCCGACGAATCCAACGACAACGCCGGCGTCCACGTCCGCATGGATCGCGGCATCCTCGACCAAATCGGCCGCAGTGACCTCATCGGCGTCACCCGCGGCGCGAACAACGCGCTCTCCGAAACCGAGGCCCAAAAAATGGCCGCCGCCTCCGAGCAGGAAAACGGCGCCTGGTATGCCGTTCACCACGGCTTCGAAGTCCAGATCATGGACACCGGCGACGCCTTTCACCGCACCGGCTCGCTCTACTCCTACGCCCCCGCCTACACGCTTCCGCCGGCGTCTGCCGACGGTTGGCGCACCATGATCATCACGCTTCACGGCACCGAAATCCTCGTCGAACTCGACGGCAAAACGCTCACGCGTTTCGACTCCGCCACCGCCGACGTCCCGCCGCGCGACGCCTGGTTCGCTCCGAAACGCGAACCCACCCGCCCGACCCACGGCTACATCGGCCTCCAAACCCACGACCCCGGCGACATCGTCCACTTCAAGGAAGTCGCCATCCGCCCGCTCGACTGACGCCCCCCGTCGCGGACTTCTCCCGCCACGATCTCCTAAAACATCTGCGGCCGTTCTACACCGCCGCCGTCTCTCGACGCGTCTGCCCCGCCGCGCCCATCCGCCTGCGACGGTGAAAGACTGCGCCAGCCAGCGCCACCACCCCGAAAACAACCGCGTAGGTCGAGGGCTCCGGAATCGCCGAAACGTTCGCCGTGATATAGCCGCCGGCGTCTATCTGCGCATAAAAGCCGTCGATGCTGATCATCATCAGTTGCTCGGCCGTGAGCCCAAACGCATCCGTGCCAAACCGAAAAACGTCACCCGCGCCGAAATTCAGCAAGGTCAGCGAACCGTCCCAGATGAAGCCCGAGCTGTTGCCGAACGCCAGGCTGCTGCCCCCGCTGAAATCGATGATCGAATCGCCGGTGACATGGAGCCGATCGGAGGTTTGCGCGTAGCCGTTGAGTTCGAGGGCGCCACCGGCCAGGGTAAGATCGGACCCAATGCCCAACGCCTGATCTGCCCCCAGCCGCAGGGTGCCGTTGCCGATCGTCGTCCCGCTGAGGTAACCGCTGGCGCTGCCGAGAATCGTCGTTCCCGAACCGACCTGCTCGATCTGCACCCCATGGAGCGGGGCCGAGAAAGTATAAGCGGTTTCATTGTGGTCGAACCTGACCCGGCTGTCGGTGGAGCCAACGATACTGGCCACCTGAACCGTGCCGGCAGCACCATCCGCGGTGCCGATGCTCAGCGTGGCATTGCCAAGAAGGAGATCCCCGTCGGTCGCCTCGAACACACCGCCTTCGGCGACCGTCAGCGAGCCGCTCGATCCCCCGGCAAAGCCGACTTGCATCGATCCGCTCACCGTCAGGCTCGAACCCTCACCCGTTATCAAGCCGTGCCCCGCGGCGCCGTCTCCGGTGCCGAAAGTGACGGATGGGGCGGTCACGTCTGCGCCATCCTGAATCGTCAAGCTGCCATAACCGCCCTGCCCGACGATGATGCCGCCAGTGGCGGCAAGCGTCGAGCCGGCGCCGTCGACCGTGATGAAGCCATAGCTGCTTTCGAAGGTGCCGATCGAAATACTCGTAAAGCTGGCCGAGCCTCCGTCGGTGATGTTCAGCCGGCCGTTGCTGGTGTTGTCGATCCCGATGTAGGCATGGGCCGCCGCGGTCAACGAGCCCCCGTTCACGTTGAGCGTGCCGTTGTAGAGCCCAAGATCGCCCCCCGTCGTCACCGCATCCGTGGCGGTCAAGCTGCCGAGATTTTCAACGATGACCCTGCCGGTCAGGCTCAAGTCGCCTTCGAGGACGTAAGGCGTCGCCCTGAAGATGAAGTCTCCCGTCACCAGCGAAGCGCCGTTCGACGTGATCGTGCCACCGCTGCCGGCGAAGACCGCATGATTGCCGCTGTTCCAGGCCACTAGCGCGTCGCTCGGCGTGGTCGTTTCGTTCCAGAGCGGCGTGGTCGCATCGATCAGGCCCGAACCGCCTTGCCCCTCCGTGTTGCCGGTGGGATTCCAGTAGTAGGTTTCCTGCGCGGAAACGTGGCCTGCGGCGAAGGCAAGCGAGAGCGACACGAGGCGGGCGATTCGGAGGTGCGGAAGCATGGCGGGAAAGTGTGCAGGCGCAGCCTAGCAGAAACCCACCGCGCCTCGCGTCCGCCGCGCGGCTGAAAATCCTGTAGGCCGATGACCGACACGCACGCGAAGGTTTGCGCCTGTTGCACGCGCGCCGGTCCGCAGTTTCGCGACGTCCATCGCCGCGGAGCATGTCTCTCGTCGCCGAACATCCGGTCGTCCGCTCCGGACTCGCGCCGCTCATCGGCACGATGCCCGGCTACGAACTCGCGGGCGAAGCACGCTGCTCCCAGGCCCGGTTTTCAGCCTCGACCCGCACGCCTGTCTCTCACCCGGAGATTTTTTCCGCTCCCTTCGGCCCACCTGCCGCCGCCGCGAGTTGCAACATCCGCGTCCATCCCCGTCGGCGGACGGTTGCCATCAACTCCTGCAATCCCGGAGCGTCGAGCTTCGTCATCAGATTCGCCCGATGAAATTCCACCGTGCGCCCACTCAGGCCGAGTTGCTCCCCGATCTCGCGGCTCGTTTTCCCGGCCAGCACCTCCGCCAGCACCTGCTGCTCGCCGCCCTCGGCCTCGTCGCGCTCCGCCGTCGCCGCCGGGCCTGACGCGTCGCCGGCCTCTACGCCTTGCGCTGCCCACCCGCGCACGGCGCGCCCTCGGGCCTCTCACTCTGCGCCCAAGGCGGCAGCGGCCGCACCACCCCCATCTCGCGGTTCACCGCCCGCGTCGCCGAAATTCCGATACACTCCCGCAGCGCCGCGCGTTTCTCCGCCGTCGCCTCCGCCCACACCGGCTTCCGCGCGAGCACCAGCGCCTCGCCCCGCCGCACCAGCAATCCCCAGCCCGCCGGAATCTCTGCTTCCGCAAAAATCCCCTCCTCACTCACAAGATAAAAATAATCCGCGCCGCGCCACCGAAACAGTTTCGCAAACTTCGTTCCGCCCAACGCCCGCTCCTGCCACGTCGCCAGCTCCGCCAGCACCCGCCGGTGCGTCTCGTGATCGATCCCCGAAAAATCCCACGCGTCGAACTCCGGAAACAGCGTCTCGCCCTTCCGCAAATCCGGCCGGTGCCCGCCGATCAGTTCCTCCAGCTTTCGCAACCGCGCCGACAGCTCGTCCACTTTCCGCCGCGCCTCCTCCTCGCGCCGCGCGTCCTTCAACAAATCCGCCCGCGCCTGCTTGCACTCGAACACCGCCGTCCGCCCGTCCGCCCCGCGCGCGGCCGCTGCGACATCCGCGCGATACCCGCTCTTCGGCACGCGCACTTCACACGCACACATCGCAAACCCGTTCGCCTGCGCCCACGCCAGCGCCAATCTTTTCAACTCCCGATGCGCCTCCGTCTCTCCTTTGCTCACGCCCGCCACATCAAGCGCCTGTGCTCACCCTGACCACGGAAATCGCAACGGCTTGCCGCCCGCGAAGGATCACACCGATTTCTCGTCTGCCGTGACGGCCGCTATCTTTACGGTCTCCTCTTCCCGGTCGCGGTGAACGCACCCCCGGTCGCCGCCCTTTCTTTCACGTCGAGCACGAACGTAATCATCTCCTGCTTTGCCCCGCGCGCTTTGACGCGATCCAGATCGAACTCACCTCCGTCTGGTTAAGCTCCATCACCTCACCTCCCGCGAGTTCGCGACGAACCCGCACTCGCCGCGGAGCGTCACATCACCGGGCTGACCCGCCCCGATTCATTCGCCGCCATGGAACTCGTGTCCGCCACCCGGCTCCCCAGCCTGATCGCCGACACATCCCGCCCGGCAACCACTCGCAACCCTCACGCGTGAGGGTTGTTCCTCAACGTCGACATCACTAGGATGACCTCTCGGCTCCAGAGAAAGGAGCCGCCACTAACCCTTCATGTCCTCCTTCGCCCCCCTTCCGAACCTCAAATCGCCCGCCACCAGCCTGCTGCTCTTCCTGATCACCCTCGTCGCAGCCCCTTACACGCTCGGCCAGGACGGAAGCAGTTCCGGAGGAGACCCGAGCACCAGCGGCGGCGGGAGCGATGCCGGAAGCAGCGGAAGCGGCCCTCCGCCCGACGGTCCCTACCCGCTTGGAACACCGACCCTGGTTGGATACTGGACGACGGCTCACGGCATGATCCCCATGGCTAATTACACGTTCGCTTCCCTCACGAGCGACAGCGTATTCGTGGTCCCTTTCCGTTTTGACGCGCTGGGTGACTACACCCTCACATCCGCCAACCTCTTGCTGAGCACTCCTTCGGGCACCGCCAGTCTTTCCGACGTCTCGCTCCAGGTTTTCTCTTCGCTTCCGGCCAGCCTCAGTCTTCCGACCCCGATCACGAGTTTCGCGTCGCTCGAAACCGCCACCACCACCCTCGACGTTCACACCTTCGCCGCTACTTCCTCGCCCACGTTCACCGCCGGCACCACCTACTACCTTGGCCTCACCTATTTCGGCCTCGATCCCCTCACCTGGAACGCCACCGACAGCTCCGTGGGGGCGATGGGGGCATATCCCGTAAACGATACCTTCAGCAACGGCACTGCCTTTAGCTACTACGGCATCGGCACCCAAGGGGTAAACCCGAACACCTATCAGATCGGGGGCTTTTCCATCACCGCCGCCGCGGTGACAGCCATTCCCGAGCCTGCCACGACCGTCGCCTTCGCCGCCGGCGCCGTGCTGGCGGCAGCGCTGTGGGTGCGCTGGCGTCGCCGGCATCCTGCGCGCGGCGATGAGGAGCGTCCGCCCGAGTCGTGAGCTTCACGGCTCCCGCGGCGAATGCCCGGATGCCACGTCCCTTGGTCTGAAAAAGAGCCTCCCAAGGTCGGAGCGAAGCAGCCATGGAACGGCGCGATCGCGCGAGTGAAAACGTTTCCCTCGTGGAGCGCGCAACGGTGACCAACCCGGCTTCGGCGCGTCCCTGTCGCCTTCGTTGTCCACCGGCGGAATGGCTTTTGGCCATCGCCTACGGGACCTTCGGGGCCTGGGTGTATTCGCATACGCCGATCAAATGGGTGTCGGCCGAGGTGCTGCTCTATCGCAACCTGGCGATGGCCTTCGTCACCGGAAGCTTCGTCATGATCGCCCTGACCTTTGGCGAGGCCCTGCTCCGCGGCGTGCCCGCGCCCGAGCGGCGCGCGTTGACCCGCTACGCCATCATTTCCGCCGCCGCCATCGCGCTCGGCCTCTTCCTGCTGATCCCGGCTCCGGAGTCAGGACTGATCAACCGGCTGCTGGAATCCGCCACGCTCGGCGCGATCCTTACGGCGCTGACGCTCACGTTGTTCCTGCCTGTCGCCGGCTTGGTGACCCTGCGCCAGGTGGGAGGCGCGATGATGGACGGCTTCCGGTTGTGGACGCCGTATCTGGTCTATTTTGTTTTCAGCAGCTATTGCCTCGCGGCCACGCGGGTCGCGAGTCCCTTGGTGCAGGATCCCGTCCTTCTGCGCATGGACCTGTCGCTCGGATTCAACCCGAGCCAGCTCGTTCACGCCTGGCATCACCAATTTCCGTGGATTCGCCCCGTGAGTCTCGCCGCCTATGGCCTGCTGGGTCTGCTGGTTGCGCTCGTGATCGCCCGCCTCCAGATCGCGGCCGCCGGGGGCCCCCCCCCGGGCGCCCGCCACCCCGGGTTT
>JAEYYL010000172.1 GCA_023430825.1 Verrucomicrobiota bacterium | reverse complement strand
GAAAGCCGGTGCGAAACGCCGCCGCCACGGCGGCGCCCGGCAACAGCCAGGTCCCGCCCGCGCGCGCCGGCCGCCACCGCTTGCGATCGGGCGAAAGCGCGCCGCCCGGCACAATATAGTGCACATGAGGGTGGTGCTGCAGCTGCCGTCCCCATGTATGCAACACCCCAATCATCCCCAACTCGCCGCCCAGATGCCGCGGGTCGCTGGCGACCGCCTGCAACGCCCCCGCGCTTTGCGCGAAAAGCAGATCGTGCATCAGCTCCGGTCGTGCCGCGAACGCGGAGCGCAGTTCCTGCGGCACGGTGAAGGTCACCAGAAAATACCCGACCGGCAAAAGCCGGGCCTCCTGCTGCTCGGTCCACGCCGCAGCGCGATTGCCCCCGCAGCGCGGACACGCGCGGTGGTGACAACTGTGATACGCGAAGTCGGTTTCGGCGCATCCACTACACCGATACACGCAACCGCCCAGTGCGGGCGTGCGGCACCGCTGGATCGCATGCAGGGCGCGGCGTTGCGCCGGCGGAGATGAACGCGACGCGTCCAGCCACGCCGGCGCCTGCCGCACCAGCCAGTCGGCCAGGACGGACATCGACGGGATCGCGCGGCGTTCGCCTAGAACGTCGGGGCCAGCAGCCGCGCCACCGCTTCGCGCGCCGCCGCTTCGTTGACCGCCGTCAGATGCGTATAGATCAACGTCGTCTCCAAGGACGAGTGCCCGAGATACGCCGAGATCAACCGGATGGAGACGCCTTCTTCGAGCAGATGCGTCGCGTAACTGTGCCGCAGCGTGTGCACCACGGTCTCTGGCGGCAGCCCGGCCTCGGCGCGCGCCAGCCGCAGACAATGTTGCACCGAGCCGACGCCCATCGGCTCGACCGCGTCGGCGAGCTGCGCGACCCGCTCCGGCTGTTCCCGCCAGCCGCGACCGACGCCGGGGAAAATCCATTTCGGATGCCGGTGGGTCCTCCACCACGCGCGCAACTCGTCGCGCATCCGTTCCGGCAACGGCACGTAACGCTCCTTGTTGCCCTTCGCTTCGCGGAGGTGCACGCGGCCCGGCTCCCGCAGGTCGCGCACCTCGAGCGTCACGGCGTTGTGGCTCGGACCGCCCGTTACACGGGCACCCGCTCCAAGCCACCCTCCGCTTCGCTCCGGGCCACGCCTGCGGCGTGACCATCTCCGCGCTGTCGCGCTCCGTCCCCGATGCGCAGACCGCACGCATAGATCAGGCGCAACAGCGTGCGGAATCGCGGTTCGCGCACGACGGCAAACAACCGCGCGACCTCGGCGCGGGTCAGCACCACCGGCAGCTTCTGCGCCGAGGGCGAACGCACCAGGTCGAACAGCTTCCAATCGCGCCCGAGGTGCAGCCCGTAAAACGCGCGCATCGCGGCGACCGCGGTCCGCATCGAAGAGGGCGAGTAGTGGTGCTCGTCCTTCAGCCGCAACAGGTGCGCGCGCACCTGCGATTCGTCGAGCGACGCCGGATCGCCGCCGTGGCGCGCCGCCAGCTTGCGCACGAAACGCAGATACTCCGCTCGCGTCGCGTCGGCCAGCGAACGCAGCCGCATCGTCTCGGCAAAACGCGTCACCGACTCGCCGTCGGGCGCGTGGATCTTCTTCTTTCCGCCGCGCAACGTCGAAGCGTGCGCGGACTCTTTCCCCGTCGTTTTTGAGGTAGGCATGACGCCTCCAGTCTTGCCCGCCACCTCGCTCCCGCCCACCGTGCAACCCGTGACGCGATCCCGTCTATATACTCCCGCTCACCCACGCCGCGCAGCGGCTTGGTTCAACAAGGCGCCAGAGCCAACGCCGGGATCTGTCACGCCTCGTGCTGACGCACGAGTCGCGCCAGTTCCCGGCGTGGCTCATCTTTATAACAATGTCGGAGGATCGCGCATTTCGAACAAGATTTCAGGCGGCGAGTTTGATTAGCTGTTCGACGGAAGCTTGTTGAGCGGCGAGGATTGTGGTCGTCAGCTGACGGCCTTTGCTGGTTGTTATATAGCGGTGGGTGCCGGTCACTTTGCGAATCAGGCCGTGCGCGCGCAACAGGGCGAGCAGACGGGTGACGCGACCGGCTTGGCGGCGGCGGTCGACTTCGTCGGCGGAATGGGGATACAGGACCGCTCTCAGGTCGCGGTTGCGGAAGCCGTTTATCGTCCACTCGCCGCGGGCGATCGTTTGAAGCACCGCGGCATCGCGGTCGCTCCACGGGTTGAGCGCGCGGTGACGACGGCCGCGGCGCACGATGCGCCGGCAGACGGGGCCGGCCAGTGTTCCTGCGTTTTCTCCGGTGGGCACGCCGGCGAGCGCGGTAGCATAGCGGTCGTTGGCCGCGCGGCAGAGTTGTGCTCGTCGCGGCAGGTCGGCCACCGCTTTGCGCAGCGGACGCCACTGTTTGGGTTCGCGTGGCTGGCCTTCCGGCGTGCGATACACGCGGAACGCTTCCGGATGGTTCATCGTCGTTTCGATGCGTAGCACCTGGCCGTGTTTGTCGTAGAGTTTTATCGAGTTGCCGCTGGCGTAGTGTTTGAGCCGCACGCCTTCGGGCCGACGCTGGAGGCTCGTCTCGACTTCGCCCTTATACAAACGATGCACGTGGCCGTGCGCCGGCACGTTGCGCCCGAGGAAACGCAGCACCTCGGCGCTGCCGCAATGCTGGATGCCGTGGTGCACGAGCGCTGGATAGATCGCCGCGAGTGCGGCGGGCGACTTGAACATCAGATCGGTCGCATACTCGGATTGGTCGACGCTCCAGTAATACGCCAAGCCGAGCGGCCGGCACAGTTCGGGCGCGAGCGGATGGCATTGGCGAAGGAGTTTTTCCATCGCCGAGGCCAGGCGCGCGTGCGCCTGCTGATCGGCCAGGCGCTGCGCGCGGGCGAGATCGGCGAGCCAGATAAACGAGTTGTCCCGTTGCACGTAGCGGACGCCGGCGCGGTCGAGTTGACGCGCCAGCCAAAGCCGGCCGTTCAAGCAGGCGGTGACTTGAAACGGAAACCAGGACTGCACGCGCAGGTGCATCAGGCCGAACTCGGCGTGTTGAAAGTAAAAGTAGTGATGCAGGCACTTGCCCGGCCGCAGTTCGAGATGGAGCCGGTGCGCCGCATGATCGCCACGCACGAAGTAGGTCAGGCACGGTTCGACGATGTCGAACAGGCCGATCAGGCCGGCGTGGACGTGGTCGCGTTCGGCGAGCGCGCGAGCGAGTTGCTCTTCGCTCAGCGCGGTCGAGTGCAGGTAACGCACCGGCCGGCGCTCGCAGGCGGCATAGGCATGGGCGGCCGCGCGAATGCGATTACTCAGCGCGGTCGCGTAAGCGCCGAAGTCCTTCAGCAGCACGCCGGCCTCGCACAGGTAGCGCTTCATGAACGTGGGCTGGTAAAGCCAGCGCAGACTCGCTCGCAACCGCAAGCGATCGAACCCGCAGATTACACCCGTGACATCCGCGCCGTGCTCCGCCAGAAACTGCTCCACGCCGCGGCCATGATGAAGTGTCGTTTTCGTTTTCACCTCGCGATTCTACCCCCTCCGCCCCCGCTTCTCCACCAACGGTTGCGGCGGCAGCCGCGCTAGGACGTTAGCCCAAAAGACATGTCCTTCATCTTGGTGCCCAAGGCTGGCAGCGACCTCGTGATCAACGGTTGGAATTGGCGTCCGACGTTGATGCTTTTGAGTGGTGCTGGATTGCTGAGCACCGAAGAATTTGAGCGCATGGGCGCGAATGGATGCGGTGGTTGTGCTGACGCCGCAAAGACAGCACGGTTTGCCGAGGTTATCGATGCCCAGCTGAAGAAAATGAAGAGTGGCGAGAGAATGAGAGCGGACCTTTCTGTTACAGCATCGCCGCAGCCGCTGGATCTGAAGAGCGACCCGAATGAACTTTACTCGGCGTCTTTCGATTGGCTTCTACGGTTTCGTGATTTCTGCCGTGCCTCAGGAGGTTTTGAAGTCGTATGAAAATCCGGCTAACCAGCCGCTACAGCGCAACGCCTATGCTCGTCATGCCGGCTGCGGAGCAGCCGTCCCGCCGAGCACAGGCGTGGCTGACCAGAGATCGTTAGGCAAAAATCATGAGCACCCCCACCGGACACAAACTCGACCAGTTTATTTCGACCGTGCTTATCGACGGCGTTCGAAAGATGACCTACGAGGCCGGGCTCGGCTATCTCGCCGCCGGCACGATTGGCATTGGCATCGAGTTCTTAGGAGCGTGCGTTGACTCGCATCCATTCGCTGTCGAGCGCCAATCAAAAGCTCGATTCAAGAAGGGCATCGACGAGTTCATGGCGAAAATCGACGTGCGCTATGCGACTTACAACGCCGAGGCTTCGCCATACTATCTCTACAAGCAGCTGCGTTGCGGCATGGCTCATATCGCGAGACCTCAAGGCAAAGTCGCATTCACAGGGCGGGACAGCGGATTGAAGGATGGGCTTGCGCACATGGAGGTGTGTGTCGAACTAGATAAGCTCGTAGTTTTCGTCGAAAGCTTCTGCGACGATTTCATCTCTGCGTGCGACGATTTGAAGAAGCGTTTACCTTCTCTACCTGACCCAAAGCTCCAGGGTATTTTTCTCCCGGTGCATGAGATCAAAAAGAAGGCCTAACTCTGAGAGTTCTGTGTCGCAGCAGCCGACACAGGACTCCGGTTGAACAAGCCCGTCACGAGTGACAGCGGAGGCAGCGTGCGCCGCTTAT
>JAEYYL010000091.1 GCA_023430825.1 Verrucomicrobiota bacterium | reverse complement strand
TGGAATCACCCCTCTCCCCATGAAAAATCATCGGTCGATCTGGATTGTCGTCGCAACCTTGCTGGCGGTGCTCCCGCGAGCGCTCGGCGATTATCCGATCGTCTCACACCGTTATCTGGCCGACCCGGCGACCATGGTGCACGGAGGGCGCGTCTATGTGTATTGTTCGAACGACGACGAGAACTCCACCGCGGGCGGTTATGCGATGAAGTCGATCGTCTGCGTCTCGAGCAGCGATCTCAAGAACTGGACCGATCACGGCGTTGTGTTCCAGGTCCCAGCCAACGCCGCGTGGGCGGGCAACTCCTGGGCGCCGGCGGCGATCGAGCGCGATGGGCAATTCTATCTCTATTTCGGCAATGGCGCGTCGAACATCGGTGTGGCCGTGAGTGCGAGTCCGACCGGACCGTTCGTCGATCCGCTCGGGCGGCCCTTGGTCAACTCGAGCACGCCGGGCGTGCTGCCGGCGGTCAGCATGTGGCTGTTCGATCCGGCGGTGTTCATCGACGACGACGGGCAGGCGTATCTTTATTTCGGCGGGAACGGCGAGAGCAACGTGCGCATCATCCGGCTGAACCCCGACATGATCAGCACCAACGGCTCGGCGATTGCGCTGACGGTGCCGTATTTTTTCGAGGCGGCGTGGATGCACCAGCGGAACGGCGTTTACTATTTCTCCTATTCCACCAACACCCCGAACGGACTGCGGATCGATTATCTCACGAGCAACAGCCCGATCGGAGGATTCGCTTACCGCGGTGTCGTCGCGGGCCAACCGCCGAGCAACAACAACAATAATCACGCGGCGATCTTCGAACTCAACGGCGCGTGGTATCACGTTTACCACAACCGGATCGTCGCCACGCAGGCGGGCATTCCGACGGTTTATCGGCGCAACATCGCGATCGAGGCGCTCGACTACAATGCCGACGGCACGATCCGGCCGGTCACCTACACGACGGATGGCGTGCCGCAGGCGGGCTATCTCGATCCTTACGCGCGCGTCGAGGCCGAGACGATGGGGGCGCAGTCCGGCATCGAGACGGAGCCGTGCAGCGAAGGCGGGATGCAGGTGAGCGACATTGATGGCGGCGATTGGATTCGGGTGCGCGGGGTGGACTTCGGCCCGGCGGGCGCGAAGCAGTTCAGTGCGCGCCTGGCGGGCACGACGCCCGGCGGCGCGATCGAGCTTCGCCTGGGCAGTCCCACGGGGGCGCTGATCGGCAAGCTGAACGTTCCGGTGACGGGCTCGGCGCAGCGCTGGACGACGGCGACGTGTAGCGTCAGCGGTGCGTCCGGTGTGCAGGATGTTTATCTGACGTTCACCGGAACGGGGGCTTTGTCGTTCAAGTTCAACTGGTGGCAGTTCGGGGCAACGGCGCTGCCGCAGAAGGTGGTGGGCGCGGCCTACGAATATGCCGCGGAGGTGTCGCACCCGAACGGCAACATGTATGATCAGATTCTCATGACGGGCGCGTCCGCGACCTTTCGCGCCGATCCTGACCAGGTGGTGCGCGCGTCCTACATCGATCTGAGCAACGACATCGTGCAGGTGGAATTTGCGGGTGCGGGCGAAGTCACGCTCACGCTCGAGGGCGTCACGTCGCCGGCGCTGCCGGAAAATTACCACCAAGGCGTTTCCTATGTGAAGGGGCACGCCTCGATCACGATCTCCGGGGCCGACGAAACCAGCAACTTGAGCGTGTTCACGGTGGGACGGATGACGGCGTTGGATCAGACGCTGTTCAAGGAGGGCGTGGCGTATGACGGCGTCGCCGATCTCGCGCGTGTTGTGATTGTAGGCGAAACGAATTCGTCCAGTGCGTTTGGCGGGTTGCGGCTGGCGAATGTCGAGTTCTGGGCGACGGAGGGAGTCACTGGAATTGTAGCGACCGGCGTGCAGTTTTTCGGGCCCGTCAACCTGCATAATATTTCCGCGCGGGAACAGGCGACGCCGGTGCTTCGCACGGGCGCGGTCGCGGCGCGCGCGATCGACGGAGCGGTGTGGGAAAACACCGTGCTCGTCGCCGGCGGCGACATGGCGCAACCGAACGAAAAGGCGATCCACCTCGACGCGGCGGCCGTGGTCTATTTTGGCGCGGGAACGGATTCGCACGGGCGCGAGCAGCCGGCGCAACCGAACCGCGGCGTCTTTCAGCGCAACGGTGCGGATGTCACGGCGACGGTGGTGCGCGGGCCGTGAAGGCGGGGGAAAGACCGGCGCGGCGGGAAGAAACTTCGTTGAGTGGCTGGGCCGTAGCACGGTCAACCTGACCGTGAGGAAGGCCGCCTGGCCCAGGCAGCGCCCGCCAGTCGAGCCCGCGCGGCGAGGGCAAATGCGGACACGGGCGTAACATCGAGCTGCGCGAGTTTGATGACGCGTCTGCGCGCCGGTGCGCCGTCGACAACGCCGCGAAACTCGGCGACGACGTTCAAGCGGAGGCAGGGCAGGGTCTCCCGTCTCCGCTACTCCGGGGCATGCGGCGGGGTCAGGAGATCCCGCCCTACATCGACCAGGGCGGTCAGGTTGACCGCGCCACCGCCGAATTGGGTTCGCGATTTCGATTGGGCGCGCCATGTCTGGGAGGCGACTCATGCACACGACGAACGGGAGCACGGCGAACTGGGTGGAGGAGCTGGCGGCGTTTCTGCGCGAGCAGCCGCAGATCAACGCGGTGCGGATCGATCCGGCGGCGCACTCGGTGTCGGTCGCGACGATCGGGCCGGTGGACGTGGCGGACTTTCAGGAGAAGCTGGCACAGACGATCGCGTCGGTGGAGGCGAAGCTCGCAGCGCAGGCGGCGGCGCAGACGAAAGCGCCGGCAGGGTTTGCGTTGAAGCAGGAGGGCGGTGCGACGGTGATCGGTCGCGAGACGTGCGTGACGGCGGAGAAGATGTGGCTGTGGCGCGAGATGGAGTGGCCGGAGATCAAGGCGGAGCCGACGCCGGAGGACCAGGAGTGGCGATTGTTGTCGGTGCTCGCGGCGGTGTGTGGTGCGGCGGGGATCGCGGGGCTGATCGCGAGTCACTTCGCGCCGGAGTGGCCGTGGCTGGCGCGGGGATTTTTTGTCGTGGGCTTGATCGCGGGCGGCTGGGACGCGGCGGTGGATTCGTGGGAGAACTTAAAGAAGCGCGAGATCGACATTCATTTTCTGATGCTCGCGGTGGCGGTGGGCGCGATGTTCATCGGCGCGTGGGGCGAGGCGGTGTTGCTGCTGTTCCTGTTTTCGGCGTCGGGCGCGATGGAGGAATACGCGCTCGATCGCACGCAGCGCGAAGTGAGCGCGCTGCTGAAGAGCGCGCCGAAGAGCGCGACACTCGTGCTGCCCGACGGGAGCGAAAAGGAGATTGCGGTCGGCGAATTGCAGATCGGACAGCGCGTGCTGGTGCGGCCGGGCGAGGCGTTTTCGGCGGACGGTGCGGTGGTGAAGGGGCGCAGCGCGAGCGACGAGTCGGCGCTGACGGGCGAGGCGGTGCCGGTGGAGAAAGGCGTGGGCGATCAAGTGTTCAGCGGCACGATCAATCTGTGGGGCGCGGTGGAGTTCGAAGTCGTGCGGCTGCCGGCGGAGAGCACGTTGCAGAAGATCATCCGGCTGATCCAGACGGCGCAGAAGTTGAAGGCGCCGAGCGAGCGTTTCACGGACAAGTTCGGCACGGGTTACACGTATATCGTGATCGGCGGATCGTTCGCGATGTTCCTGGTGTGGTGGCTGGGGCTGGGGTTGCCGGCGTTCGCGAACACGGAGGAGACGCGGTCGGCGTTTTACCGGGCGATGACGCTGATGGTCGTGGCGAGTCCGTGCGCCCTGGTGTTGTCGATTCCGTCGGCGATCCTGGCGGCGATCGCGTGGGGCGCGCGGCATGGCGTGTTGTTTCGCGGCGGCGCGGCAATCGAGAAGCTCGCGAAAGTGAACGCGGTGGCGCTGGACAAGACGGGAACGTTGACGACGGGTGAACTCGCGGTGGTGGCGGTGGAAAGTTTTCCGGCGGGACGTGAAGCCGAGGTGCTGGAGCTCGCGTATGCGCTCGAGGCGAAGTCGCAGCATCCGATCGCGCGGGCGATCGTGCGGCACGCGAAAGCGGCGGGCGCGCGCGTGCTGGAGCTGGAGGAGTTTCAGTCGCTCACGGGGCAGGGGTTGAAAGGAAAACTGGGTGGGGCAAATCTGCTGCTGGGGCGGCGGGAATTGTTGGAGAGCGGACCGCTGGCGGGCTGGGCGGCGCGGTTGCCGGCGGCGTCGGCGGAGTTGAGCGAAGTGTGGGTGATCGGTGCGGACGTGGTGGGGCGGGTGTTGTTGAAGGACCAGATTCGCGCGGAGTCGCGCGGGGTGTTGGCGGAGTTGAAGCGGCGCGGGATTCGCACGATCATGCTGACGGGCGACCGGAGGCACACGGCGGAAGCGGTGGCGAAGGAACTCGGGCTCGACGAAGTGCGGGCGGGGCTGTCGCCGGAGGACAAGGTCGCGGCGATCATGGAGCTTCGCGGGAGCGGGCGGAAAGTGGCGATGGTGGGCGATGGCGTGAATGATGCGCCGAGTCTGGCGGCGGCGGACGTGAGCGTGGCGATGGGCGCGCGCGGGAGCGATGCGGCGCTGGAGCAGGCGGAGGTGATTTTGATGCACGATCGCATCGAGAACTTTTTGTCGGCGCAGCGGTTGAGCCGGCGGGCGGAGCGGGTGATCCGGCAGAACCTGACGATTTCGCTCGGCGTGGTGATCGTGATGGTGGTGGCGACGGCGTGGGGCGCGGTGCCGCTGGCGATCGGCGTGGCGGCGCACGAAGGCAGCACGCTGGTGGTGTGTGTGAATTCGCTGCGGCTGCTGTTTGGGCGGAATCGGTAGGCTCAAATAGAGTCATGGCCGGTTGCGGGAGCCTGCTTGCAGGCGAGGCTATCCCGCTGCTCACGCAGCGAGCCATACCGGATCGCCTGCAAGCAGGCTCCTACCTCAGAATAGATAGGCGGGACGAATCCCACCAGATCCGATCAAAGGCCGTTACACCGAGGTCACGGAGGCCGGAGCCGGAGGAAGCTGGAGGCCACAAAGTGTTGGAGGGTCTTTCAGGCAGACGACGCGCGGACGACACGGAGGTCGTCCCTCCATCGTCAAGAACCGTATTGGGGCTAAAACGCGGCGAGGAGGCGGGCGTCGTTCGAGAGGAGCGGAACGTCGACCGGCGCGGTGAGTGTGGGCGGCGGGAGTTCGGCGCCGGTGCGATAGTCGGCGGGAAGCCGGGCGAGCAGGTCGGGGCGTTCCTCGTGCAAGCGGGCGCAGAGCCAGTGGCGCATGAAGACGTAGAGCGTTTCGCGTCCGGCGGTGCCGTGCCGGTCGACGCGGCGGCGAAACGAAGCGCAGTGCGCGTAGCAACGGCGGGCGCGGTGAGCGAGGCCGGCGGCGTAGCGCGAGGGCAGCGGGGCGCCGAGCCAGACCGAGGCTTCCTCAACGACCGTCGTGGCAACGGCCATCGCGACGAGCGGTGTGCGCACTTCGAGTCGGGG
>JAEYYL010000064.1 GCA_023430825.1 Verrucomicrobiota bacterium | reverse complement strand
AACCAGCAGCGGATCGCCGGTGGCGGCGCGCAGGCGGGCGAGGGCGCGGCTCATGGCGGAGGGGCTCAGGCGCAACCGCCGGGCGGCGCGCGCCACGCTGCCTTCGGCGAGCAGCACGTCGAGGACGACGAGGAGGTTGAGATCCGGACGGGACATGGGCGGAGGCTGGAGCGGGTTGAGGGAAGGAGCGAGGCTGGTGTGAGGTGCGGGATGGCGTGGCGTGCACGGACAACCTGCACCTGGCGCGTCTTCCGGGCTTTGGCGAAAGGAAGTAGGATGGCGGCGCTCCGATGACGGAGCGTCCAGCAAGGAGAACATGTGAAAACGACAATGACGATGGAAGGGTGCGACGGGTGCGTCGCGAGCGGCGCGGAAAGCGAGCCGGCAGAGCGTGCAGTGCTCGCGGGTCTTTCGATGACGATGCTGTTGTCGTCGCTCGGCACCAGCATCGCGAACGTGGGTTTGCCGACGCTGGCCGCTAAGTTTGGTGCGACGTTTCAGCAGGTGCAGTGGGTGGTGCTGGCTTATCTGCTCGCAATCACGACGTTGATTGTCGGGGTGGGGCGGCTGGGCGATCTCACCGGGCGACGCCGCCTGATGCTCGCGGGCGTGGGGGCGTTTACGGTGGCCTCGGCCTTGTGCGGTGTGACGCCGACGCTCGGGGGACTGATCGCGGCGCGCGCGGTGCAGGGCCTGGGCGCGGCGATCATGATGGCGCTGACGTTGGCGCTGGTCGGCGAAACGGTGCCGAAGGCGAGGATCGGACGCGCGATGGGATGGCTCGCAACGATGTCCGCGCTCGGCACGGCGCTGGGTCCGTCGCTCGGCGGAACGCTGATCGCGGGGTTCGGCTGGCGGGCGCTTTTTTTCGTCAATGTGCCGTTGGGCGTCGTGGCTTTTTATCTGGTGCAGCGTGCGCTGCCGAAAGATCGGGCGAGTGCCGGGGCGGGGCGGGCGCGCTTCGATGCGGCGGGCACGCTGGTGCTCGCGGTGGCGTTGGGCGCGTATGCGCTCGCGATGACGCTGGGGCGCGGTGGTTTCGGCGGGTTCAACGCGTGGTTGCTGGTCGTGGCGGCGGGCGCGCTGGGGATTTTCGCGATGGTTGAACGGCGTGCGATGTCGCCGTTGATCCGGCTGGCGATGGTGCGCGATCGAGCGCTGCGGGCGAATCTCGCGATGAGCGGGCTGGTGGCGACGGTGTTGATGGCGACGCTGGTGGTGGGGCCGTTTTATCTGTCGCGAAGCCTCGGGCTGGCCCCGGCGAGCGTCGGCGTGGTTTTGTCGGTCGGCCCGTTGGTGGTCGCGCTGACGGGCGTGCCCGCGGGGCGGATGATCGACCGTTTTGGCGCGCGGCGCATGACACTGGCCGGATTGGCGGGAATCGCCGCGGGGTGTGTCATGCTGACATGGATACAGGTGGCGCACGGGATCGCCGGGTATGTGGCAGCGATCGCGATCCTGACGGTCGGGTATGGGTTGTTTCAGTCGGCGAACAACACCGCGGTCATGGCGAATGTCGGAGCGGAGCAGCGCGGCGTGGTGTCGGGGTTGCTCAACCTGGCGAGGAATCTTGGGTTGATCACGGGTGCGTCGGCGATGGGCGCGGTATTCGCGGCCGCGGCGGGGTCGGGCGACCTGGCGGTGGCGCAACCGGGTGCGGTGGCCGCGGGCATGCGGATGACGTTTGTGGTTGGGGCGGCGTTGAGCGGATTGGCGTTGGCGATGGCGATGGCGCCAGTGGCCGCGGCCGACGGTGAGCGAACGACGCAGGACGCGGCGGTCGGCGGGCGCCGCGTTGTCTGAAGGTGCGGGCTACGGTCCGACGGCATCGGCGGGCTGGTTGTAGCTGTCGTGATAACGGACCCCGCTCATCGTCATCTCGATTCGACACGTCGAGAATCTGCGCCGTCGCCGGCAGCCCGATTTTCCGGTGCGCGAACGATGCCGTCGCCGGCTCCAGCATGTCGCGGCCGTCCGATTCCCTGCGCTCACGCGCAGAGCCACTTTTTAGCGTGGCTCGCTGCGTGAGCGGCGGGACCGGGCACGAAGTCTTAACTCTGCGGGCCGGCGGCGCGGAGTTTTTCGTAGTCGGCGACCAGCCGGGCGTGCAGCGACCAGAACGGAGGCCGCGGGGTGCCTTCGAGCAGCGCCAGAAGGTGAGCGATATGAATGTGCCAGCCGGAGGCGTAGTTGCTGAGTTCGGCGTTTTCCTCGTCGCCGCGGGTGCGGTGCGTGAGGACGAACAGAACCTGTTTACCCTGCGGCGTGAGCTCGAACGTCACCTCCGAATCCTCGCTGCCGAAGGTGAACACGAGGAGCCGCGGCGGTTCGCAGCGGCGCACGCGACCTTCGAACGTGACGCCGGGATCCTGCACCTGGGCGTATTTCGCGGGCGGGGTTTCGTCGGGGGCGAGGTTCTTGTGGACCATCGCGAACACGAACTTGCCGCCGGCTTTCTGCTCGAGTTCGCCGCCGGCGAACCAGCGCGCGCGTTTCTCGGGATCGGTGATGTAATCCCAGACGCGTTCGATGGGACCGGGCAGGGTGCGCACGATGCGCAGTTCGGTGGGGCTGGTGAATTTGGCGGGTTCTTCGTTGTGGTTCATGCGGAAGATTTTTTCTTCGCCTTGCGGGCGGCGGCATCTTCGGCGCGGAGTTCGCGCTCGAGGGCGTCGAGACGGCGGGACCAGACGGCGCGGGTTTTTTGCAGCCAGGCTTCGACCTCGTCGAAGCCTTCGGGATTGAGCGACTGGATGCGCGACTGGCCTTCGGCGCGCGTGGTGACGAGGCCGGCTTCGCGCAGCACGTTGAGGTGCTGCGAAATCGCGGGCGCACTCAGGTCGAACTCCTGCACGAGTTCGCCCGCGGTGCGCTCCCGGACGGCGAGCAGTTCGACGATGCGCCGGCGCGTGGGGTCGGCGATGGCGGCGAGGCTTTGCATGAGGCAATAGATTAAGTAAATGCTTAATTAAGCAAGCGCTAAAATCCCTTTCGTGAAACTCGGCTCGCGTGACGAGCGCTCGGCGGTGCTGCCGCCGCGGATCGAGGCGAGGGGGCTCGTCGGGAAACCGATCGAGACGGTGATCGATCACATCGAATACGACGAGGGGCGCGATCCGGTGGCGGAACCGGCGTGGGAGAGGGGCTGAGCGGGGCTCACGCAGAAAACCTCCCGCGAATGACGCGAATGAACGCGAATTTTCCGGGAGGTGGAATCGAGTATTGCCACTGCAAAGCCAGGCCACTGTGGGATGGAAGAAAATTTCTTCATTTGGATGCGCGCCAACTGGCGTGATTTGCGGGCAACCGAACGCGCCTGGCTGAGGCGGGCGTTGGAGACGGGGCGGGTATTTAGTCGGTGAGGTCGTCGGCGGTGGTCTGGAACTGGAGCGTGCTGAGGCGGCGATAGAGGCCGTCGGGGTTTTGCGAGAGTTCGTCGTGCGTGCCGCGTTCGACGATGCGGCCCTGGTCGAGCACGACAATCTGGTCGGCGCGGCGGACGGTGGCGAGGCGGTGCGCGATGACGAACGTCGTGCGGCCGGTCATGAGGCGTTCGAGTGCGCCCTGGACGAACTGTTCGCTTTCGCTGTCGAGCGAGCTGGTCGCTTCGTCGAGGATGAGGATGGCGGGGTCTTTGAGGATCGCGCGGGCGATCGCGACGCGCTGACGTTGTCCGCCGGAGAGTTTGATGCCGCGGTCGCCGACGATCGTGTCGTAGCCCTCGGGGAAACGGTCGATGAATTCCGCGGCGTTCGCCTTCTGCGCGGCGGCGACCACTTCGGCGAGGGAGGCACCGGGTTTTCCGTAGCGGATGTTTTCGGCGATGGAGCCGCCGAAGAGCAGGACGTCCTGCGGCACGAGTGCGATCTGGCTGCGGAGGTCGCTGAGATCGAAGCGGGCGGCATCGCAGCCATCGAACAGGACCTGGCCGCGCTCCGGAGTGTAGAAGCGGAACAGCAGTGCGGTGAGGGTGGATTTGCCGGCGCCGCTGGGGCCGACGAGGGCGGTGACCTCGCCGGGTCGTGCGGCGATGGAGATGTCGGTGAGCACGGCGACCTCGGGTCGGGACGGGTAGCGGAAGGTGACGTTGCGCAGTTCAACTTCGCCGCGGAGGCGGTCGGGGCGAGTGCGGGAG
>JAEYYL010000005.1 GCA_023430825.1 Verrucomicrobiota bacterium | reverse complement strand
CTGCTCGGGATTCTCTTCCTGCTGCTGCAAGGCGCCGCGCTCGGCGTGTTTCTCGCGCTCGATTTCTTTCACTGGTTCATCTTCTGGGAACTCAGCCTCGTGCCGGCATTTTTCCTGATAAAGCTCTGGGGCGGGCCGGGCGCGTCGCGCGCGGCCTACCAGTTCGTGATCTACACGATCGGCGGCAGCGTGTTCATGCTCGCGGGTTTCGCGGCGCTTTACACGGCGGCGGGCACGCTCGATTTCACGCAGCTCGCGGCGTTGCGCGCCGATGGATCGCTGGCGGCGCAGCTCGGCGCCGCGGCGAGCACGGCGATTTTCGCCGGCGTGTTCCTCGGACTCGCGGTGAAGGTGCCGCTGTTTCCGTTTCACACCTGGCTGCCGGCGGCTTACGCCGAGGCGCCGACGGGTGCGTCGATGTTTCTCACCGGCGTGATGTCGAAGATGGGCGTCTATGGTTTCCTGCGGATTCTCTGGCCGCTCTTTCCCGAGGAGCTGCACGCGTATGCGACGCCGCTGCTCTGGCTCGCGCTCGGTGGCGTGGTGCTCGGCGCGTTTGCGGCGATGCGGCAGACCGATCTCAAGCGGATGATCGCGTATTCGTCGGTCAACCACCTGAGCTACTGCCTGCTCGCGCTGTTCGCCGTTGCGGGCGCGGCGACTTCGGCCACCGAAGCAGCCACCTCGGCGGCGGTCAGCGGCACGCTGCTGCAGCTGTTCAATCACGGCCTGTCGGCGTCGGCGTTGTTCTTCTGCGTGGGCGTGCTCGAGGCGCGGAGCGGCGGACTTCGCGGCGTGAGCGATTTCGGCGGCGTGCGCACCGCCATGCCGGTCTTCGCCGGGTTGTGCGGCATTGCGATGTTCTCCTCGCTCGGGCTGCCGGGACTCAACGGCTTCGTGGGCGAATTCCTGATCTTCCGCGGCGTGTTCGGGCTCGCGCCGTGGGCGGCGGCGGTGGCGCTGCTGGGATTGCTCGCGACCGCGCTTTTCCTGCTGACGTTCTGGCAGCGCGTGTTTCACGGCCCGCAGCGCGGGGGCGTCGCGGGCTACGCGGATCTTTCGAGTGCGGAAATCGCCGTGCTGATTCCGGGCGTCGGGCTGATGTTCGCGCTCGGCGTGATGCCGCAACTGATCGTGTGGATCGTCAACCCGCTCGTCACCTCGTGGGTGACGTCGCTGCCATGAGGACGACAAGCATGGCCGCAAAAAGACGCAAAAGGCGCAAAGAAGCCGCTGACCGTTTTTGTGCCTTCTGCGCCTTCTTGCGGCCATTCTCTCTGACATGAACGCGCTGCCGCTTGCCATCTACGTTTCGTTTGCCGGCGCGCTCGTCGCGCTGGCGGCGGGCGCGCGCTCGGCCGCGGCGGCGCGCTGGACGGCGCTGATCGCGGCGCTTGCCGGCTGGGCGATCACGCTCTTCGCGGCGGCGACGTTTCTTCCCTCGGCCGGTGTGCAGACGCTTGTCGATGTTGCGTGGATTCCGGAGCTCGGCATCCGCTACCAGCTCGGCGCCGACGGCATCAGCCTCACGCTGGTCGTGCTCACGGGACTCGCGGCGACGGCGGGGATTCTGTTTTCGTGGAACATCACGGAGCGCGCCGGCGAGTTCTTCGCGCTTTATCTCGCGCTGATCGGCGGCGTTTACGGCGTGTTTCTCAGCACGGATGCGTTTGCGCTCTTCGTGTTCTACGAGATCGCGATCGTCCCGAAATATTTCCTGATCGCGAACTGGGGCTCCACGCGGCGCGAATACGGCGCGATGAAGCTCGTGCTCTACTCGTTCGCGGGGAGCGCGCTGGTGCTCGCGGGCCTGCTGTGGACTTACGCGGTGGGCGGCGCGGAGAGCTTTGCGATCGGCGATCTCGCGGTGGCGGCGGCGGCGATTCCTCATGCGCAGCAGCTCGCGATTTTCGCGCTGCTCTTCTTCGGCTTCGCCACGCTCGCGGGCATTTTCCCGCTGCACACGTGGGCGCCGACCGGCCACGTCGCGGCGCCGACGGCGGCGTCGATGCTGCTCGCGGGCGTCGTGATGAAACTCGGCGCCTACGGCTGCCTGCGCGTCGCGCTGCCGTTGTTTCCCGAGGCGTTTGCGGTGTGGCAGCCGGCGATCGCGTGGCTGGCGATCGCGGGGATTCTCTACGCGGGTTTCGTCGCGCTCGTGCAGGAGGATTTCAAGTTCGTGATCGCCTACTCGAGCGTGAGCCACATGGGCTTCGTGTTGCTCGGGCTCGCGGCGGCGAACGAACGCGCGGTCAGCGGCGCGGTGCTGCAGATGTTTTCGCACGGCGTGATCGCGGGGCTGCTCTTCGCGGTCGTCGGCCGCATCGTCTATGAGCGCACGCACACGCGGCGGCTCGAGGACTTGCGCGGGTTGCCGCTGTTTCGGCTGATGCCGTTTGCGGCGATGACGTTCGTGATCGCGAGCCTCGCATCGATGGGCATGCCGGGCTTTTCCGGTTTTCCGGCGGAGCTCACGATTCTCATCGGAACCTGGAGCGTTTCGCCGATTTGGACGATTGCGGCGGCGACCGGCGTGCTGATCGCGGCGGCGTTCACGTTGCGCGTGATGCAGCTGGCGTTTTTCGGGCAGACGAAAACGGCGAGCGCGATCAAACCCGGCGGGGACGCCGGGTTCCACCTGCTGCCGATCACGCTCGCGGAGAAGGCGGGCGCGGCGCTCCTCGTGGCGGCGACGGTTTACGTGGGGCTGCGGCCGGATGTGTTGCTCGACTGGATCGAGCCGGCGCTGCGTTCGCCGCTGTTTGAAGCGGTGCTGAAGGGAGGCACGCCATGATTCACGATTACATCGGGCTTTTCAGCGCGCTGCGGCCGGAGCTGGCGCTCGTGTTCGGCGCGCTCGTCGTGCTCGGCATCGACCTCGCGTTTGGACGGAAGCGTTCGCTGGAGGCGCGGCTGCGCAATTCGGCGACGCTCGGATCGCTCGCGGTGCTGGCGGCGGCGTTTTTCGCGATGACGGCGGGCGCGGGTGGAGCGATGTTCGGCGGTGTCCTGATGTTGGATACGCTGGGCTTGATGACGCGGCTCGGCGTGCTGTTGCTGGCGTTGTTGACGCTGACGACCCTGCCCGGCCACCGGCTGCCGCAGCATCCGGCGGAGTTCGTGGCGGTGGTATTGTTTGCCACGACGGGTTTCACGGTGATGGCGGTCGCGCAGCAGTTGCTGCTCGTGTTTCTCGCGATCGAGCTGGCGAGCCTCTCGCTCTACATTCTCGCCGGTTTCGACAAGACGCGGCCGGAGTCGGCGGAGGCGGGGTTGAAATATTTCCTTTTCGGCGGGATGGCCGCGGCATTCCTGCTGTTCGGCTTCAGCCTGATTTACGGGCTGACGGGTTCGATCGAACTGCCGCGGATCGCGCATGCGTTGCAGGGCGGCATGGGTGGGCCGTTGCTGGCGGTTGCGCTGGTGATGGTGCTGGTGGCGTTCGGTTTCAAGGCCGCGGCCGCGCCGTTTCATTTGTGGGCGCCGGACGTTTACGAGGGAGCGCCGGCGTCGTCGGCCGCGTTGATCGCATCGGCGTCGAAACTCGCGGGCGTGACCGTGTTCGTGCGGCTGCTCTGGCCGGGCTCGCTCGGTGCGGCGGAAACGCTGACGGGACCGTGGGGAGCGTCGGGCTGGATGACGGTGCTCGCGGCGATCGCGGGCGCGTCGTTGCTGCTCGGTAATCTCGCGGCGCTGGCGCAGACGAATGTCCGCCGCCTGCTCGCCTATTCCGCAATCGCGCATGCGGGTGCGATGCTGATCGGCGTGATGATTGCGGGGCCGGTGTCGGTGGCGCCGGTGGTGTATTACGGCGTGACGTATGGGTTGGCGACGGTGGGTGCGTTTGGCGTGATCGGCGCGGTGGAACGGGCGGGTGGGCGCTGCCAGCGGATCACGGATTTGGCGGGGCTGTATCGTCGGTCGCCGCTGCTGGCGGGCTGTCTGATGGTGAATGTGCTGTCGCTCGCGGGCGTGCCGCCGCTGGCGGGATTCTTCGCGAAATTCGCGGTGTTCGCCGGGGCGTTGCAAGCGGGTGGCGCGGGATCGCCGGCGGGCGCGCTGGCGCTGGCGGCGATCGGGCTGAGCGCAGTGGGACTCTACTATTACTTGGTGATTTTGAAACAGGCGGTGGTCGCGGCACCGGCGCCGGAAGCGTCGTCGCGGCTGGCCGTGGCGCCGGATGTCGCTTTCTCGCTGGTCGTCGTGGCGGTGCTGCTGCTGGTGCTCGGCGTGGCGCCGTCGGCGGTGTTCGGGGTGTTTTAGGCTGGGTTCTCTGAGGGAAACCACGAATGGACACGAATCGACACGATCGCCGATCCAAGTCTTGGATTCATTCGTGTCTCTTCGTGTCCATTCGTGGTTAAACCGGATCGTGCCGTCGCGCGACTTGGCAAAATCCCGCTAATCGCGGAGCCCGCTTGGATTCCAGCTCGTTTCGAGCGGCGGAGTGAATACCTTGCCCTTGTGATGTTGTTGCTCGCCGCCGCTTCCACCGCGCCATCGGCTCTCGAAAAACTGAGGGACGTGCCGCCGGCGTTCTGGCTGAAGCTCGGCCTCGCGGTGCTCGCGGTTGTGGTCGTCGTGATCGCGCTGCGGAAGCTGGCGCAGGTCAACAAGGTCGTGCTCGCGGTCGTCCTGCTGATCGTGTTCAGCGCGGTCGGTTTCAACTGGATCTACGAGCGCAACGAGCCGTCGTGGGCGACGCCCGTCGTCGAGAGGCTCGCGGAATTTTTCCCGTCGAAGGGCGCGTATCGGTCAAAGTGAGCGGGCCACAGCGGGCGTCGTCTGCGCTACGACGAGCCCCGAATTTATGACTCCCTGGCAAAATCGGGATGGTTTTTGCGCGCCCCGCTCCGTAGAACGCTCGTTCTACCTATGGCCAAAACGCACTCTGACATCGGGCTCATCGGCCTCGCCGTAATGGGCCAGAATCTCGCGCTCAACATCGCCGACCACGGCTTCCAGATTTCGGTTTACAACCGCACCACGGAAAAGACGGACAAGTTCGTCGCGGAAAACCCCAACACGCCCGGCGGTGTCGTCGGCACGAAGACCCTCGAGGAGTTCGTGCAGTCGCTCGCGAAGCCGCGCAAGGTCATCATCCTCGTCCAGGCCGGCAAGGCCACGGACGCGGTGATCGACAGCCTCGTGCCGCTCTTCGAGCAGGGCGACATCATCATCGACGGCGGCAACGCGCTCTGGACCGACACGATCCGCCGCGAAAAAGCGCTGCGCGAAAAAGGCCTTCGCTTCATCGGCTCCGGCGTGTCCGGCGGTGAGGAGGGCGCGCGTTTCGGTCCGGCGCTCATGCCGGGTGGCGATCGCGCGGCTTACAAGGAACTCGCGCCGATCTGGAACGCCGTCGCGGCGAAGGTCGACGCGAAGACGGGCCGCCCGCTCACGGGCGCGGCCCCCGGCAAGCCGATCAAGGGCGGCGTGCCTTGCGCGACCTACATCGGCGAAAACGGCGCGGGTCACTACGTGAAGATGATCCACAACGGCATCGAGTATGGCGACATGCAGATGATCTGTGAGGCCTACGCGTTGATGTCCGGCCTGCTCGGGTTGAAGGCCGAGGAGATGGGCGAGATTTTCTCCGAGTGGAACGCGGGGGCGCTTGACAGTTTCCTCATCGAAATCACCGCCGACATCCTCAAGCAGAAGGACCCGCGCAACAAGCGGCGTGCGTTCGTCGACGTCGTCCTCGACACCGCCGGCCAGAAGGGCACGGGCAAGTGGACCTCGACCAACGCCCTCGACATGGGCGTGCCGGCGCCGACGATCGCCGAGGCGGTGTTTGCGCGCTGCATCTCTGCGATCAAGGAAGAGCGCGTCGCCGCGTCGAAGATTCTGAAGGGCCCGGGCAAGAAATACCGCGGCTCGAAAAAGGCGCTGATCCAGGCGATCCACGACGCGCTGTATTGCTCGAAGATCTGCTCGTATGCGCAGGGCTTCCAGCTGATGCGCACGGCGCAGAAGGAATACAACTGGAAGCTGAACTTCGGCGAGATCGCGCAGATCTGGCGGGGCGGCTGCATCATCCGCGCGGCGTTTCTCCAGAAGATCACCGAGGCCTACGCGCGGAACCCGAATCTCGCGAATCTCCTGCTCGATCCGTATTTCAACAAGACGGTGAAGCAGGCGCAGGAAAACTGGCGCAAGGTCGTGTCGCTCGCCGCCGAGTGCGGCGTGGCGGCGCCGACGTTCGCGTCCGCCCTCGCCTACTACGACAGCTACCGTTCGGCGCGGCTGCCGGCGAACCTGCTGCAGTCGCAACGCGATTATTTCGGCGCGCACACGTATGAGCGCGTCGACGAGAAGCGCGGCAAGTTCTTCCACGTCGACTGGCCCGAGGCGGGCCGGCCCGAGATCCCGGCGTAAAGCCGCGGGTTATTATTATGATGGTTGCGAAGGCCGGCCTCTGCGCCGGCCTTCTTCGTTTGGATCGGATGCAGGAGCCTGCTTGCAGGCGATTTGGTGCATCGATCCCGCTGCTCTCGCAGCGAGCCAGGAATCGCCTGCAAGCAGGCTCCTACCCTCGATCCTTCCATAAGGGCGCGGGCGAATGGGAGCCCCGCCCCAAGTTCGGCTGGAGATGAATCCGGTTTGGCAGCTGCAAAGCGGCACTTTTGTGTTTAATTGAGGACAACGGGGTTGCCCCACTTCCCCGTTTTCCTGCCATGATCCTGCGCTCCCGACCTGTCCGCTATCTGATCACCCGCGTGGCACGCGCTTACGGATTTCTCGATCCGGTCGCGCTGTTGTCGCACTTGCGTGGTTTCGCGAAACCGTCGGAAGTTGCCGAACCGATCGAGTTGCTGCGCGCCGGCATGCTGTTTCATGCGCGCGGTCTCGTGAACACCAAGGCGATCCAGAACAATCTCGACTGGGTCTGGCCCTACTGGGTCGAGCGGCAGTTCAACCCGTCCGATCCGTCGTTCATCCCGCGCGCGTTTTCGTTCAGCCACATCAATCTCACCCATCGGAACTGGACGGCGGTCGGCGTGCCCGACGTGCCGTATTACCCGATCGTCGATCCGCGCGGACTCGTGACGCCGCTCTTCGACGGCTGGTCGCTCGATTTCTGGTTCGAGCCGGAGAATGGCGACGCGGTGCTGCTGCCTTCGAAACTCGCCGAGGTCGAGCAGCAGCTTTCGCTCGGGGAGACGCTGCAGGTCCGCTCGATGGCCGCGCGCGACGGAATCGCGCTCGAGAGCACCGTCACGCTGACGCTCGACAACGGCGAGCCGCGCTGCCGCATCCGCGTGCAGGCGCACGGCGCACAACCGGGCGCGATCGCCGTGGCGCTGCGGCCCTACAATCCCGAGGGCGTCAGCTTCGTGAAGGAAATCGCTTTTCAGCCGAACCGGCGCGGCTGGCTGGTCAACGGGCGCAACGAAGTGAACTTCGATCGCGCACCCTCGCGGCAATTGCTGTCCACTTACGCGGCGGGCGACGTGCTGCTGCGGCTCGGCCAGGCGTCGAGCGCTTCGCACGTGACGTGTCCGGTGAGCATGGCGACGGCGGTCGCGCTGTTTCCGGTGAACGGCGCGGAATCGGATGCGTGCGAGATCGTCGTGCCGATTTACGACGAACTCGAGCCGAAGACGCGGCCGGTTTTCCCTGTCACGCAAACGTGGACCGATGCGCTCGCGCCGCTCGCGCGGCTGCGCGTCAGCGATCCGGAGGTGCAGCGGCTCTACGATCTCGCGCTGGCGAATCTCGTGCTGCACGCGCCGAAGGACGTGTATCCGGGGCCCTACACGTATAAACGTTTCTGGTTTCGCGACGCGGTCTTCGTGCTCAACGCGCTGCTCTCGCTCGGCGGCGTCGAACGCACGCGCCGCGCCGTCGCGGAGTTTGCGCCGCGCCAGCGGATGGACGGCTATTTCCTCTCGCAGGAAGGCGAGTGGGACAGCAACGGCGAGGCCCTGTGGTTCTATCATCGCTTCGCCGCACTCACCGGCGAGACGCTGCCGAAGGAGTGGTTGCACGCGGTCGCGAAAGGCGCGCGCTGGATCACGCGCAAGCGGCTGCCGCTCAAGCCCGAGCGGCCGGAGGCGGGGCTGCTGCCGGCGGGTTTCAGCGCGGAGCATCTCGGGCCCAACGACTACTATTACTGGGACGATTTCTGGGGTGTCGCCGGTCTGCGCGCGGCGGCGAGTTTGTGGCGCGAGGCGGATCCGAAACAGGCGGACGCGTGGGCGCGCGAAGCGGAGGAGTTTTTGGCGACGATCCAGCGCTCGTATCCAAAAGGTGAGCACCGGCGTTTCCCCGGCGCGATCCCGGCGTCGCCGCACCGGCGGATGGATTCCGGCGCGGTGGGCTCGGTGGTTGCGGATTATCCGTTGCAGCTGTTCGCTCCGGGCGACGAATCGATCGCGAAGACGGCGGATTACCTCTGCCAGCACTGCCTGCATGGCGGCGGTTTTTTCCAGAACATGATCCATTCGGGGATCAACGCCTACCTGACGCTGCATCTGGCGCAGGTGCGGTTGCGGGCGGGCGACGCGCGCGCGGCGTGGTCGTTGATGGACAGCGTGATCGGGCTCGCGTCGCCGACCGGCCAATGGCCCGAGGCGATTCATCCGCTGACGCTCGGCGGCTGCATGGGCGACGGGCAGCACATCTGGGCGGCGTCGGAATGGCTCATGTTCGTGCGCAATCTGTTCGTGCGAGAGGAAGGCGACGCGCTCGTGATCGGCGCGGGCGTGCGGCCGGAGTGGCTGCGCGCGGGCGAGGTGGATTTCGGACCGACGCTCACGCCGCATGGAGCCGTGACGGTCCGGCTGGTGCGCGGCGAAGGCGTGGTGCGCATGAATGTCGAAGGGCAATGGCGCCGCGGTGCGCCGCGGCGGGAGTTGCGCGTGCCGGGTTGCGTGCCGCAGGACATTGCCGCCGGGAATGGCTCGTCGGACTTCGAGCTGGTATGGACTGGGGCGGCGATGACGGAGCCGCGGAGTTAAGAGAAAAGAGATAACGTGAACAACTCGGTTCCGAGTCGCCGGGTATCTGAAAGGAGAACGGACGTCCTCGTCCGTTTTGGGAACGGGCGGGGGCGCCCGTTCTCCGGGGCGGCGGCGGAAGCGATTCGCCGGTTCGTGGCGGCGAGGAAGAACCGGAAGCCGGTTGCGCGGTCTCTGACGGCCCGAGTCGCACCGCGTGCTACTCGGCAACCTTTCCAGCGATGAACATTTGCATGATGACCAACACCTACCTGCCGCACGTCGGCGGGGTGGCGCGCTCCGTGAGCACGTTTGCCGAGGAGTATCGCAAGCTTAAGCATCGGGTGCTGGTGGTCGCCCCGGAGTTCGAGGGCAAGGCGCTGCCGCCCCGGCAGGCGGCGATCGTGGAGCGCGTGCCGGCGATCCAGAAGTTCAACGGGAGCGATTTTTCCGTGCGGTTGCCGATGATCGCGGTGCCGGAACGGCTGGATGCGTTTCAGGCGGACATCATTCACGCGCATCATCCGTTTTTGCTCGGCGACACGGCGGTGCGCCTCGCGGCGACGAAGAACGCGCCCGTGATTTTCACGCATCATACGCGCTACGAGGACTACACGCATTACGTGCCATTCGATTCGCCGGCGCTCAAGGAGGTCGCGATCAATCTCTCGACGCATTTCGCCAATCTCTGCGACGGCGTGATCGCGCCGAGCGAGAGCATCGCGAAGCTCATCAAGCAGCGCGGCGTCGAAGTGCCGATCCGCGTGGTGCCGACCGGCATCGACGTCGGCTCGTTCGCGGCGGGCGACGGCGCGAAATTCCGGCGGAAGTTTAAACTCCCTGCGGATGCGTTCGTGGTTGGCCATGTCGGCCGGCTGGCGCCGGAGAAGAATCTCGAGTATCTCGCGGAGGCCGTGGCGCTGTTCGTGAAGCGCACGCCGAACGCGCGGTTCCTGGTGGTCGGCGGCGGTCCGTCCGAGGAGAAATTGCGCGAGGTGTTTGCGAAGCATGGTCTGGCGGAGCGGCTCGTGATGGCGGGCAAGCAGACGGGCAAGGCGCTCGCCGACGCTTACAACGCGATGGACGTGTTCGTGTTCGCGTCGTTCACGGAGACGCAAGGCATGGTGCTCGCCGAGGCGATGGCGGCGGGGCGTCCGGTGGTGGCGCTGAATGCCTCGGGCGTGCGCGAAGTGATGCGCGACGGTAAGAACGGCTTCATGCTGCCGAAAAACGCGTCGCCGACGCGGTTTGCCAATGCGCTGGAGAAAGTGGCGCGCGACGATGGGCAACGGCGGGCGTTTTCGGATGAGGCGCGGCGGACGGCGGACGTGTTTTCCAAGGAGCACTGTGCGGAGCAGGCGCTGGAATTTTATGAAGAGGTGCGCCGGATGACGCGACGCGAGCGGCTGCTGATCGAGCGGAGCCCGTGGGGAACACTGTTCGAACGGATCAGCGTCGAGTGGAACCTGCTGGCGGAGAAGGCGCAGGCGGTCGCGGAAGCGGTCGGCGGACGATGAACGGCCGCAACGGCCGTAAGCTCCAAGCACCCACCTCCAAGCTCCAATGAAACTTCAAACGACAAACACCAATAACCCAGGAGGCGCTCGCGTGAACGATGGGTTCCTGAAGCTTGGTGCTTCACTGGTGCTTGGAGCTTGGTGCTTGGAGCTTTTTTCGCCCCATGTTTGCCGGGATTGAAGCCATCGTTCATCGCGCGCGGCGACGGTTGAGCCGCAACGAGTGGGCGGTGCGCCATCTTGGGCTCGCGCCGTCGGAAGGCACGAGCGAGGAGCCGGGCTTGCTGCTGATTCAGATCGACGGACTCGCGCGCAAGCACCTCGAGGCGGCGATCGCACGCGGGAAGATGCCGTTTCTCCAGCGGCTGATGCGGCGCGACGATTATGTGCTGCACACGTTTTATCCGGGCATCCCGTCGACGACGCCGGCGGTGCAGGCGGAGATTTTCTACGGCGTGAAATCGGCGGTGCCGGCGTTCAGTTTCTTCGACCGCGGTCTGAAGAAACTGGGGCGCATGTGGGATCCCGATTGGGCGAAGGCGCGCGAGGCGTCGTTTGCAGAGGAGGCCGAAGGTCTGCTGAAAGGCGGCAGCTCGTGGTCCAACATTTACACCGGCGGCGCGGGCCAGGAGGAAAGTCATTTTTGCGCGGCGAGCATCGGGCTCGGTGACATGTGGCGCACGGGGAAGATTCGAAACATCTTCGTTTTCATCCTGCTGCAACTGCCGGCGGCGGTGCGGATTTTCTGGCGGCTGCTGGTGGAACTCGGCGTGGCGGTCGTCGACGCCGTGCAGGCGATCTCGCGCGGGCGGAAGCCGAAGCTCGAATTGATGCTGTTGCTGTCGCGGGTGTTTGTCGGTGTCGGCTTGCGCGAGCTGTTGACGATCAGCGGGCAGATCGACGTCACGCGCGGGCTGCCGATCGTGCATATCAATTTCGTCGGTTACGACGAGCACGCGCACGTGCGCGGGCCGGGCTCGCGATTCGCGCACTACGGGTTGCGCGGCATCGACAACGCGATTCGCAAGATCGTGCGCGCGGCGAATCGGTCGAAACGGCGCGATTACGCGGTGTGGGTGTTCTCCGATCACGGGCAGGAAGGCACGCGATCGTTCAGCGACAAATGGGAGGGCGGCCTCGAGGCGGTGTTGCACGACTGCTTGGAAATTTCCAAGGAGCACGACAAGGCCTGGCGCGCGCGCGCGCAGCCGGGACATCTGTCGGCGGCGTCATGGCTGTCGCGCAGCCCGCGCATGCAGCGGAAGCTCGTGCGCCCCGCGCCGGATCCGGAGATCACGCTGGAGGAAGGCAAGAGCGTGATCGTCGCGGCGATGGGTCCGGTGGGTCATGCGTATTTCGCGAACGCGATGACGGACGAGCAGCGGCTCGCGCTGGCGCGTCGGCTGGTGAAGCAAGGCGGCGTGCCGGGCGTGCTCGTGCGGACGGAGGCCGGGGAAATCATGTGGCTGCACGCGCAAGGCGAGACGCGCGTGCCGGAGGGCGTGCCCGACGTATTGAAGGAAACGCACGACCCGGCGGTGGCGGCGCAGATCGCGAAAGATCTCGTGGGTTTTTGCACGATTCGCGACGCGGGCGATTTGATCATGGTGGGATGGAGTCCGACGGAGGGGGCGTGGAGTTTCGCGCCGGAGCGCGGTGCGCATGGCGGATTCGGGCCGGACGAGACGCGCGGATTTGCGTTGTTGCCGGCGCGGACGGAGCTGCCGCCGGGCACGGAAGCGTTCATCCGGCCGACGGCGTTGCGCGCGGCGGCGCGGCATTATCTCGGGCGTGAGGAGCTGCCGGCGCGGACGTTTACCGAACTCCGCGGGCGGAAGCTGCGGTTGATGACTTACAACGTGCACGGTTGCGGCGGGATGGATGGACGCGTTTCGCCGCGCCGCGTCGCGCGGGTGATCGCGGCGCAGGCGCCGGACATCGTGGCGTTGCAGGAAGTGGATCTCGGCCGACGGCGGTCGCGGGCGGAGGATCAGGCGGCGTTCATCGGACGGCACATCGGGATGCACGCGGTGGTGTTTTGTCCAACGATCACGCGGGGCGAGGAGCATTACGGGCATGCGTTGTTCAGCCGCTGGCCGGTGGAGATCGTGAAACGGGCGCACCTGCCGCACGATCCGCGGAGCTGGTTCAAGGAGCCGCGCTCGGCGCTCTGGGTGCGGGTGAAGATTCACGGCGTGGCGGTGCACGTGGTGACGACGCATCTCGGGCTGGGACCGCGCGAACGCATCCTGCAGATGCAGATGCTGCTCGGTCCGGAGTGGCTCGGCCGGCTGGACGACGACGAGCTGATCGTGATGTGCGGCGACTTCAACCTGATGCCGGGCAGCGCGCCTTACGGGCTGGCGGTGCAGCGGTTTCGCGATGTGCAGGCGGCGGCGGCGGGGCATCGGCCGATCAACACGTTCAGCTCGATGCGGCCGTTCACGCGGCTCGACCACATCTTCCTGTCGAAGGGATTTACCGTCGAGCGCGTCGTCGTCCCGCGGAGCGAGTTGACGCGCGTCGCTTCCGACCACCTGCCGCTGGTGGCTGATCTTTCATTTGAGCCTGCAGGCGGCGAAACGCCCAGGTCGTCGTGACGGTGATGAAGATCGCGTAGGCGGCGAAGCCGGCGATGCGTGCGGGCGTGAGGTCGTCGCTCATCTCGCCGAACACGATGCCGACGATGGATTTCAGGATGTGGATCGGCCAGCCCCAGAGGAGGTAGATGCCGAGCGGGACGCCGACGAGCGGCAGCACGTAGTTCTGCGCAAAATACGGCACGCCCGGGAGGACCATGGTGAAGACGGTGAGTGAGCCGTGCGCGGTCTTGGGAAGTTTCTGGCGAAACGGCTCCATCCGGCGCGCGAAGAAATTCGGCATGGCCTTCACCAGCGCGAAACTCGCAAGCATCTGCAGCAGAATGGAAGCGGTCACGAGGACGAGACCGGGTCCGACGCCGAAGCGCACACCGGCGACGGCGTGGCAGACACTGACGGGAAAGCCGACGAGCGGCAGGACGGTCATGAGGACGAAGACGAGCGCGCCATTGATCTCCTGGGCGCGGGCGTGAAGCGCGTTCACGTCGATCTGCCGGTAGAGCAACGTCATCGCGACGAGAGCGCCGGCGACCGCGACGGCGGTGAAAATTTTCCGGCGATCGATCTCGTAGCCGGCGATGGTGAGTTCCATCCCGTGCACAGACCGCGGGGGAGGACGGAGGTTCGTGGGTGAACGCGCAGGTGGAGCCCGACGTCCCTGTATGGACCGGGGACATGGGTTACACCCGTTCGGAGACATGGGTAACAGTGGGGGATGCCGTGGATCACGACTTCGCCTATGTCCCAGCGTCACGAGTTTGTTTTGCTCGCCAGC
>JAEYYL010000439.1 GCA_023430825.1 Verrucomicrobiota bacterium | reverse complement strand
AATTTGGTGACGCCCATGTGAAACGAAAAATCGCAGGCGGACTTGCCGGCGGCCTGGGACATCCAGAGGTCGAAGGACGCGAGCGCGTCGTCCGTGCGCGCGGGGCAGCACATCTCGATGAGCGTGGTGGTGCCGCCGACGAGCGCGGCGCGGCTGCCGGTCTCGTAGGTATCCTTTGAATACGTGCCCATGAATGGCAGGTAGATGTGGACGTGGGGATCGATGAAACCGGGGAAAACGTATTTGCCGGTGGCGTCGACGACGGTGGTGCCCGGCGGCGCGGCGAGGTTGCGGTCGATGCGGGTGATGACCTCCCCCTCGCAGTAGATGTCGGCGGTGTAGCGCGACGAGGGCGTAATGATTTCTCCGTTTCGAATAAGTAGTGGCATACGACGGGGGAGGAAGCTCCAAGCACCAACCTCCAAGCTCCAGTGAAGCTTCAGGATTCAAACTTCAAAGGAGCGGCTGGGTGTTTGGAGGTTGGTGCTTCATTGGAGCTTGGAGGTTGGTGCTTGGAGCTTCTACTTCTTCCACACGTCGCCGACTTCGCCGCCGAACCACCTTGTCGTGACGACTTTTTGCTGTGTGTAGAACTGCACGGCTTCGCGGCCCTGGATGTGGAGGTCGCCGTAGAAGGAGTCGTCCCAGCCGGTGAACGGGAACATCGCCATCGTCGCGGGGACCCCGACGTTGATGCCGACCATGCCGGCTTTCACGCGGTGCTTGAACTCGCGCGCGGCGTGGCCGCTGGCGGTGAAGATCGCAGCGCCGTTGCCGAAGGAGGATTTGTTCGCGATCTCGATCGCGCGATCGAGGTCGTCCATGCGCATGACGTTGAGGACCGGGCCGAAAACCTCTTCGCGGGCGAGCGTCATGTTGGCTTCGACGCCGTCGACGATCGTCGCGCCGAGATAGAAGCCGCGCGGGGCGTCGGGAACTTTGACGTCGCGGCCATCGGCAATGATTTTCGCGCCGTCCTTTTCGCCGCTGGCGACGAGCTCGAGCACGCGGTCGCGGTGTTGCGCGGTGATGACCGGGCCCATGTCGGGCTGCGTGGCGGCGGCGGGCTGGTCGGTGCGGCCGACCTTGATGGCGCGCGTGGCGTCGACGAGCGAGGGAAGCAGGCGGTCGGCGGCGGCGCCGACGGTGATGGCGGTGGAGCCGGCCATGCAGCGTTCGCCGGCGCAGCCGAAGGCGGCGGTGGCGAGCGCCTCGACGGTCTTGGGCACGTCGGCGTCGGGCATGATGACGAGGTGGTTTTTCGCGCCGCCGTTGGCCTGGACGCGTTTGCCGTGGCGCGTGCCGGTTTCGTAGATGTATTTGGCGATTGGAGACGAGCCGACGAAGGAGATCGCGCGCACCTTCGGATGCGTGAGCAGCGCGTCGACGCAGGCGCGGCCACCGTGGACGATGTTGAAGACGCCTTTGGGCACGCCGGCCTGTTCGAGGAGTTGGCCGAGGAGGATGGCGGAGAGCGGGACTTTCTCGCTCGGTTTCAGGATGAACGTGTTGCCGCAGGCGAGGGCGAGCGGGAACATCCAGAGCGGGACCATCGCGGGGAAGTTGAACGGCGTGATGCCGACGCAGACGCCGAGCGGCTGGTGGAAGGTCTCGCAGTCGACGCCGCGCGCGAGGTTTTCGAGCGTGTCGCCGAAGAGGAGCGACGGGATGCCGCAGGCGTATTCGATGTTTTCGAGGCCGCGGAAGACGCTGCCGCGGGCCTCGGCGTGGGTCTTGCCGTGTTCGCGCGAGACGGTGTGGCAGAGCTGGTCGAAGTTTTGCTCGACGAGCTGGCGGTAGCGGAAGAAGAGGCGCGCGCGCTCGACGGGCGGGGTGTCGCGCCAGGCGGGGAAGGCCGCGTGGGCGGCGGAAACGGCTTCGTCGACGAGCGCGGCGTCGGCGGCGGGACATTCGGCGATGATTTCCCCCACGGAAGGGTTAAAGACGGGCGTGGGCGGGAGGGGGGAATCGGGGCGCCAGAGGCCGGCGATGAGGTGAGGAGAGGCGATCATTGGGGAAAAGCTCCAAGCTCCAACATCCAAGCTCCAGTGAAGCTCCAAGCTACAAACTTCAATAAAGGGACGATGGGTCGGGAGTTCATGGGAGTTCAACCGGCTTTGCGGTAGATGGCGGCGAAGATCAGGTGGAGTTCGCGGGCTTCGCGGTAGAGGGTGCGGGCTTCTTCGGCGAGCTTGGGTTCGGCGGCGGCAATCATTCGGAGAAAAAACTTCGTCTCCTTCGCTTCTTTCACGCAGCGGCCGATGACGTTTCGGAAATCCTTTTTTGAAACACCCTCGTTCGCTTCGCAGTAGTTGGCTCCGACGCTCGTGCCGCAGCCGACAAGCTGGTTGATCAAACGGTCATTCGCGGGATGGCGCGGGATTTTCTTCACGAAGCCGATAACCGCTTCGCCAAATAGGGCGGTGCGTTCCTCGAGGTCGAACGGATGGCGTGCTTCGCTTTCATGGACCAGCCATGGCGCCGACGACGACTCCGGATATTCGAGCCGCGCACGGACGGACTTTGCCTCGTGTCGCAGCTTGGAGTTTGAAGCTTGGAGCTTCACTGGAGCTTGGATGTTGGAGCTTGGAGCTTTACCGCTGCTTGGAGCTTTCGTCACGCTCCGCGTGACAACGCGTCCGACTGCTTCACGAATTCGTCGCCGGTCCATTCGGCGTCGTTTTTCACGACCTTCGTGGCGGCGGCTTTCTGGGCGGCTTTTCTCGCGGTTTGCTTTTGGACGAGGTCGGCGTGGGTCGTGAAATACGGCAGGCTCTTGCCCCTGAAATCCGCGAGCGTCTCGAAGTTGTGCTTCGCCATGAACGCGAGGAGTTCTTCGCACATCGGCTTCACGCATTCGTAGCCGGCCTTCATCACGCCGGTGCAGACTTGCACCGTATCCGCGCCGAGCAGGATGAACTCGGCGGCGTCGCGGCCGCTCTCGATCCCGCCGAGGCCCGAGAGGCTGCGGTCGGGAAACTCGCGGCGGATGAGCTGGGCAACCTCCATCACCATGCGGAGCGCGATCGGTTTCACCGCGCGCGACGAGTAGCCGCCGGGCGTCGTGTAGCCCTCGACCGTCGGCTCGGGGCGAAGGGTGTCGAGATTCACGCCCATCACGCAGCGGATCGTATTGATCGCGCTGATACCGGTCGCGCCGCCGCGCAACGCGGCGCGAGACGGATCCTCGATGTGCGTGATGTTGGGCGTCATCTTTGCCCAGAAGGGTTTTTTCGCGGCGCGTTTCACCCAGCCGCAGACTTTTTCGAGGATCTCGGGGTCCTGGCCCATCGCGGCGCCCATCTTGCGTTCGGGCAGGCCGTGCGGGCAGGAGAAGTTGAGCTCGAAAGCGTCGACGCCGGCGTCCTGGCAGCGCTCGACGATCTCGATCCAGGCTTCCTCGCGATACTCCTCCATGATCGACGCAATGAGGACGCCGTCGGGGTGGAGGTCCTTGCACTTCTTGAACTCGTCGATCCAGAGGTGAAACGGCCGGTCGCTGATCAGCTCGATGTTTTCCCAGCCGATGACCTCGCCGCTGGCGGCGTGGAGCTTGGCGTAGCGCGGGGAAACGTTGACGACCTTGGAGGCGTCGAGGCTGACGGTCTTCGCGATGACGGCGCCCCAGCCCTCGCGGAACGCGCGGCTGATGACGCTGAGGTTGGTGCCGGGCGGGCCGGAGCCGATGACGAACGGATTCGGGAGCTTGAGGCCGTCGACGGTGGTGGCGAGCGTGGGCATGGAGGTGGGGGAGCGGGTGGAGCGGAGCAGGAGCCGTGCGAGAGGGAAACGGCGGAGCGCGGGAAGGGCGCGGGCGCCGGCGGGAGAACGAACTGCCGGATTGAAGGTGGTGCGGCGGCTGCTACTTTCCAAGCTGCAAACGGGCGCGCGCTTTAGCGTTGGTCGAAAGAGAAGCGTCCGGTTTTTTGTCGGGACGTAACGCGCCTGAGGCGCGCAAGAGCCCCTCCCACACTCCAATCCCATGCCACTCGACCCTCAACGCACGATCGAAGAATTGAAGGAATTGCGCGCACTCACGGGCGACGCGGACGGGGCTCAGCGGGTGGCGTTCACGCCGATGTGGGTGGCGGCGCGCGCGTGGCTGCGGCGGAAGCTCGAAGCGCTGCCGGTGGAGGTGCACATGGATGCGGCGGGCAATCTCTGGGCGACGCTGCGCGGTGAATCGGAGCGCGCGCTGCTGATCGGCGGGCACATCGATTCGGTGCCGAACGGCGGATGGCTCGACGGGTGTTTGAATCTGCTCGCGGGGCTCGAGGTGTTGCGGCGCGTTAACGAAGAGTTCGGCGGGAAGCCGCCGGTGACCGTGCGGCTGGTCGACTGGGCGGACGAGGAAGGCGCGCGGTTCGGGAAGAGTTTGTTCGGGTCGTCGGCGTGTTCGGGCTCGTTGAATATGGACGAGGCGCGCGGTTTGAAGGATCGTGCGGGCGTGACGCTGCCGGAGGCGTTGAAGGCGGTCGGCGTGGAGTTCGAGCGCGTGAAGGAGAGCGGCGGGGAGTTGAGGAACGCGGCGGCGTATCTCGAGCTGCACATCGAGCAGGGCCCGGTGTTGCTCGACCTGGATCTGCCGCTGGGCGCGGTGCTGGGGACGTTTGGAGTGGAGCGGCATGCGATCGTGTTTCGCGGGCAGGCGGCGCACTCGGGAAGCACGCCGATGAACCGGCGGAAGGATGCGTTTCTCGCGGCGGCGCGGATGAGTCCGGAAATTTATCGGATCGCGGAAAGCCACGGCGGCGTGTGCACGATCGGTTCGTGCACGACGAAGCCGGGGATCGTGACCAGCGTGGTCGAGGCGTGTCGGATCACGCTCGATCAGCGGCATCTCGATGCGGCGGCGCTGGCGCGGATGCTCGCGGACGCGCGCGAGGCGGCGGAGCGGTTTGCGCGGGAAGGCGGGGTGGCGGTGGCGTGGGAGCGGTTGTGGGCGATCGCGCCGATGCCGTTTCACGAGGAACTGATCGCGCAGTGCGAGGCGGCGATCGTGGAGACGTGCGGTCGGGCGCACCGGCTGCCATCAGGGCCGTTGCACGATGCGGCGGAAGTGGCGCGGGCAGGGGTGCCGACGGTGATGTTGTTCGTGCAGAGTCTTCACGGAATCAGTCACAACAAGATCGAGGACACGAAGGAGGAGCATCTGGTGCTCTGTGTGGAGGCGCTCGATCGGCTGGCGGCGAAAACGATAAATTGGATAGCGCTGCGCCGGTGAATGTTTTTAATCCGCGCGTTCATGTTGCTGGAAATTATTGAACGCCGGACCGGTCGGCCGCCCAAACCCGACGCCTTGTCATGCCTGGCTTGCTGACGTGGGAGATAGTCGGTTTGGCCGCATTGGGCACCCTGCTGATCGGCGTCTGGCTGAACTGGCGGCGGCAGTGGGACGTCGCGGAGATCGAGGAGGACGTGAAGAACGGAAAGATCACGACGGATCAAGCGTGGCGGCGCACGCGGCTCGTGCATCGACGGGCGACGGCAGTGGTGATTTTCGGGATCGGGCTGGTGCTGGTGTTTGTAGTGGGGCTGGGGATGTAGGCGGGAGAAAAGCTCCAAGCTCCAACATCCAAGCTCCAGAGAAGCTCCAAGGTTCCAACACCGAAGGAGGGAGGAGAGAAGGGGGACGAAACGGACGAGACGTCTGTTCTCCGCTGAAAACTTAAGCGCCGGGGAGGCGGAGGGGAGCGTGGCGGGCGAGGGCGGCGGCGAGTTCGTCGCGGCTCGGGGGCTTGCGCAGGATGGCGGCGATGCCGATTTGGTCGAGGGCGGGCTGGCGGGCGGGCTCGAGGAAACCGGTGACGAGGAGCACGGGGATCGACGAGCGGATGCGCAGCAATTCCTCGGCGACGGCGTCGCCGGGCATGGCGGGCATCGCGAGGTCGGTGACCACCACGTCGTAGCTGAGCGGCGCGGAGCGGAAGTGCGCGATCGCTTCGAGCGGCGCGGTGAAGCGCGTGACGCGGTAGCCGAGGCTCTCGATCAGTTTCTGGATGGCGAAACCGCTGACGTTGTCGTCGTCGACCAGGAGGATGCGTTCGCCGTGGCCGCGAGGCAGCGGGACCTCGGGTTTTTCGGGAGGCTGGGGGGCGAGGGCGACGAGCGCGGGAAAATAAAGTTCGAACGTGGTGCCGGTGCCGGGGGTGCTGCGCACGGCGATGGCGCCGCCGTGGGATTTGACGATGCCGTGGACGACGGCGAGGCCGAGGCCGGTGCCTTTGCCGGGGGCCTTGGTGGTGAAGAAGGGCTCGAAGACGCGCGCGATCGTGTCGGGGGTCATCCCGCTGCCGGTGTCGGCCACGGTGAGGCGCACGTGGGGACCGGGGAGGAGGTCGCGGACGGTTTCGACGTGTCGGTCGGTGACGATGAACGGCTCCAAGGCGACGGTGATGCGGCCGCCGCGTTCGGGGAGGGCGTGCCAGGCGTTGGTGCAGAGGTTCATCACGACCTGGTGGATCTGAGTGGCGTCGGCGAGGACGGGCGGGCAGGGGATGACGCCGCGGTGGTCCAGGACGACCATGGCGGGGAGCGTGGAGCGGAGGAGGCGGAGGGCTTCGGCGACGACGGTTTCGAGTTGTTCGGGGCGGCGTTCGCCCTCGTGTTTGCGGCTGAAGGTGAGGATCTGGCGGACGAGTTCCTTGGCGCGCTGGCCGGAGACGGTGACGTGATCGAGCCAGGCGCGGGCGGGGTGGGTGTCGGGCAGGTCGAGGCGGGCGAGTTCGACGAAGCCGAACATGCCGGTGAGGATGTTGTTGAAATCGTGGGCGATGCCGCCGGCGAGCGTGCCGAGCGATTCGAGGCGCTGGGTTTCGCGCATCTGGTTTTCCATCCGTTCGCGCTCCTGCTCGGCGCGTTTGAGGTGGGTGACATCGGTGATGGTGCCGACGTAGCCGGTGATGGCGCCGGTGGCGTCGCGTTGGGGGAGGGATTCGCCGACGAGCCAGGTGACCGTGCCGTCGGGGCGAAGGAAACGATACTCGGCGGAGGAGGAGCCGCCGGTGCGCACGGCTTCGGTCCAGCCGGCGGTGACGGCGGCGCGGTCGTCGGGGTGGATGGCGGCCATCCAGGCGTCGCCGTGGGCCTCGTCGGGGCGGAGGCCGGCGATCTCGCACCAGCGGCGGTTGACGAAGGTGCAGCGGCCCTCCGTATCCGAACTGAAGATACCGACGGGGGAAACCTCGGCGAGGACGCGGAAGCGCTCCTCGCTCTCGCGCAGGGCGGCTTCGGCGCGCTGGCGTTCGGTGATGTCGCGGAAGCTCCAGACGCGGCCCACGGGGCGGCCGTGGACGAGTTGGGGGCGGGAGTGGCGCTCGATGATGCGGCCGTCCTTGAGCGGGAGGAGGTCGGAGCTGTGGGCGGCGGGGTCGGCGAGGATCTCGTCGATGCGAGCGAGGAAGGTGGTGGGATCGACGAGTTTGTCGAGGATGGCGGCGATGGCGCGCCGGTTGTCGCCGGTGGCGAGGACATCGTCGGCGAGACCCCACATGGAGGCGAACATCCGGTTCCAGGTTTCGACGCGGTCTCCGGCATCGACGACGAGGATGCCGTCGGCGGTGGATTCGAGGGTGGCGCGCATGGCGGCGAGCGACTGGTCGCGGGCGGCTTCGGACTGTTTGCGCGCGGTGATGTCCTGCATCGAGTTCAGGCTGTAGGGGCGGCCGGCGATGTTCACGACGCAGCCGTTGTAGAGGACGGTGAAGATTTCGCCGTTGCGGCGGCGCATGCGGGCCTCGAAATCGCGGACGGAGTTTTCGGCGGTGAGGCGTTGGAGGTAGCGATCGCGGTCGGCGGGGTCGGCCCAGAGGCCGAGTTCGGCGGTGGTGCGGCCGAGCATTTCCTCGCGGGTGTAGCCGAAGGCGGCGAGGCCGGCGGAGTTGGCTTCGACGATGCGGCCATCGGGGATGGAAACGAGGGAGACGATGATGGGGCTCTGGTCGAAGACGCCGCGGAATTTTTGTTCGCTTTCGCGGAGGGCGGCGGTGCGTTCGGCGGCCTCGCGGAGGGCGGCGTCGCGGACGTTGGCGTTGTGGAGGACGAGCGCGGCCATGTGGGCGAGGAGGGAGCCCTTCTGGAAATCCTCGGCGGTGAAGACGTGGCCGGGCTGGTGGCGGGCGACGGCGAGGACGCCGACGCAGGTGCGACCGAGCATGATGGGGAATTCGGCGACGGCGTGGACGGGGAGGCTGGCGTAGCGCGGCTGGCGGTGCTCGTGGGTGGCGTAGTCGGGCGTGACGGCGGGCAGGCCGGTGTCGTGGGCGTGCCAGGAGAGCGCGGCCTCGCCGCGGGCGAGGCGGGGACCGGTGGTGTAAGGTTGGTTGCGGGTGAAGGCGGAGACGACGAGGTGGTCGCCCTCCTTGAGCATGAGTTCGCCGAAAGGCGCCTGGAGGATGGCGCTGGCGCGTTCGACGAGGGTTTGGAACACGTCGCGCAATTCGCGCCGCGCGAGGAGGTCGAGGGTGGTGTGCTGGAGCGTGGAGAGGAATTCCTTCTGGCGCTGGAGCTCGGCCTCGGCGTGCTTGATCGCGGTGATATCCGTATTGGTGCCGATGATACGGGCGGCGCGGCCGGCGGGATCGCGGGCGACGACGCGGCCGGAGCTGAGGACCCAGATCCATTGACCGGCGAGGGTGCGCACGCGGTGTTCGACGCGGTATTGGTCGGCGTTGCGCTCGTAGCAGTCGCGGATGTGGCGGACCGTGGCGGCGCGGTCGTCGGGGTGGACGCGGCGGAGGAGCTGGTGGCCGGGGAGTTCCACGGGCTCGGGCTTGCCGCCGAGCAGGGCCATCCAGTGCTCGTCGAGCTTGAGGATGTTGTGGACCATGTCGTTGTCCCACGTGCAGGTGTTGGCGGCTTCGAGGGCGAGGTCGAGGCGGTCCTTGTGCTCGCGGAGCAGCGCCTCGCTTTCGCGGAGAGCGGTTTCGCGGGCGGTGAGGTCGCGGACGGCCTGTTCGGCGCGGGCGAGGGCGGCGGTGCGCTCGGCGACGAGGGCCTGGGCGCGCTGATGGCCGGCGACGAGCGGGGTGACGTCGAGGAGGGAGAGGGCGAGGTGGCCGGCGGGTTCGGCGAGGGGGACGAGGTGGCATTCCTGCTGCATCTCGGTGAGGCCGCCGGGAGCGCCGTCGGTCAGCGGGATGGGAATCAGCCAATGGTGAAACATCTGGGCGAGCACGCGCGGCTGGCCGCTGGCGCGGACTTCGGCGAGGACGCGGGGCAGCGCGGGGGCGCGGGGAAAAAGTTCGACGAGCGGGCGGCCGACGACGTCGGCGCGGGCGAGACCGGTCCAGGTTTCGAGCCGGCGGTTCCACAGGACAACGCGGTCGGCGGCATCCAGCTGGAGGAAGCCGCACGGCAGCGCGTCGAGCGAGGAATGTGACACGGGCGTCATCGGGGGGCGAGCCGGGCGAGGCGGAGGGCGAGGGTGTCGAATCCGGATTCTGGATACAGGAGGACGAGATAGACGCTCAGGTCCTCCTCGCGGAGGGCGAGGGAGGCGTGGACGACGAGGACGCGGGACTGCCGGACGTCGCCGAGGTCGGACAGGAGGTCGGCGAGGTCGGCGACGGCGCGGCGCTGGAGCCGGGGCAGTTCGTAGTGGAGCGGGGCGTCGAGGGCGGCGGCGAGCGAGCCGGCGACGGCGCCGACGACGATGTTGCCGAGTTCGAGGAGGGCGCTTTGTTCGAGTTCGTCGAAGTCGTCGTCGGTGGCGAGGCGGCCGAGGAGCAGCTGGGCGAGGCGGGAGGCGGCGGTGCGGTGGAAGGCGACGAGGGCGTGGCCCTGGAGTGCGCCGCCGAAGGCCTGGCTGATGCGCAGGATGACAGGGCCGCTGAGGTCGGGGAGGACGCGGGGCTGGCCGGGCGCGAGGAATTCGATGTCGAGGACGCGGAGGGAGACCGTGCGGCCGGTGAGTTCGGCGAGGGCGTGCGCGGCGCGGCCGACGCCGATGTTCAGCACCTCGCGCAAGGCGTCGAACATCCCGCGGGAGAAAGCGGGCGCGGTCATGGCGACGCGAGGGCGGCGCGCAGTTTTTCGAGCGTCACGGGTTTCTCGACGAACGCGTGGACGCCGGCGGCGGCGCAACGCTGGCGGACGGACGGCTGGACGTCGGCGGTGATGACGACGATGCGTGCGTGCAAGGAGAGGCCGCCGAGCTGTTCGAGCACCTGGAAGCCGCTGAGCCCGGGCATGAGCAGATCGAGGGTGATGAGGTCAGGGCGGAGGGTGGGGAGGGCGCGGAGCGCTTCGGCGGGATCGGCGAATTCGACGACGGATGCGGCGGGGTAGATCTGTCCGAGCCCTGCCACGATGAGGCCGCGCATGAATTGCGAGTCGTCGATAACGGCAATCTTCATGGGGAACGGGGGCAGTATGTCGGCTGGTGGGGGGGAGGCGAGGCAGGACGTGTGACGCGGGGCGTCCAGGCGCCGCGCCGCGTGGCGGGAACGGGTGCTATGCTTTTCGCTATCGGCGGGCGGGCGGCGCGCTTGAGCCTAAAGCGATGAGCGTCGCGCAGAAAGGAGGTTGGCGCGAAGGACTGGCAATGGCATGGTGGGGGCATGGCACGAACACGGGGAGGCGGGCGCACATGAACGGGCGGTTGCGCGGGGTTTACACGATTCGCGGGGTGATGGGGGTGTGTCACGTGTTGGTCGACGAGCGCAACGACGCGGTGCTGCTGGACACGGGGCTCATCGGAGAACCGGCGCAGATTCGGTGGCGGCTAAGGCGGCTCGGGCTGGGACCGGAGAACGTGCGGGCGATTTTGCTGACGCACGGGCATCTGGATCATGCGGGCAACGTGGCGTGGGCGAAGGCGTGGACGCGGGCGCCGATTTATGCGCATTCGCTGGAGCAGGCGCACATCGACGGCACGTATCCGTATCGGGGTGCGGCGGTGTGGTGCGGCCGGCTGGAACGCGCGGGGCTGCGGTGGCTGGGGGTGGGCGCGCGGGCGGCGATCGACGTGGCGATCACGGACGGCGACGAACTGCCGTTCTGGGGCGGGCTCCGCGTGGTGCATTTGCCGGGGCACACGCTGGGGCACTGCGGATTTTATAGTGCGCGGCACGACGTGCTGTTCAGCGGAGATTTGTTCGCGAGTTACTTTTTCCGCGGTGCGGTGCTGCCGCCGGCGATCTTCAATGCGGAGCCGGGGTTGATTCCGGCGAGTCTGGAAAAAGCGCGGCGACTGAATCCGCGGTGGATGGTGCCGCAGCATTACGACGTGATGGATGGGGCGGTGCATCGCCGACGGTTCGATGCGCTGCTGCGGCGGCTGTCGCGGCGGCATGTGGAGCCGGGGCGCGTGGTGGTGTGAGGTGGGCGGTTCGGGTGAGCGGCGCGCGTCGCGGCCGGGCAGGAGGGGCGAGCTCGGCGAGGCCGGTTTGCGCGCGGGTGCGGGGGTGCGCGAGGCGGGAGAGGGCGCGGTCTCGCGGAGCTCGACCCTCCAGGGAGGCTGGCGCGGGCCGAGGGAGTTGTGCGTCAAACGGTGGTCGGCACAGGGGCGAGGGCGCGGTGAGCGCGCGACGTCGGTGTTGAAGGAGGTGCCGCGGGTTCCTGAGACGGAGACTTCGCAACTGGCGCGACGGCGGGGCGGGACGATGCGCCGAGGAGGGTCTGGAGGCGGGCGATGGCGGCGCCGACGACGGCCACCTGGGTGTTGAGTTCCTGCGAGGCGGCGGCGGTTTCCTCGGCGTTGGCGGCGGTCGTTTGCGTGACTTTGTCCATTTGGGTCACGGCGGTGTTGATCTGGGCGATGCCCTGGCTCTGTTCGCTGGAGGCGGTGGCGATTTCGCCGACGAGTTCGTCGAACTGGCGGGCTTTCTCCACGATCACGGCGAGCGAGCGGGCGACTTTTTCGGAGATCTTCGCGCCCTCGTCGCCGTTGTGGATCGCGACCTCGATCTTCGTGGCGGTTTCCTTCGCGGAGGTGGCGGAGCGTTGGGCGAGGGCGCGGACTTCCTCGGCGACGACGGCGAAGCCCATGCCGGCTTCGCCCGCGCGCGCGGCTTCGACGGCGGCGTTGAGCGCGAGGATGTTGGTTTGAAACGCGATCTCGTCGATCGACTTGATGATTTTGGCGATGTCGTTGGAGGAGGCCTTGATTGCATCCATGGCCTGGCGCATTTCGGCCATGTCGGTGTCGCCGGTCTCGGCGGCGGCGCGCGTCTCGGAGGAGAGGGACTTGGCGGTGTTCGCGCTCTCGGCGTTGCGGCGGGTCATCGAGGCGAGTTCCTCGAGGGAGGAACTGGTTTCCTCGAGGCTGGCGGCCTGTTCGCTAGCGCCTTCGGCGAGCGACTGGCTCGAGCAGGAGACCTGGGCGGCGGCGGAGGCGGTTTGGGCGGCGCCGGCGTTGAGCTGGTCGGTGACCTGCTGGATGGGGCGGGCGATGGCGCGGGTGACGAGGATGCCGAGGATCGCGGCGGCGAGCGTGCCGAGCACCATGGCGACGAGGTTGAAGCGTTTCAGGAAGATTCCTTCAGCGGTGGAGATAGAGACGGTGCTGGCGGCGAGGTCGCGGTTGACCTGCACGAGTTGATCGAGGGCGGCGCTGGCGGCGAGCTGGGTCTGTCTCACCGGGCCGTCCACCTGTTCTTCGATGCGGGCCTGGAGGGCGTTGGCTTCGGCGATCGCCGCGCGCATGGCGTCGAAATGCTGGAAGACCTGGTGCATGGCGGGCGTCATTTCCTGTTCGAAGACCGTGGCGGCTTCGTCGGTTTTGCCGGAGGCGGCGAGCTCCTTGATGCGGCCGATCGCGTGGTGAAACCGGCGATGAGGCTCGGCGATGGCCTGGACCTCGGCGGCGAGCGCGGGGTTGGCCGTTTGAAAGGTGGGCAGCCATTTGCCGGCGTTGCAGGCGGTCGGGTCGTCGCCGCCGGCAAACGTGTGCTCGGCGGAGTGGAGCAGGAGGAGCACTTTTTGGACGCCGACGTAGTGGTCGCGGGTGAGCCGTTCGATCTGGAGGGCGAGGGCTTCGGGATCGACGACGCCGTTGCGTTCGAACTGGCGGGAGAGCTCGAGCGCCTGATTGTTCTGCGTGCGCCAGGCAGCGACGGCGGTTTCGAACCGGGCGGCGAGGACGGTTTCGTCGGCGGTCTTCGGGAGCGAGTTGTATTTGGTGAGCGCAGCGCCGTAGGTCTGGCGCAGTTGGGTGAGTTCGTCGTAGTGCTGCTGGCGGGCGGCGGGAGTGAGATCGGCGCGGGAGAGGCCTTCGACGACGCCGCGGATACGCTCGAGGGCGGCTTTGGCGAGGAGCAGACTGTCGACGCCGGGCAGGCGGACGGAACCGGCGTCCTGCATGGCGTGTTCGTTGCGGCTGGCGCCGTAGTAGCCGACGGAGCCGATGACGAGCGCGAGGAACGTGACGGCGGCGAACGACAGCATGAGCCGCGTGCCGAGTTTGAGATTTGATTTCATGGAGGAGCGTTGGGGCGTTGCGAGTGTCGCGGCGGTGGGGAAGGCGAAGGCGCGCGGCGGACGGCGGATGAGGGGAAACGCGGCGGGGGCGCCGCGGCTCCAGGGATGAGGGCGCGGCGGCCTCGCGGAGCCTTTCGACGAACGGCCTCGCGGAGCTCGGCCCTCCAGGGAGGCGCGGGCGCGCAATAAAAAGGCCGAACGCCGCGGGGAGTTCGGCCTGTGAGGTGGAGCGGGCGACGGCTTACGACTGCTCGAAGAAGTCGTCGGTGCTGCCGCTGCCGGCCGGGCTCGCGAGGGCGCGACGGGCGGGCGTGCGGGAGAGCAGCGTCTTGGGCGCGGCGGGAGCGGAGGCGCGTTTCGGGGCGGGCGGCGCGCTGACCTCGGCAGCCTTGGGCGTTTCGCGTTTGGCGACCTTCGTCTTTTCGCCGAGGAGCGTTTGCAGATTGGTGACGGCGTCGCTGAGGACGGAAGCCTGGTTGTTCAACTCCTGGGAGGCGGCGGCGGTTTCCTCGGCGCTGCCGGCGTTGGTCTGCGTGATCTGGTCCATCTGCGAGACGGCGTTGGTGACCTGGCCGATGCCCTGGTTCTGTTCGTTGGAGGCGGTGGCGATTTCGCCGACGAGCGTATCCAGATTTCGGATCTGCTGCTGGATGGTTTCGAAGCTGGTGGCGACCTTGCCGCTGAGCTGGGCGCCCTGCTGGCTCTTGGAAACAGAGTCCTCGATCTTGTTGGCGGTTTCCTTCGCGGCGGTGGCGGAGCGCTGGGCGAGGGCGCGGACTTCCTCGGCGACGACGGCGAAGCCCATGCCGGCCTCGCCGGCGCGGGCGGCTTCGACGGCGGCGTTGAGCGCGAGGATGTTCGTTTGGAACGCGATCTCGTCGATGGTCTTGATGATTTTGGCGATGTCGTCGGAGGAGGCCTTGATGGCGCTCATCGCGGTGTTCATCGCCTTCATGTGTTCGAAGCCCTCGTCGGCGGAGGTGCGCGCCTGGGTGGCGGCCTGCTTGGCCTGCTGGGCGCTCTCGGCGTTGCGCTTCGTCATGCTGTTGAGCTCTTCGAGCGAGGCGCTGGTTTCCTCGAGGGCGGCGGCCTGGGCGCTGGAGCCCTCGGCGAGGGAGTGGCTGGAGCTGGCGACGAGGCCGGCGTTGTCCTGCACGATGCCGGTGGAGGAGCGGAGGGCGTCGTTGGTCTCGCGGAGGCGGCGGGCGATGACGCGGGTGGCGCCGACGGTGACGATGAGGCAGAGCACGGTGAGACCGGCGAGGATGATCGAGCCGGTGAGGGAGACGCGTTCGATCTTGCCCATGACGTCGAGCGTGGCGGTGCCGGAGCCTTGGGAGAGGGTGAAGTATTGTTCGCTGATTTTGGCGAGGTCCTGTTCGACCTTGGCTTGGGCGGCGGCGACCTGCTGGTCGAGGGTGGCCATGGCCTTTTCGAAGTCACCGCCGCGGAGTTCGGCCTGGAAGCGTTCGCCGACCTCGCGGTAGGCGACGAGGTCGGTGGCGAGGTGGCCGATGAAAGCGGCGGTCTGCTCGTCGTTGGCCAGAGCGCGGAGCTCTTCGATGCTGGTGTTGACGGAAGCGATCTCTTTTTGGAAGGCCTCTTTCTGGGCGTTCATCCCGGCGTCGTCGCGCGCGAGGGCGAATTGCAGGGTGACGCTCTTGAGGTTGAGCGCGGCTTGCTGGAGACGGGCGAGGCTGACGAGGCCGGGGAGGAACTGACCGGTCAAGGTTTCGGTCTGCCGGCCGCCCTGGCGGGTGTAGGTGCTGGAGACGACGGCGAGCGCGGCGACGCCGGCGGCGACGAACATGAAGCACGCCGTGACGGCGAGCATCGTTTGGCGAAAGCTGAGACTGCGAATGAGGCGGAGCGGATTCATGGCGGGAGCGAGGTGGCGGTGGAAAGGCGGAAAGTTAATTGACGAGCAGGGCGAGGCCGGTGAGAGCGGCGGAGTCGCCGAGGGCGAGTGCGCCGGGCGTGTCGGCGGCCAGCGTCACTGCATCGGCTTCGGTCTCGACAACTTTAGGGGCGCTGCCGCCGCCGGTCATGAAGAGCCGCCGCCCGTGGTTCTGAAACGGGCTGGAGGTCATCGCGACGTGCGACTGGAGGAAATTTTCCTGGGCTTCGCCGGCTTTGGCGATGACGGTGACGACGCGTGCGTCGCCCAGGGTGACGCGTTTTCCGAGGAGAACGGGGAAGAGGGAGGGGAGAGGAAACGGCTGTTCGTTGGATTCGCCGAGGTAGTCCTTGGCTTCCGAGTGCAGGAAGCCCTGGCTCGCGAAGCCGCCGACCTGAAGATTTTCCCACGTGAGTGCGCCCGACGCTTGGAGCGTGACGAAAAGCCACACGCCGCCCGCGAAGGAGCGGAAGAGTGAGGTCTTGGTGCACATGGTGGGCTTTGAGTCGAACGTTGCGGATGGAGCGGGGAGGTGAGCGGCGGCGGTGGCTGAGGAGCGACCGCAGGTTTGCCTGTATTCGATCCATCGGCGCAGGCGGAGTAGGGTGGAGTCACTAATTCGTCACAAAAACGGTCGCGTCGAAGGGGCGTAAAGTCCGCTGAGCCGCAGGCAGATGGATCAGAGCGTTTCAACGTCGCAGGCGGCTGCGAGGCGGCGCAAAAAAGCCCGGCGTGGCGACACACCGGGCCCGATGATTCGCCGGGCGAGTCGCGTTTAGTTGGCGAGGGTGGCGAGGCTGCCCAGCGCGCCGGAATCGGCGATGGCGATGGCGCCGGGCGTCTCGGCCGCGAGTTTCACCGCGTCGGCTTCGGTGTCGACGACCTTGGGCGCGGAGCCGCCGCCGGTCATGAAGAGCCGGCGCCAGTGGTTTTGAAACTGGCTGGTCGTCATGGAGACGTGGGCTTTGAGAAACGCTTCCTGGGCGTCGCCGGCTTTGGCGATGACGATGACGACGCGGGTGTCGCCGATCGTCACGCGTTTACCGAGGAGGACGGCTTTGACGCCGTCGGCGTCGAGCGTCTGGCCTTTGAGGCCGGCGTGACCGGCGAGGGCGGGCGCGGCGTGGAGCGAGGAGGCGAAGGCGAGAGCGAGGGACAGCAGTCCGGCGCGGAGGATGAAACGGTGCATGGTCGTAAGCGGAAGGTGGGAGGTGCTTAGAACGAAAACGTGACCTTCGCGGCGAACATCAGCCACGAGGTGTCGCGGCTGGCAAACGGCTGCGGGCGCGCGGGCGTGTCGAAGATTTTTCCGGCGCCGTCGATGTAGTGGCCTTCGACTTTGAAGAGGACGTGATCGGTGATGTCGAAACGCGCGCTGACGGCGTAGTCGGTTTGGGAGAGTTCGGGAAGTTGGGCACTGGCGACGGCGGGGACGAGGACCGTCAGATCGCGCGAATGGCTGACATAGGCACCGAGTTCGACGCGAGCGTTCAAGCGGCGAGCGACCGACGCATAGAAGTAATCGCTTTCGAATTTGACGACGACGCTCGGCGCGATGGCGGTGAAGACGCCGGATTGCGCTTCTTCGCGACCGGCTTCGGCGGCGAACACCCAGTCGCCGCGCGTGTATTCGGCGGAGAGCAGGTGGCGATGATGGACATCCGAGAGTTTCAAAAGGGGAAACACCATGCCGCCCACGGCGGCGATGCGATCCACGCTGAAGTTCTTGAAGGCGCTGTAGGAGTAACCGACGCGGAGGCCATCTTTCGGCGTATTCCAGAAGAGCGTGCCGCCGTAGACGGCATCCATGCCCATGCTGGTGTTGGGGAAGGGCGCGTCGTTGTTGAAATAGTCGCTGGCGCCGGAGGGGGTCGACATCGGGATGTCACCGTAGAATGCGCGGTAATCGAGGCTGCCGGCGCTCTTCAGGCTGACGTTGCCGAAGACCATGCCGCCGTTGAAGGCGCTGTTGAAATCGCGGAGACGCGCGTCGTAGACGCTTTGGGGGAGAAGGACGAACGGGCGCACGGAATCGACATCGAGCGCTTCGTTGTAGAGGCCGCGCGGCATTTTCACGCGACCGGCGCGGAAGCCGAGCCATTGCGTGGGCTGGTAGTCGACGGTGGCCCAATCGAGCTTGATCTTGTCGTCGCCGTAGTCGCCGAGTTTCTGGCCGAAGGCCTGGGCGCCGACGCGAAACTTGCCGGTGGCCCAGGAGGCATTGACGGCATACTCGCGGAAGTCGAACGTGCCGTCCGAGGTCTCGCCGAGGTAGTCGTTGTCCG
>JAEYYL010000415.1 GCA_023430825.1 Verrucomicrobiota bacterium | reverse complement strand
CGGGCAGCACAGATGCCACCGCGGTGAGCGGTCTCAACGTTCGCACCCGTCGACCTTCTGTAAAGACCCCGGATGAGACGGCCGCGCGGAGCTTGGCGCTCCCATATCAGGTTTCTGCCCCGGCTGGCCGCGCTGCCCGTCGGTGATTTAAGCCCTCCGAACCGCCTTAACACGGAGATCGCGGAGAGCGCAGAGGGGGCGAACTGCCTCATCTTCACGCCCTTGCCGGTGCAGCCACGCGTTGTTCAACGCCGCTTGCACGATGGCCCGCCGCCCAGCAATGGGAACGATGTCGCCTATTCGGCGGCGGCTTCCGACCAGACGAGCACGGTGCCGTCCCGGCGATCGGGCGTGGTGCCGGGCCAGTCGGCGCCGTAGGGTTCGCCGGTGGTCGGATCGAGACCGACGTAACGGTGGGTTTTCAGCGAGAGCAGCATGCACTGGCGGTCGCGCAGCATGTCCTGCCAGAGAAACAGGCTCGCGGCGGATTCGACTTTGAGCGGGCGAACGTCGGCCGAGAGGCCGGCGCCCACCACGGTGAGAAATCCGCGGCCGTCCATCGCTTCGAGCGCCACGCGGCCCTCGCCCCGATCATGCACGCGAAAGCGCACGCCCCCGCCCTTCGCCTCCGTCGAATCCGGCGACGTCGAGTGCAGCATGCCGTGCGGATTGGCCCACACGACGGAGCCGTTGGCGAGATTGGTGAACGTGACGACCTGGCCGAGCGGAATGTTCTTCGAGCGGTCGGCGAGCGGCTCGTCGACACGGAAGCTCGCGAAATCGGCGTGGCCCCCCTCGCGACCCGCGGTGTTGAACGCGAAAAGCCCGAGCCGCGTGCCTTGAAACGTCTTCAACTGATACGGCAGCCGGATCTCCCCGCCGACCTCGGTGAACGTTTCACCGTCAACGCTGAACGCGAGACGCGCGACGTCATGATCGTAGTCGCCGGTGGCGCGCAGCCACACGCGCGGCGCGGCGAGCGGCTGTTCGAGCGTTTCGTTGTTCAACTGATCGTAATAGCGAAGCACGTAGCCGGCCTCGGTGCGGATGACGCCGAGCGTGGCAAAGGGAATGTTGACCAGCGCGAGTCCGGCGGTGTCGTCGGGCTGCAGGCCGGCGGCGTCGAGTTCGGCGGTGGCGATCGAGACCGGCCCGATGGCACGCTGCGTGAGCGTGTTCTTCGCCCAGAGGAGCTGGCGGGCGGGCAACGTGTGCAGGCGGAGCGAGCCGGGTTTTTCGGTGAGCGACCATTTCGCGTCGACGGGGTTGTGATTCCATTGCCAGACGGGCAGCAGTTTCGTGTCGGAGAAATCGTCGTTACGCTGATACGGCGCGTGCGGCTCGCCGCGCGTCGGCCCTGAGTTGCTCGAAACGATCGCGGGTTTGAACCAGGTGCGCGGCGTGCGGCCGAGGTTGCCGGGCAGACCGAAATACGGCCAGCCGTCGACCCACGTGATCGGCGACAGCGCGGTGGTCCGACCGACGGAACGGAAATCGAGCATCGAAAAACCCCACCATTCGCCGTTGGGCAGGTCGACGATGCCGCCTTGGTGCAGCGGCACGGCGCCGAGTTGGTTGCCCCCCGGCTCGGTGAGGCGAAACGTCGCGCCGGGCTCGGGCACCTTCATGCCGAGCCCAATGGGATTGAGCAGGAGGCCGCGCTGGGTGCCGAAGGTTTCCTTGCCGGCGATCACGACGGTCTCGTAAGGGCCGTGCACATGATCGGCGCGCGCGGCCTGCATGCGGCCGGTCGGCGCGTAGTTGGCGCTGATGATGTAGTATTTGCCGTCGATCTTGTAGAAGTGGTGCCCCTCCCCCATCGCGTGGCCGCGCGGAATGACCACCTGGTCAGAACCTTCGACGATGCCGCTCAGATCGGGCTTCAATTCGGTGATGACGACCTGATCGTATCCGTGCACCGCATACACGCGGCCGTCGTCGTCGAAGAGCACGGACAAGTCGTAGATCGTGCCCTGGAAGTTGCGATGTTCCCAGGGGCCGGCGGGATTATCCGCGACGAAGACCTGCAGGCCGTGGCCGTTGACGTTGGAAAACACGTAGAACTTTCCGTCGTGATAACGGATGCACGGCGCCCAGATTCCCTGGCCGTAGGCTTCCTTCCCGTCCTCGAGATTGAACTCCGGCCCGAGGTCGAGGCGGTGGAAGGCGTAGCTCAGGAATTTCCAGTTCACGAGATCGCGCGAGTGCAGGATCACCACGCCGGGCATCGAGTGCATCGTGGTGCCGGCGAGGTAAAAATCCTCGCCCACGCGGATCAGGTCAGGGTCGGAAAATTCGTCGTAAAAGAGCGGATTCGTGAACGTGCCGTTGCCGTTGTCGGCGGTCCAGGAGCCGGCCGGTGCGGCGGCGTTGGCCGGCGGCGCGACGGAGAGGGCAAGCGTGAGAGCGAGTGCGAGTGCGGGGAGGACGAACGGGCGAGACATGGTCGAAAGCGGTTTGAGGGGAAAGAGTGGTTATAGGACGACGGGGTCTTCGGACCCGCCTGGCTTGGCGATCGGGTCGGCCATTGGGCCGACCTTCGTGGTCGCCGCAAGCGGCGCCCTACAAGGATGAAACGCGGAGGATGGTCAGCGAGTGGGCGGGCGCGTCGTAGTTGAAATTTGGTGACAACGAGAGGGTGTCGGTGCGCGGCGCGACGACAGGCGGCGCGCCGTCGGTGTTGGCCGCGTCGGCGTCCGCATCGCCGAAGACGGTGCGGCGCGCGGTGGCCGGCAGATGCTTCGCGCCGGCGAACTTGATCGCGACGGGTTGGGCCGTGGCGTCGCCGTTGACGATTTTCAGGATGAGATCGCCGCTGCGGCGGTCACGAACGGTAGAGGCAGTGAACTTCGCGCCGGCGGGCGCGGCGGCGTCGAGCGTGGTCGACACATAGGCGTCGCCCGCGTTGTGGGCGAACAGCTTTTGCACGGTGTAATTGAGGCTCGGAAAGATTTCGGTGCCGGTGAAGTAGATCATGTCGGGCGTCCACTGTGTGTGCTGGCGGCGCGCGAGGAGCGGCGCGTAGGAGGCGAGGACGACGATGTCGCCGTTGCGCTCGAGGCTGGTCAGGTAGGCGGCTTCGGCGAGCGCGGTGCGCAGCGTGTTGCGGCGGTCTTTTTCGTGGGCGGCGTATTCGCCGAGATAGACTTTCGGACCGTTGCGGTCGTAGGTGTCGTAGCGGGAAAGATTATCCCACATCCACTGCGGCGAGACATAATAGTGCTCGTCGACCATCGTGAGCTGGCGTTCGCGAGCGAACGCCCAGCCTCGATCAAAATCCTCGCCGTTGGCGAACGGGCCGGAGGTGCCGATGACGACGATCTCGGGATGTTTTTCCTTCAGCACCGCGTGGATCATCGCGAAGCGTTCCCTGAAGTCGGGCGTAATCGCGTCCTCGTTGCCGACGCCGAGATATTTTAGACCGAACGGTTCGGGATGACCGGCGGCGGCGCGCACGGCACCCCACTTCGAATCGGCCGGCCCGTTGGCCCATTCGACTAAGTCGAGCACGTCCTGGATATACGCAGGCATCTCCGCGAGCGGCAGGCCTTCCTGGCCGCGGCCCGGCGAGTGGCCCGCGTGCTGACAACAGACGCCGGCCGTGACGACGGGCACGGGCTCAGCCCCGATGTCTTCGCAGAATTGGAAATACTCGAAATAGCCGAGTCCCATCGTCTGGTGATAGCCCCAGGAGTTGCGCGCCGCGCGGCGTTGCTCGACGGGGCCAACGGTGTGTTTCCAGTCGTAATAGGCATGGACGCCGGTGCCGTGCACGAGGCAGCCGCCGGGGAAACGCACGAAACGCGGCCGGAGGTCGGCGATCGTTTGCGCGAGGTCGCGGCGCAGGCCGTTGGCGCGGCCCTTGAAGGTGTCGCGCGGGAAAAGCGAAATCAGGTCGAGCGCGAGTCCGCCGACGTCGTGGGCGAGCAGCACGAAACGCGCTGCGGGATCGGAGCGTGACGGCGTGAGCGTGGCGGTGTGTTTCGTCCAGGCGCGGCCGGCGATCTCGAACTTCGCCTCGGCGAGCACGCGGCCGTCGTGGCCCTCGAGGCGAACGGTCACGGGCATCGCTTTCGTCTGGTCGCCGGGCCCCCACATGATGCCCATGTAGGCTTGGTAGGCCCAGAACGAAGCCTCGTAGCTTTTACCCGCTTCGAGCGGGAGTTGGTCGAAGCCGCGGTTGGCGACGCCGACGCCGTCGCCGGGTTGGGTCACGTTGAGGAGCAAATAATGGGGATTGTTGGCGTGCACCGGACGGGAATCGCCGAGTCCGAGATGTCCGGCCCCCTCGCCCGTCGTGACGAAATCCCAGAACGAGAATGGCGTCCATTTCGCCTGCTCGGTCGGACGGTATTCGAAGGAGCGGTTTTGCAGAAGCTCGGCGTAGAGTCCGCCGTCGGCGGCGTAGTTAAGGTCCTCGAAAAAGATCCCGAATAGCTCGGCGCTGATCGGTTTCGCTGGAGCGGCGAGATCGATCGTGAGCGTGCGCGGCGCAGCGGCGAAACCGGCGACGGCGAGCAGGCATGAGAACAAGCCGGGGAGAAGGCGTTTCATGGAGGCATCGTTTGCGTGAAAACCGAGGGCTCCGAGCAAGTCGGCGGTTGCCCGTAACGTAGGTGCATATCCTTTGGTAGGGCGAACCGTCCTCGGCGAGCCGCGGCCCGGTGGGACGCCTCGCGACCAAATCATGGAGTCGCGGCGCCCTCGCCGCGTTTCGCACGCCCACGC
>JAEYYL010000316.1 GCA_023430825.1 Verrucomicrobiota bacterium | reverse complement strand
GCCCCCCCCCCCCCCCCGGGGCCGCCCCCCCCCCCCCCTACTTTTCCCGCTCCGCAGGGAGCGAGCCACGGGAAGCTCAGGACGAGCACACCGCCGACACAAGCGACCGACGGGGCCGCGCATTGATAGCGCAAGCGGTCGGCGTAAGCGCCTCGACGGTCGGCCGCGTGTGGCGGTGGCGCGGTGTGACGCCGGTTCGATCGCGCGATTTCGGCGTCGCCGCGGCCGCCTTGCCCGGTCGAGACTCCGGTGATGTCCACCCTGTCACTCTCTCGCTCGCGCCTTTTTTGGGCGATGCAGATCGGGGGCTGGTTTGGGCTCGTTCCGGTGTTCATCAGCATGAATCTGATCGCCGGCGCGGGGCCCGGAGTGGCGGTGCTCAACGGCATTTTCCGGCAGGTTGTCGGGTTCGTCCTCACGCTCGGTCTCCGGCACTTTTATCGTCGGTGGGCTCGCGTGGGCATTTCCCCCTGGCGGCTGGCGCTGATCGCCGTGCCGCTGACCGCCGGCGCGGCAGTGATCGATCATCTTCTGTTCCATTACGCACGTTCGCTCGCGGGCATCCGGCTGGTCGACTTGCCGCCCGACCTGGTCGATACCGCCGCCACCCTGGCGCGCCTCATCCTCTACGGGGCCTGGAGCGCGCTGTATCTCAATCTTCACTACATGCTGGATATTCGCGACCGCGATCTCCGGCTCGCGCGCGCGGAGATCGCCGCGCGGGACGGCGAACTCCAGGTGTTGCGGGCGCAGCTCAACCCGCATTTTCTCTTCAACGCACTCAACACGATCGCCGCCGAAGCCGACGACGATCCGGCCCGCGTGAGAGCCGTCACTGCGGGCCTTTCGCAGTTGCTCCGTTTTTCGATGCAGCAGCGCGAGCATTTTGGAGTGCTGGGCGACGAGATCGTCGCCGTCGAAGGCTACCTCGCGGTCGAGCGTTTGCGGTTCGAGGACCGGCTGGTCTGGCGGACGAGCTTCGCTCCCGCGGCGCGCGCCGCGCGCGTTCCCACGGCGCTCCTGCTTCCACTGGTGGAGAATGCGATCAAATACGGACTGCAAACCAGTCCCGGGCAGCTCGAGTTGCGCCTTGGCGGTGACGTGCGCGATGGCTGGATCGAGGTTTTCGTGGAAAACTCCGGCCGCTGGGTCGAACCGGACCCCACGGCCACGCGATCGACCGGCATCGGTCTCGCGAATCTTCGCCGGCGGCTCGACTTGCTCTGCGGCCACGAGGCGCGGATCGCCACCTCCTGCACGCCGGGTTTTGTGCGGGTGGAGGTGACGGTGCCGCTGGCGACAGACGATTCATGAACGCACCGCTCCGCATCCTCATCGTCGACGACGAACGTTCCGCGCGGAAACTCCTGCGCTCTTTCCTCGCCGGGCGGCCCGGAATCGAGCTGGTGGGGGAGGCGGCGACGATCGCCGAGGCAGTGACAATCGCCACGCGCGAACGGCCCGAACTCGTCCTGCTCGACGTGCAGATGCCGCCGGCCACGGGCTTCGACCTGCTGCCGCTGCTGCCTTCGCCGGCGCCTGCGATCGTGTTCGTCACGGCGCACGACCGGTTCGCCGTCCGGGCGTTCGAGGTGAGCGCGATCGACTATCTGTTGAAGCCGGTTTCGGCGGATCGCCTGACGATGGCCGTGGAGCGCGTGCGCGCGGCGCGTCCGGCGGTCGGCGCCGAACCGGAGCCGGCGAAAGCGGCGGAACGCGCGGCGCTTCCGTTGCAGAATGACGAGACGCTGATCCTGCGCGACGACCATCGGGTTCGCCGGGTGCGCGTCGAGGAGATCGCAGCGATTGAAGCCGACGGCCACTACACGCGGGTGCATCTGGCGAACGAGGCGGCGATGTTTGTCCTGCGCGGGATCAACACGTGGGCGGTGCAGCTTCCGGCGCCGGAGTTTCTTCGCGTGGACCGTTCGCTGATCGTGAATCTCGCCCGGGTGCGCGCGCTGAATGTCGAATCGCGCGAGTCCGCAATGGTGGTGCTCGATACGGCGACGCCGGTTTCGCTCGCGCTCGGCCGGTCCGCCTCGGCGCGTTTGCTCGCAGCGTTGCGGTCCTGAGACGGACTCATGCCGTTGAGGGCCCGGAGCTGAGGAGGAACCCGGCGGGAAAGCGGGTTCACTTTCCGGTTTGCCCTCCTCACTCGGCTCTCGGCTTTCAACTGGAACGCGACGTTCGCTCGCGCGAAGCAGTTCGTGAATCGTAGCGGCGGTTTCGTGCAGTTAGGCTTAAACAATGCGCGCCGAGGCGAACTTTATCATTCGCTCGTGTTTCCAGCTCCCGAACGGCCCCCCTCCACTTTCCTCCTTCAGATGACGGGTTGCGCCGCTGGCGACTCCTGTCACGACGCAGTTTCCGGCCACCGTAGGCTTCGACCGCCCTGATACGTCCGAGTCTGCGATCCCGCCCCTTCGGGCCCGGCGACGGCGACGCCCACGCGGCCTTCGCGTTCAACGCCCATGCCGAGGCGAATTCACCGTCTCATCCACGTCAGCCCCCCCTCCTTCCTCTTCCACCGTCATGACCACCCTTGTCCCCCGCTCCCTCTTTTCCGGCGATCTCGTGCGCGTTGCCCTTGCCGGGCTTCTCGCCGCCGCCGCTTCCTCCGTGTTGGCGCAGACCACCGTTACCTGGACGTCTGCGGGCGACACGGCCTTCGCCACCGGCGCCAACTGGGATAACGGCGCGCCCGCGAACGACCTCACTTCGCACATTGCGCGTTTCTCGACCGCTGATCTGGCCAATCCCGAACTCACCGCCAGCCAGAGCATCGCCGGTCTGGCGATGAGCACGCCGACGACGTTCAGCGCGACGGGCGGCGCCATCCTGACGGTTGGCGGATCGAACATCGCCGTTTCGAATACTTCGAGTGGTGTGGCGATCAGCGCGCCGCTCGCCGGGACCGGGAGGATGATCAAGACCGGCGCGGGATCGCTGACGCTCTCCGGCGCGAACACTTACTCGGGTGGCACGAATCTGGCCGCCGGTTCCATCCTCAATCTCGCGAACGCCTCCGCCCTCGGCTCCGGCACGTTTACTTTCGATAGCGGCGCCAGCGCGACAATTGATAACACCTCGGGAGCGGCGATGACGCTATCCACGAACAATTCGGTCACCTTCAACGGAGACAGCATAGCCTTTGTCGGCACCCACGATCTCAACCTTGGCGGCGGCACCGTGACGCTCGGATCGGGGACCAAGACCGTCGATGTGAGCGCCAACACGCTCACCATGGGCGCAGTGACCGGCGCCGGAGGCCTTCGAAAATACGGCAGCGGCACCCTCCTCATCACCGGCGCCACCAGCTTCGGTGCACTGAGGGCCGAAGTCGGCACCGTCACCCTCTCCGGTCCCAGTTCCCGAACCGCGCTGAACACCGTTACTTCAACCGGAACGCTCAACATCAACCACGCGTCCGCTCTTGGCACCGGAACGCTCACGTTGGCGGGCTCCCCAAAGATCAACAACACGAGCGGCGCGCCGATTACCCTGACGACCAACAACGCCCAAAACTGGAATTCGAATATCACCTTCCTCGGTTCCAACAGCCTTAATCTCGGCACCGGAGCAGTGAAAATACTCGCCAACCGCCTCGTCACCGTGAACGGCAGCACGCTCACGGTGGGCGGCGCGATCAGCACCGGCGGGGGTATCACCAAAGCCGGTGCCGGCACGCTCGAACTCGCCGGCGCCAATCTCTATGACGGTGCCACCGCCGTGAACGTCGGCACCCTGCTCGTCACCGGTTCGCTCGCCGCAGACAGCACGGTGACAGTCAACAACGGCGCCACGCTCGGCGGCACCGGCACGATCAACGGCAATACCACCGTCGCATCCGGCGGCATTCTCGCTCCGGGCAACCGGGTCGGCCTCCTCACGTTTGGCGCCGGGCTCACCCTGGCCGACGGTAGCATCACGAATTTCCAGATCAACGGCAGCGTCCGCGGCACCACGTTCGATGCGGTCAATACGGCCGGGCCCATCACTTACGGCGGCACATTGAACCTGGTTTTCGGCACCACCATCGACGGCGGAACCACGCTCGATCTCTTCGAACTGGCGGACGGTGCCGGCGACGTGAGCTTCGCTTCGATCACCGCGAGCGGCAGCTACACCGGAACGTTCGCGAACGATGGCAGCGGCGTGTGGACGCTCGCCGACGGTCCGCAGACGCTGACCTTCACCGAATCCACCGGTGACCTCACGTTCGACGGCGTCGCCAACGATGTGCCGGATGCACCGACCGGCGCCGACAAAACCATCACGATCAATGAAGCCGCCGCCCATACTTTCTCGGCGAGCGACTTCGGCTTCAGTGATGTCGACTCCGGCGACGCGATCAGCGCCGTGCGCATCGATTCCCTGCCGCTCGCTGGCGCCCTGACTCTTTCCGGCATCGAGGTCATCGCCACCCAGGCCATTGCCGCCGCCAACCTCGGCAACCTCGTCTTCACGCCGGCGGCCAACGCCCATGGCACGACCTACGCCACCTTCACGTTCAGCGTGGCCGACCAGACGCCGAACTACGCCGCAGCACCGAGCACGATCTTCATGAGCGTCACGGCCGTAAACGACGCGCCCGTGCTCAGCGCCGGCGGCACCTTCTCCTACACGGAGAACGCCAGCGCGATCCCACTCGAGGAAAGCCTTCTCGTTTCCGATCTCGACGACACTCAAATCACCAGCGCCACGGTGACGATCAGTGCCGGCTTCACCGCCGGTGACATCCTTGGTTTCCTTCCGCACTCCGGCAGCGGCATCACCGGCAGCTACAACGCCGGCACCGGCGTGCTGACCTTCTCCGGCAGCAGCCCGATCGGAAACTACCAGTCGATCCTGCGCTCCGTGACGTATTCAAGTTCCTCGGACGCACCCACCGCGATCTCCTCCAGCCGCACTCTCACGTGGGCCGTCACCGACGGCAACGCGAGTTGGTCGGGAGCGGAGACTAGCTCCGGTGTGACCAGCACGATCAACGTGACCGGCGTGAATGGCGCGCCTGTTCTCGCCGACACGGTGTTGACCTTTACGAGCCTGGCCGAGGATTCCCCATCGCCGGCCGGCGCGGTGGGCCAGCTCGTATCCGACTTCACCGGCGGGTTCAGCGACGCCGATGAAAATGGGGCGGGGGTGGCCATCACCGGCGTCAACGCGAACGGCAGCCTTTGGTATAGCACGGATAACGGGACGACGTGGACGCGCTTGACCGGCACCGTCAGCGACGCGAGCGCGTTGATGCTCTACGCCGACGGGACGACGCGCATCTATTTCGAACCGGCGGCCAACTTCAATGGCACCTTGGACGACGCCATCACGTTCCGCGCCTGGGATCGCACCGAGGTGGTGAATGGCGCGACCGGAGTGGCCGTGAAACCCGGCCTGGCGCTGGTCGGCAGCCTCGCAACCGGTAACGCCGCCCATGTCACGGTGGCGGGCAACCATGCCTACATGTCCGATCAATACTTCGGCCTGAAGATTCTCGACATCACCGATCCCGCCAACCCGGCTCTGACCGGGAGCTACACCCCATCCAATAGCGTCAATGGCATGGCGGTATCCGGTAACTACGCGTATGTGGCGAACGGCACCAACGGCCTGGTGATTCTCAACATCAGCAATCCCGCGAGTCCGACCTTGGTGGGAACGTGCGACACAGCCGGCACCGCGAACAGCGTTACGCTCTCCGGCAACTATGCGTATGTCGCCGACGACACGAACGGACTGGTGTTGATCGACATCACCAACCCGGCGAGTCCGACGGTGGCAGGCAGCTACGATACCGCGGGCCAGGCGCGCTACGTTGTCGTTTCCGGCAGCCGTGCGTTCGTCGCCGACGACGGCGCGGGCTTGGTGATCCTCGATGTCACGAATCCCGCCAGTCCGACGCTGCTCGGGAGCTACAACACGCCGCAACGGGCGTTTGGCGTCGCCGTATCGGGCGACCATGCTTACGTCGCGGATCAGACCGCCGGGCTGTTGATTTTCGATGTCAGCGACCCGACGAATCCGACGTTGAGCGGGAGTTACGACACGCCGGGCTTGGCGGTCGGCGTCACCATCGTCGGCGACTACGCGTATGTGGCGGACTCGATGGATGGGCTGATTGTAATCGATGTCGGCAATCCGGCTGCTCCGACCTTGGTGACCACGCTCGACACGGCGGGCAACGCGAACGCAGTCACCGTGGCGGGCAACCATGCGTATGTCGCCGATGGCCCGTCGGGCCTGGTGGTGATGAGTCTGCCGGGCATCGTTGGATATGTCTCAACCGCCAGCGACACCGTTGCCATCACCATCACCGGCGTGAACGACGCGCCCACCGACATCACGCTCTCCGCCAATTCGATCAACGAATCCGCGGGCGCGGGCGCGATCGTGGGGACGCTCACGACCACCGACGCCGATGCCACGGATGTGCACACCTACAGTTTGGTCAGCGGCACCGGCGACACGCACAACAGCTCCTTCACGATCGACGGCGCCACGCTCAAGCACGGCGCTTCGGCTCCGGTCGCCGGAATCTATTCCATCCGCATCCAGACCGACGATGGGCACGAAGGGACTTATGCCGAAGCGTTCTCCATCACCGTAGTCGATACCACCGCGCCCACGGTTTCCTCCGTGACGGTGCCGGCGAACGCGACCTACATCGCCGGCCAGAACCTGGACTTCACGGTGACCTATTCTGAAAATGTCACGGTCAACACCACCGACGGCACGCCTTACATCGCCGTGATACTCGCCACCGGTGGCAGCGTGCAGGCGGCTTACCTGGGCGGCACCGGCACGAGTGCGCTGACCTTCCGCTACACGATTGTTGCCGGCAACCTCGACGCGGACGGCATCGAAGTGGCCTCTGCCATCACGCTCGACGGCGGCACGATCAAGGACAGCACAGGCAACAACGCGGTGACGACCAGCCTCGACATCCCCACGACCGCCGCCGTGCTCGTCGACGCCGCGGCGCCGACGGTCTCGTCGATCAACCGGGAGGCGCCTTCGGACGCATCGACCAACGCGACGAGCGTCGCCTATCGCGTCACGTTCGCGAAGGCGGTTTCCGGGGTGGACGCGGGAGATTTCACGGTCACGAAGACCGGCACGGCGGACGGCGCCGTTGCTTCGGTCAACGCCGTCAGCGAAACGCTCTACGACGTCACGGTCCACACGATCTCCGGCGATGGCACGCTGCGCCTCGATCTGAACAACGCCGACACCAACATCGCCGACCTGCTCGGCAACGCCATCGCCACGGGTTTCACTGGCGGCGAAACCTACACGATCGACCACACCGCACCAACGGTCAGTTCGATCGTGCGGCACAACGACGACGACCCGGTTACGGTGAACACGGATGCGGCAACGATCACGTATCGCGTGACGTTCGACGGTGGCGTGGCGGGCGTCGATGCCGCCGACTTCACGCTCACGGCGCCGGCCGGCAACACGCCCGCGAGCACGGCGACGGGGACGGTGACGACGGTGATCGCGCAAAGCGCGACGGTTTACGACGTGGTCGTCACTGCAGTGAGCGGCCAGGGCAAGGCGCGGCTCGACCTGAAAAGCACGGGCACCGGCATCACCGATCGCGCGGGCAATGCGATCGACGGTGGGTTCACCACGGGTGAGTTCTACTTTGTGGGCGCGACGAGTGTCTTCGACTCGTTGAGCCTCGCATCCCATGGCGCCGCCCCCGTGGATACGAATGAGCCGCCGAACCGGACGGCGCAGCGGTTCACCGTCCCCGCGGGGCAGCCGGTGACGCTGACTTCAGTGGTCGCCAGGGTAACATCGATCACCGCCACGCCGACGCCGGTGGTGCAGATTTACACGAACAACGCAGGCACGCCGGGCACCGCGGTGGGAGACGCCTTCACCAATCCTTCCGGTCTGACAACCGCTGAGTTGAACGTGTGGACCGGCAGCGTGACACTCGACCCCGACCCCGAGACCGAGACCACCTACTGGATCGTGTTCGCGTCATCGGCTTCGGCATATGAGGTCGATATCTCGATGAGCACGTCGGGCGGCTCGGGTGCCTGGCTGACGGGAGCTGACTACAAATTCCGCTGGGGAGGTAATCTGGTTTCCGAGACGAGCGGAGCGCTCCACCTCGCTCTGGGCGCTACCAGCATCCCGACGATCACCAGCACGCTCACCGCGAGTGGCACGTATGGCTCGTCGTTCAGCTATCAGATCACGGCGACGAACACGCCGACGAGCTACGCGGCGACGAATCTGCCCAGGGGCCTGAGCCTGAACGCGACGTCCGGTCTGATCTCCGGTTCGCCGGCGCAGACCGGCACGTTCAGCAATATCAGTCTGACCGCGACCAACGGCAGCACCACGGCGCCGACGGCTGCCGGCAGTTACAGTATTGGTCTCGATCGACGACTCCAATTATTCGGGCTCCAACTGGGGGACGTTCACCATCTGCACGATGTCCGCGCCGACCTGTTCGCCGGTGCCGATCACCAGTCTCGTCATCACGGGCGCGAACGAGACATCGAACCTCTAGGTGTTCAGTGTCGGGCCGGTCACGGCGGTGAACTCCGCGCTGTTCAAGGAAGGTGTGACGTATGACGGCGTGGCGGACGTGGCGTTCGTGGCGATCCAGAGCGCGAACGGAAAGTTCGGCGGCATCCGCACGGGCAATGTGAACTATTGCGCGAGCCAGGGCTTCACGGGCGTGTATGCGCCGGGCGTGGAGTTCGCCGGGCCGATCAACATCGGCGAAGTCACGGCCTTCGACTCCGCGACGCCGGTGCTGGTGTTCGGCGCGGCAGGCACGGTGAACATCACGGGCGGCAACCTGGCGCAGGACAACGGCTCGCCGGTTGCGGTGAGCGGAATCACGAAGGTTCAGTTCGTGGACGGCCAGACCTCGCAAGGGGTGACGCTGCCCGCGCAGCAGAATCAGGGCGTGCTCACCGAGAGCGGCGTGAACGTCACCAGCCAGATCGTGGTGAACCCGTAAGCCGCGCGTCCGACGAGTAGGGCGGGTCTCCGACCCGCCCTTTCTCCCGCTCTTCACGGAGCCCCCCGTTTCCCGTGCCGGCGGGGACGCCGGCGTTCCCGGGGGCTGATGGGAGCGCCGACGTCCTCGTCGGCTTTGTGAACCGAGCCGGCGGGGACGCCGGCGCTCCCAGGGGTGGGAACGACGATGGAAGCGCCGACGTATTCGTCGGGTGCTGCTCGTCGATGACGGCCCTAACGCAGCCCCATCTCTACGACGCGCTCTCCCGGCTCGAGCGACCAGCGTTCTCCGTTCCACAGCAGCTCGCCACTGACACCCGCCGGCAAGGTCACCGTCCCCCGCACCCCTTCGCCCTCCCGCTCGAACGCCACGCGAATCTCACCGCGCGGATGCGGCACCACGGCGCGCGCCTGATTGAGCGGTCCCAAATGCGGCGCGATGCGCACCGTCGCAAAACCCGCCGAAGCGGGTTCCACGCCCGCGACCGTCGCCAGCAATTCATACACCGGCGACGAACTCCACGCGTGGCAGTCCGACCGCGTGGGGTCCAATTTCTCCGCAAAGGTCGTCAGGCCGTTCGCCAGCATCTGCTGCCACGGCCCCAGCCGCGCCAGATACTCGTCGCCCAAGCCCGCCTGTTTCAACGCCCGCAGCACGTAGAACGCGAAATAGGTGGAAGCCTGGGCGATCTCCCGGTCATCCGCCACGCGGCGCATCAAGTCCTTCGCCGCCTCGCCTTCGATCGCCCCGACGAGCACCGCGAAGGTGTTCGCATGCTGGCTGAACGTCGCCTTCTCCGGCGTATCCGCAAACATCCTACGCCCCTCGTCCCAACACCGTTCCACCACCGCGCGTTTCAACGCCGACGCCCGGCTCGCATATTTTTCCGCCCGCGCTTCGTCGCCAAACGCCCGCCACAGCTCCGCCGCGCGCCCGAGCGTGCCGGCGAGTTGCAAGGTCACGACCGCCGAGCCGCCGTCGGCCACCCCCGGCGGCTCGCCGCCCCGCCCTTTCGTGCGGTTCCACCGCCACGCATCCACCCAGTCGACAAAACTCCAATACTGCAGCGGCCCCAGCAGCCCCGTCGACGCGTCGATCCGCCGCTCGAACCACCCGAGCACCGCGTCCACCCCGGCCAGCTTTTCGCGCACGAACGCCTCGTCGGGCCGGTGCATCCAGTAGTCGTGCACCATATCCACCCAATAAAGCGAAAAGGTGTTGATCACCTGCGGCACCACCGACGGATAACGGCTCTGCGTCAGCCCTTCCGCGATCCGCGAACGGTCATACTGCTCGATCGCATTCCGCATCAGCCGGTCGTCGCCGCTCACATAAAGCGAGATCAGCGCCTGTATCCGCGTATCCCCTACATACTGCAGCTGCTCGTAATAGGGGCAGTCCACATACGTCTCGAACGCGCACAGCCGCGCCGTCCGCCAGCCCACCTCCCAGATCTTCGCCAGCGACGCGTCGTCGCTCGCGAACGCCCCCCGCTCCTCGAACGGGTAACCGGTGAACCCGCTCGAGAACTCCTCCACCCGCAACGGCTCGTCCGCCGTCTCCACCTCCAGCTGCACGTAACGATACGTGCGATAATCCAGCGCGCCGAACTCCCGGCGCTCCCCGCCATCCATCCAGAACTCGTCGCTCAATCCCACGATCCCCCGCCCCTCCACCTCGTCGCGATTGCCTTTCCGACCCTCGCTGTCCACCAGCGCCTCCGCATACGTGACCTTCACCCGACTCCCTTTTCCTCCGCTCAACACCAGCCGCGGAAACGCATTCGTCTCCACTCCGTGGTCCAGCAACACCGTCGCCCGGCTCCGTGCCGCTGCCACGAACCCGCCACCCTGCTCCGTCAACCCCGCCCCTTCGATCCGCCGCACCTGCGCAAACGGCAGCGCCCGCTCCTCCATCGCCGGAATCGTTCGCGGCCGCAGCCAATGCTTCATGTCCGCGCCCCAGCCATACGGCGTCCCCGGGTCGAGCGTCTTCGCCGCACTCCATCCCTTCGCATCGTAATCGACCCCCGCCCAGCCCCACGGGTGTTTTTCCGCCTCCACCCGGTTGCCCGGCCCGACCACGAAGTAGCTCCGCAAGACCACCGGCACCGGCGACCACGACTCGTCCTTCATCACGCGCCACGCTGCATCCGTTACCACGCCCGCCGCGCCGTCACCTTCGCCTTGCAGCAAAAATCCCGTGCGAATCCCCGTGATCGAATACGGCGTGTGCTCGCCATAGCTCCAGACCCGCGCCGCGATCGCGTTCTTCCCCGGCTTCAGCCACCGCGCGAGGTCCACCGTCTCGTAATGCCACACCCATGCGTCGCTCCGCTGCGGCCCGAAGCTCACCGACACGCCGTTCACGAACAGCCGGTAGCGCGCATCCGCCGTCACGTGCACCACGAAGCGCTCCGGCACCGCGTCGAGCTCGATCTCCTTCCGAAAAAGATAAACGCCGAACTCGTTTGCCGGCGCATCCGGATGCGTGATCCACCGCGCCGGCCAGGGCCCGGTGAGCCCCGCCGCCGAGGGAACCGCCGCCCGCAGCGCGACCGTGAGGAGGAAAAGTCCGAGGAGAAAAAGCCAGAAACGCATGGGGTGAGTGTGCGTCGAAACTGAACTCCCGTCTCCCGCGGCGCAACGCCTGTCCCCGCCACCGTTCTGCGAAACGAGTGAACCCGGTAACCGTGGCCGTCCGCGCGCTCGGCTGCGTTTACGGCGATCGCCGCCAGCCTTCCGCCCTTACCCGCCAGCCGTCACCTCTCGGCAATCCGGGCTGCTCGCCCTCCGCTCCGTCCCAGCCGCCCACCATCAACCCCACCGCAGCCAAAAACGATCCGTTCGCCGGCAAATACACCGCGATCTCGCGGCGCCCGCCGCCCGACTGGCCGCTCGCCTGCGCGTGGTCGCTCTTCACCGGGCAGTGGCCGTTCGGCGTGTAACGGTTGTTCGGCCCGTCGCGCAACAACACCTCCACCGCCAGCTCCGGCCGGTTCAACCGCGCCGCCGTCATCGCGATCATCGGATAATCCCAACCCCAGATCTTCGTCTCCCAATCCCATTCCTGCATCACCGCGTCGAGCGTCCGCTCCATCGTCGCGCGATCCACCCCCGGCGCCTCCGGCAAAAAGCCCAGCGGCATCAACATCTCGGGATGATCGTGCCGGCTCGCGACATTCGTCCACGTGTCCGGATGGGATTCCAGCGCGACGTATTTTCCGTCCTGCTGCGGCAGCGGCGACAGCTTCGCGATCACGTCGTCCCACTGCGCCTCGCGCTCCAGCCCCAGCCGCTCACGCCACGTCTGCGCCACGCCGAGCGCCCATTTCCAATACGCCAGTTCGAACGACGGATTCTGGCTCGTCGCCGGATCGTGAATCTCCTGCGCGATCCACAACGGCGGCCCGAGCACGTATTCGCCGCGCTGCGGATCGAGCCACACCATCGATGCCAGACACTCCGCCGTTTCGAGCACGAGCGCGCGATACTTCTCGAGCGTCTCGCGCGTCGGTGTTTCGCGATAAAGCAGTTCGCCGAGATAAACCAGGTGCGGCTGATTCCACACGATCATCGGATTCCCGCCCGGGCTCTCGCGTCCGTCCGGTCCGACCATCTTTGCCCAGCGCGCGCCACGCAGCCCGCGGCTCTGCGCCAGCGCCCGCGCCTCCGGCAAACGCGCCCGATACCACTCCAGATTCTTCTCCAGCAAATCCGCCCGGCCCCATAACGCGAAGTGCGCCGTGTGCCACCAGATCATCTCCGTGTGGTGCTTTCCATACCACGTGTTGCACGTCAGCCCGCTCTCCTGCGGCGGCACCTCGCCCACGCATTGCACCGCGGTCAAATACTGCGACAGCACCACGCGCTGTTCCAGTTTCGCCGCCAGCGGATGCGTGCTGCCGCTCAGATCGAGCGCCGCCGCCGTCCGCCAAAACCGCTCCCAATGCGCCGCGCTCGCCGCCCCGACCTCCTCCACCGCCGGCACCGCTCCGGGTTTCCCCGCCGCAAACGTCAGCGTGAACGCCAGCACGTCCGCGCCGTCCGGCGCGTTCACGCGAAACGCATGCGGCGTCCCGGCCGCCGTCAGCGCCGCGCTGCTCGCCACGCGATACACCGTCCCGTGCACCTCGCGCTCCACCACGCGCCCGCCGTCGCCCAGCTCCGAGCGGTGCGTCGCCGGCTCGCTCCAGTCGAACGCCGGCGTGTTCTTCACCGCCGGATCGTGCCCGCGCATGAACGCCAGCCGCGCGCGCAACTTCCCCGCGCGCACCAGCTCCGATTTGATCGTCACCGCGATCGTATCCGTTTCGGGATGACACGCCGTCACCACTTCCACCGGCACGCCCCCCAGCAGGTAACGGCTCACGATCGCGCCCCGCCACAGGTCGAGCGTCTGCTCCAGCTCTCGCACATCCGCCGGCCGAAACGCCGACCCGTCGTCCTTCGCCCACTCCAACGCGACCTGCCCCAGTGGATGCGCCCGCGGATTCCGCCGCAGCCAGCCCGCCGCCGCCGAATCCATCCGCGTCGGAAACCCCAGCACCCGCCCGTCCGCCAGCGTGTAGTCGCGATTCGCATCCGCCAGCACATAGCCCTCGGGATTTGCCTCCGTCACCCAGCACCAGCGCGCCTGCGTCTCGAGCGGGATGCCGTTCGCGTAATACTCGTCCACGAAGGTCTGCAGCCCCGTCGCGTCCACCGTGAACGCGAAACCGCCGTTCCCCACCGTCAGCGGCGCCTCGTAATCGATCGCGCGCACCACCGGATTGTGCCGCGCCACCAGCGCCGCGCGGTCGATCGGCTCCGCGCCGTTGGCCCCGCGCAAACCACCACTCGAGGCGAGCGCGAGGCCTGCCATCAAAATCAACCGCGGTGACGGGACGATACGCGACAACAGAAGGAAACGGGGGGATTTCATGGCTTTTCCGCGCACGACGCGCTGACCTAACGACGCGCGATCGCACCGAATGGGGGATGGATTGGCCAGCCCGTTTCTCGCTCGCTTGCGATAGGATAACTTTGCGCGAATCGAGCTTGTCAGCCGCCTCCGCCGAAGCCTATCAGGAACCACCCCGCCCGTTGGGCTCGACCTCATGTCCTCGCAGGAAACAGAGCAATCCCGCTGGTTCACCCTCGAAGTGCAGCCGCACGAGCGCGCCCTCCGCGCCTACCTGCAGGCCCGCTTCCCGCTGCTTCGCGACGCCGACGACGTCATCCAGGAAACCTACTCGCGTGTCCTGCGCGAACAGGCCGCCGGCCGCATCCGCCACGCCCGCGCGTTCATGTTCACCGCCGCGCGCAACATCGCCCTCGATTTCTTCCGCCGCCGCCGCCACGTCGAACTCGAGTCGATCACCCATTCCACCGCCGCCAACGTCGTTGAATCGGCGCCCCACGCCGCCGACGCGATCAGCCAGCAGCAGGAGCTGGAAATCCTCGCCGCCGCCGTGCAGACGCTGCCCACCCGCTGCCGCCAGGTCATCATGCTCCGCTACCTCAAAGGTTCCTCCTACAAGGAAATCGCCGCCACCCTCGGCATCTCCACCGAGACCGTGAAAACCCACATGGCCAAGGGCGTGAAACTCTGCGGCGACTACTTCGCGGCGCGCGGCCTGCTGCAGGAACGCAGCCTCTTCTCCGATGCCGACCGCTGACGCGCACGGTTTCTCGCCTTTCGCCGACGACGCCATCCACGACGCCGCAGCCGCCTGGCTCGCGCTGCGCGACAGCGGTTTCAACGCCGCGCAGGCCGCCGAGTTCGCCCGCTGGCGCGACGCCGATCCGCGCCACGCCGCCGCCCTCGAACGCGCCGAAGCCGCGCAACGCCTCCTCTCGCGCCTCCCCGAAACGCCCGCCGCCGCCGCGCTGCTCGCCGAGGTCGACGCCCTCTGCTCCGCCCGCCCGCGCATCGTGCCGTTCTCCACCGTGTGGAAAACCGCCGCCGTGCTCGCCGCCGCCGCCTCCATCGCCGCCGCGTTCTTCCTCTACCCGCCCGCGCTCGATCGCGCCAACGCCACCTACACCACCGCCGCCGGCCACCATCGCTCGATCGCCCTGCCCGACGGCTCCACCCTCGTCCTCAACGCCAGCAGCACCGTCGAGGTCGCCTTCGCCCCCGCCGAACGCCAGGTCCGCCTCCAACACGGCGAGGCCCACTTCTACGTCGCAAAGGACACCGCGCGCCCGTTCCTCGTCACCGCCGGCCCCGTCACCGTGCGCGCCGTCGGCACCGCTTTCAACGTCCGCCGCGAAACCGCCGCCGTCGAGGTCCTCGTCACCGAGGGCAAGGTCCGCGTCAGCCGCACCGACGCCGCCACCCCCGACACCGAATCCGAGGCCATCTTCCTCGTCGCCGGCGAACGCGCCTTCATCGACAGCGTGCCCGCCGCCGCTTTCGCCGCCCACGAGCCCCCGTCCGCCCTTTCCCCCGCCGAACGCAGCCCGCAAAGCGCGCCGCGCCTCATGTTCAACAACACGCCCCTCTCCGATGTCGTCGATCGCTTCAACCGCTACAACCGCCTCCAGATCGAAATCGCCGACCCCGCTCTCGCGCATTATTCCGTCGGCGGCACGTTCGACGCCGACAACGCCGAATCGTTCATCCATCTGTTGAGCAGCGCCGGCGACGTGCGCATCGAGCGCCTCTCTCCGCACCACGTCCGGCTGCACCCGGCCCCGTAAACGCCCGCGATTGCTTTCGCGGCCTCCTTCCCCGTAAGAGTGTGGCGTTCCCCGCCGCCCCGCTTTCCGGTCGCCTGCCGGCCACCGTGTCTTTCGCTCGCTCCCATCTCCGCCTCATGACGCTGCTCCGCTTCACAAGCCTCCCCCGGTTTGTGAAACGCCTCGCCCTCGCCGCCGTCCTCCTCGCGCCCATCGCCAGCTTGCTGCACGCCGCCGAGCCCACCGCCCGCTACGCCATCCCCGCCGGCGACGCCGTCACCACCCTCGACGCCTTCGCCCGCCAGTCCGGCCAGCAGCTCGTTTACCTCGTCGAGAACGTCCGCGGTCAGACCACGCGCGCCATCCGTGGCGAGTTCACCGCGCTCGCCGCTCTCGAACGCATGCTCGCCGGCACCGATCTCACCGTCCTGCGCGACGGCCCCGCCGGCCCGATGAGCGTCGCCCGCCGCGCCGAACCTCGCTCCTCCCCGCCCCGCCCCGCTCCCCCCTCCCGCGAGCCGTCCGAGGTCGTCGTCCTCGCCGAGTTCACCGTGTCCGAAAACCGCGCCGATCCCTACCGCGCCACCGACGCCATCTCGTCCGTGCGTGTCCGCGCGCCTCTCATCGACACCCCGAGTTCCATCTCCGTCATCACCCGCGACACCATCGACGACCTCGCGCCCACGCGCATCTTCGACGTCACCCGCTACATCGCCGGCGTCCAGGAGGGCCGCGGCATCCAGTTCCAGGATCGCATGATCCTCCGCGGCTTCGAAAGCAACGGCCAGCGCACCGTCGACAACTTCCTCCAACCCGAAGACGCCGACAACATCGACGAGGTCGTGATCGATCGCATCGAGATCGCCAAGGGCCCCAACGCCATCCTCTCCCCCGCCGGCGCCCCCGGCGGCTCCATCAACGTCATCACCAAGTCCCCCCTCTACCGCACCCAACGCAGCGTCACCGCCCTCGCCGGCCTGTTCGACGCGCAAAAACTCAGCGTCGACCTCACCGGCCCGTTCTCCGAACACAGCCCGTTCGCCTACCGCCTCGTCGGCTCCCTCCAGGACTCGCGCCGCTACTGGTCCGACGCCGCCCGCCTCCGCGGCAAGGTCCTCGCCCCGATGTTCGCCTGGCGCCTCTCCGACCGCACCCAACTCTCCGTTAAACTGATCGCCGCCGAACATTGGATCTTCCGCGAACCGCTCCTCATCCTCGATCCGTCCGTCGACGCCCGCACGCGCGACCCCTTCCTCGCCCCCGGCCTCTCTAAACGCGGCCTCAACGGCATCCAGCCGTGGAGCCACGTCGGCACCCACAGCGCCGACCTCTTCACGCTCCTCACGAGCAACCTCACCGACGCCATCAGCGTCCGCTTCGCCGCCAACGGTCGCTACCTCTTCGAGGATTCCACCCAGGAGTTCCTCTCCACCCCGAGCCTGACCAATCGCTACAATCCCTTCACCGGCGAACTCACGCAGGACTACACCTGGTCGCTCGACCCTGCGACCCACACCTACGTCCCGACCTTCTCGCCGTTCTACAACCCCGCCTCGATTCCCGTCCGCGGCGACCGCCAGGCCACTCGCCGCAAAACCGTCAGCGTCCAGACCGACGCCGTCGCCACCTACCGCTTCGGCGCCGTCTCCTCCCAGACCGTCGCCGGCGTCGCCCTCTCGCGCCGCACCAACTACGGCCGCGGCGTCGCCGGCACCCTCCCCGGCATCGATCTCAGCCAGCCGAATCTTCGCGCCGTGCCAGCGTGGTCCACGAACTGGGCGTTCTACAACGACAGCCAGTTCACCAACTGGCAGCTCTACGCCAACCAGCGCCTCGGCTTCCTCGCCGACCGCCTCCAGCTCACCGGCGGCGTCCTCCACTACGACACCCACACCTACGCCCGCAACCACGTCACCGGCGCCGCACCCGGCATCCTCGACGACCACAAGGCCATGTGGATGGGCAGCGCCCTCGTCAAACTCCGCCCCCACCTCTCGCTCTACTACAACCGCTCGACCAACTCCTCGCCCGTCATCGCCAACAACCTCGCCCTCTGGCGCGATGGCGTGCAGGACGAGGTCGGCTTCAAAAGCGAATTCTTCCAGCAACGCCTCTCCTTCAACGTCGCCTGGTTCGCCATCTCCCAGACCAACGTCACCGTCCCCAACCCCGAGCGCCAGACCGATCCCAACGCGCCCGAGACCCTCATCTCCGACGCCGGCAACCGCGGCCTCGAACTCGAACTCGTCGGCGGCCTCACCCCGCAGCTCTCCGTCATCGCCACGTTCTCCCAGCTCCGCATGCGCGACAACCTCGGCCGCCACGTGCGCGCCGTCGCCGACCGCAACGCCGCCCTCCTGCTCAACTACCGCTTCCGCGACCGCCTCGAAGGCTTCGCCCTCACCGCCGGCGTCAACTACAGCGGCCGCCGCGCCGGCGACACCCCGCTCAACTTCACCCCGCTCGGCGTCGTCGGCCGCACGAGCTTCTTCCTCAAGCCGTATTACGTCACCACCCTCGGCGTCTCGTATCGGCTGAATGAATACTATCTTTTCCGCCTCAACGTGGACAACGTCCTCGACGACAAGGGCTATCTTCAACAGGCCGGCGGCCGCGTCTCCGGCACCGGCATCACGACCGCCCCCGGCCTCAACCTGAAGTTCTCCGCCACGGTGAACTTCTGATCCGTAGCTCGGCGCGTGAGCGCAGGGACGCCCGGGCTTGTGACTCTGCGCGTGAGCGCAGGGAAATAACTCCGACCATCCTCGCGCCCTCATCCCCCCGCTCCCGCGGCGAGCCACTCCATGATTCCGTGGCTCTGCGCGTAAGCGCAGGGATCGTCCACCTCGCGCGCCGCGATAACCATCCGCCATCCTCCCGCCCTCTCAAAAATTCCCGCTCCCCCATTTCGCACGCCGCCGCGTCGTTGATTTGGCCGGCCATCAGGCCGGCGCAAACCCCGACCCACCCAACTACTGATGAACTCCCAATCGATCGGAGCGGCGCTACTGCGTCGCCTCGTCCTCGCCGGCCTCTGCGCCGCGACTGTCTCCCTGCCCGCGTTCGCCCAGTCCGCGGCTCCCGCCGCTCCAGCCCCGAACGACGACGAAGTGGTTCAACTCTCGCCCTTCACCGTCTCCGGCACCTCCGACGACCGCTACCGCGCCGGCGACGCCATCTCCGCCGTGCGCGTCCGCGCCTCGCTGCTCGACACGCCGAGCTCCATCTCGGTCATCACCCGCGACATGATCGACGACCTCGCGCCCAACCGCGTCTTCGATGCCGCCCGCTACATCGCCGGCGTGCAGGAAGGTCGCGGCATCCAGTTCCAGGATCGTCTGATCATCCGCGGCTTCGAGACCCAGAACGGCGCCCGCACCGTCGACAACTTCCTCCAGTCCGCCGACGCCGACAACATCGAGGAATCCATCATCGACCGCATCGAAGTCACCAAGGGCCCCAATTCCATCCTCTCGCCCGCCGGCGCCCCCGGCGGCTCCCTCAACATCATCACGAAGTCGCCCACCTACCAAAGACACGCCTGGGTGAAGGCCCAGGTCGGCCTCTTCGACTCCCAGAAAGCCACCCTCGACATGGGCGGGCCCCTCTCGCCCGGCAGCGCGTTCGCCTACCGCCTCGTCGCCTCGGGCCAGGACACCGAACGCTACTGGGATTCCTCCGCCAAGATGCGCAACTGGGCCGTCGCCCCCATGCTCTCCTGGCGCATCGACGAGAAATCCATGCTCACCGTGAAGGCCGTCTTCTCCGACCACTGGATCTTCCGCGAACCGCTCCTCATCCTCGACCCCAGCACCACCGCCACCAGCGGCGAACCCAAGCTCCTGCCCGGCATCGACCCCAGCGGCCTCAACGGCATCCAGCCCTGGAGCAACGTCGGCACCTACAGCGAAGACCTCTTCGCCGTCTATACCACCAGCCTCAACGAGCACATCGACGTCCGCATCGCCGGCAACCTCCGCAAATACCAGGAGGACTCCGACCAGAACTTCCTCTCCACGCCGGGCCTCGGCAATCGCTACAACCCCATGACCGGCCAGCTCACCCAGGATCAGACCTGGGCCCTGTCCAATCCCGCCCTGCCCTACCACGCCACGAGCAACCCCTACGTCCCCACGCTCTCCCCCTGGATCAACCCGCTCAACATCCCCAACCGCGGCGACATTCAGGAAACCGAACGCATCACCAAGAGCCTCCAGGCCGACCTCGCCGCCAATTACAAATTCGGCGGCGTCAGCACCCAGACCATCATCGGCGCCGCACTCTCCATCCAGGAAGCCTTCAACAACAACAAGAGCGCGAACCTCCCCGGCATCAACCTCCTCAACCACGTCATCGCCTACCCGAACTACCCCTCGAACTGGACCACCATCAACAAGAGCTCCTACAACAACCAGCAGGTTTACCTCAGCGAACGCATCGGCCTGATGAACGACCGGCTCTTCCTCTCCGGCGGCCTACTCTACTACTACAGCCGCCTCCGCAATTGGAACGGCCTCACCAACGTCACCAGCGGCCGGCTCGACGATGCCAAAAACATGTGGAGCGCCGGCGCGCTCTTCAAAGCCACCGACCGCATCTCGGTTTACTACAGCCACTCCACCAACGGCAATCCCACCATCGTCAACCAGACCCGCGCCCTCTGGCGCGACGGCGTCCAGGATGAGTTCGGCGTGAAGGCCGAATTCTTCGACAAGCGCCTCTCGCTCGGCGCCTCCTACTTCGAAATCGCCCAGACCAACGTCACCGTTCCGAATCCCGCCTACCAGACCGACCCCACCCAGCCGCAAACGCTGATCTCGGACTTGGACAACAAGGGTTTCGAACTCGAACTGATGGGCCAGCTCACGCCGAACCTCTCCGTCGTGGCGACCTACTCGCGCCTGAAAATGCGCGACGCCCTCGGCCGCATGGTCCGCGCCGTCGCCGACGACAACGCCGCCGTCCTCCTCAACTACCGCTTCCTCGACGGCGCCGCCAAGAACCTGTCCCTCAGCTTCGGCGTCACCTACAGCGGCAAACGCGCCGGCGACATCCCCGACGGCAACTTCACCCAGCTCAACGTCGTGAAACAAGTCAGCTTCTACCTGGAGCCCCAATACCTCACCACCTTCGTCGCCAACTATCGCCTCAACGAACGCTGGTCGTTCCAGGGCAACGTCGACAATGTCTTCGACGACGCCGACTACGTCTCGGTCGCCGGCGGCCGCATCACCGGCACCGGCATCACGACCCAGCCCGGCATCAACTTCCGTCTCACCACCCGCTACGATTTCTAAAATCCCAAGTAGGGCGGGTCTCCGACCCGCTCTTCGTTCTCCAGCCCCGGCCCCAACCGCCGGGGCTTTTTTCGGTGCGCCCGGCAGGGCGCACTTGCTGGACAGTGAAACATGAAGTCAAAAACGACATGTCAGTCTGTTGACCGCCCGGCAGAGGGAAGGTCTAGCCGAAGGGCAACTGCGACGTCGCGAGGCGAAT
>JAEYYL010000313.1 GCA_023430825.1 Verrucomicrobiota bacterium | reverse complement strand
CTCCGCGACCAGCACGTGTTTGAACCCGCCCAGATCGACCGCATCGTCGAATCGCTCGCCGCTCTCGAAAAACTCGGCGCCGGCGTCACCCGTTACGGCGCTTCGCTCACCGAGTATCTCGACCTGCACGATCGCGAGACACATTTCCTGCCGCGCTACGTCGCCCGCATCCGCGAAGGCAACAAGGAGTCCCATCAATTCCTGAAGGACGACGACGACCGCGCCGCCTTCATCGCCGCGCACGATCTCGATGCCGGCGCCGCCTCCCAGGCCGATGCCACCAAAGCGCCCTTCACGGCGCGCCGCATCACGCTGCACGAGATCTTCGAATCCACGGAGATGACCAAACTCCTCAAGGCCATGGCCGCCGCCGGGCTCGACGTCAGCCGTTTCTCCCCCACCGAGCAATCGCGCTACGTCGTCACCGAAAACATCGGCCAGAAAAGCGAAACCAAGTCCGAGCTCCACAGCCCGCTCGATATCCTCACGCACATCCGCAGCCTCGGTCGCAAAGGCCTCAGCATCCAGCGCTACAAAGGTCTCGGCGAAATGAACCCGAAGCAGCTCTTCGAGACGACGATGGACCCGGAGAAGCGCCGCCTGCTGAAGGTCTCGATCAACGACGCCGCCAAAGCCGACGCCCTCTTCACGCTCCTCATGGGCGACGAGGTCCCCCCGCGCCGCCAGTTCATCGAAGACAACGCGCTAAACGTGCAGTATCTCGACGTCTGAGCGGCGGAAGTAGCGAGTAGTGGGTAGCGAGTAGCGAGCATGTCGGACAAATCACAGTCGTTTCGCGACGTTCTCGTGTGGCAAAAGGCCCACGCGTTCGCGCTCGCGATTTATCGCTGCACCGAAGCGTTTCCCAAACACGAACTCTTCGCGCTCACTTCGCAACTCCGTCGCGCAGCCTCCAGCATCCCCTCGAATTTCGTCGAAGGATTCCGGAAGCGCACCACGCCCGACAAAATCAAGTTCTACAACATCGCCCAAGCGTCGGCCGACGAAGCCCTCTACCAGTTGATCCTCGCTCACGACCTTCACTACGCCGACACCACCTCACTACAGACCGACCTCGAAGAGGTCTCCCGCCTCCTCCAAGGCTACATCAACGGCCTGGACCGAAACTGCTAGCCACCCGCATCCCCCCTGCGCCGGCCTCCACGCCTGCGCTACTCGCTACTTCTGCACCACATGTATACGGCAAGCGAAAAACTCTCCTCGGCCAATATCACCGAGATCATGCAGACCGCCTACATCGAATACTCGATGTCGGTCATCATCTCGCGCGCCCTCCCCGACGCCCGCGATGGCCTGAAGCCCGTGCAACGCCGCGTCCTCTACGCGATGCTCCGCGAAGGCCTGCTCCACAACCGCGCTTTCGACAAATGCGCCGGCGTCGTCGGCGAAGTGCTCAAGAACTACCACCCGCACGGCGACTCCTCCGTTTACGACACGCTCGTCCGCATGGCCCAGCCGTGGGTGATGCGTTACCCGCTCATCGATCCGCAGGGCAACTTCGGCTCCGTCGACGGCGATCCGCCCGCCGCCTACCGTTACACCGAGGCCCGCCTCAAGGACATCGCCGAGGAACTGCTCAGCGACATCGAGGAGGACACCGTCGACTTCATCCCGAATTACAAGGAGTCGACCACCGAGCCCACCGTGCTCCCGTCCGCCCTGCCGAATCTGCTGATGAACGGCTCGACCGGCATCGCCGTCGGCATGACGACCAACATCCCGCCGCACAATCTCAGCGAGATCATCGACGCCACGTTCGCCATCATCGACAACCCGCGCATCTCCGTCGACGAGCTCTGCACGATCATCCGCGGTCCCGATTTCCCCACCGGCGGCGTCATCGCCGGCCGCGAGGGCATCCTCAGCTACCTGAAAACCGGCAAGGGCATCGTCCGCACCCGCGGCAAGGCCCACACCGAGGAGATGAAGGGCGGCATGGAGCAGATCGTCATCACGGAAATCCCGTATAACGTGAATCGCGCCACGCTCGTCACCCGCATCGCCGAACTCGTCGGCGATAAGGAGATCGACGGCATCCGCGACCTCCGCGACGAGTCCGACGAAAACACCCGCATCGTCATCGAGCTGAAACGCGGCGAGCAGGCCAAGGTCGTCATCAACCAGCTCTTCCAGAAAACCGCCCTCGAATCCTCCTTCGGCGTCACGCTCCTGGCCCTCGACAAGAAGCGGCCGAAGCAGATGAACATCAAGGAACTCATCGAGTGCTACATCGAGCACCGCCGCGATGTCGTCACCCGCCGCACGAAGTATCGTCTCCAGCAGGCGCTCGACCGCGCGCACATCCTCGAGGGCTACATCATCGCCCTCGATAACCTCGACGACTTCGTCAAAATCATCCGCGCCTCGCAAAACCGCGAAGAGGCCAAGGTGCGCTTGATGGCGAAATATCCGCTCACCGAGCGACAGACCGACGCCATCCTCGAACTCCGCCTCTATCAGCTCACCGGCCTCGAACGCGGCAAGATCGAGGCCGAATACCTCGAGCTGATGAAAACAATCGAGGAACTCCGCGGCATCCTCGAGTCCGAGCCCAAGCTTCTCGCCCTCATCAAAAAGGAACTCGGCGAGATGAAGGAAAAATACGCCTCACCCCGCCGCACTGAAATCATCGGCGCCGCCGGCGAATTCCGCATGGAAGACGTCATCCCCAACGAGGGCTGCGTCATCACCGTCTCCCACCTCGGCTTCATCAAGCGCACGCCCGTCGCCGAATACCGCTCCCAGAAACGCGGCGGCAAGGGCATCATCGGCGCCGAGACCTACGACGAGGACTTCGTCGAGAACCTCTTCACCGCGTCGACGCACGACTTCATCCTCTTCCTCACCAGCACGGGCCAGTGCCACGCGAAGAAGGTTTACGACGTGCCCGAGGGCACGCGCACGTCGAAGGGCAAATCCGTCTCGTCTTTCCTCCGCCTCACCGACGGCGAAAAAATCGCCGCGATGCTCTGCGTGAAGGATTTCGTCGAGGACCGTTACCTCGTCATGGCGACGAAAGCCGGCACGATCAAAAAGAGTTCCCTCTCCGATTACGCCAACGCCACGCGCGAGGGCGGCCTCATCGGCATCAATCTCGCCAAGGACGACAGCGTCATCGGCACCGTGCTCACCACCGGCAGCGACGAACTCATTCTCGTTTCCCACCAGGGCCTCGCCGTCCGCTTCCGCGAACGCGATCCCGAGAGCGGCGAGGAACTCTTCCGCGCCACCGGCCGCGCCACCGGCGGCGTCACCGGCATGCGCTTCAAGCTCGAGAGCGATTACCTGCAGGTCATCGAGGTCGTCGATCACGCGGCGAAATTCCTCGTGGCGAGCGAAGCCGGCCTCGGCGTCCGCACGCGCTTCGAAGACTACCGCCTGATCAACCGCGGCGGCAGCGGCGTCTGGGCGATCGACCTCCCCGAGGACGGCTCGATCAAGCTCGCCGGCGCACTCAGCGTGAAGGACACCGACGAAATCATGCTCCTCACCGCGAAGGGCCAGAGCGTGCGTTGCCCGGTGAACACCATCCGCGAGACCAACCGCGGCGCAAAGGGCGTGCGCCTCGTCAACCTCCAGCCCGGCGACAAGCTCCTGAGCATCGCCCGCATCGTCGAGACCGAGGAGGAATCCGGCAGCGAAACGCCCCCGCCCGCTCCCGCGGCTCCCTGATCGCCATCCTCGATACCCTCGATAGGTGGCGTCCGTCAAACGTAGGGCGGCGTCCCCCGACCCCGCCAGAACGCCTGCAACGTAGCACGGTCAATCTGACCGTGTCGTGAGGTCGATGCCGCATAGGCGGTCAAGTTGACCGCACTACGCCTGACGATCGCTCTCGAAAGGATGACGGCATCCTTGATCGCTCCAACCCCAAGGCCCGCTCACCGAGCGGGCCTTTTTTCACCCCGACATCGTTGCTTGAATCCATCCCGCCCTTCTTGGCGTAAAAGAGGGGAGAACCACCAACCGCAAAAATCACCAAACCGGTCGCTCTCAAACCTGAACCGAAAACCGAGTCGAAACCCCGATGGACGCCACTGAACCCAGATCCAAACCGTCTGCCTCCGCTGTCCTTCCCATCCGTGTCTATTCGCGTTCATCCGTGGTTCATTGCCTGATCGAGCCTTGTTCCTCCGTGCCCTCCGTGTCCGAGCTCAGTGCCCTCCGTGTCAAAAATCCCACCATCCTCTCATGAAACTCCGCCACCTCCTCCCCACTCTTCTCCTGGCCCTGTCCGTCACCCTCCCGACTTTCGCCGCCGCCACAGCCGATAAAAACGCCGCGGCCGCCGACGACCCTCGCCGCACCCTCACGATCACCGTTGTCGAACCCGTCGACCGCCGCCCCGCCAACAGCGAGTTCTACAACCGTCTCGCCTACGTGTTTCCCAAGGTCTTCGAAGCCCGCCAGTGGCCGCTGAAGATCGAGGTCGAACGCTTCGGCGCCAACGCTCCCGACTACGATCTCGAACTGCGCATCTTCCTCCAAAAAATCCGCGAGGAAACCTCCGGCGATCTCACCTTCCGCGCCTGGATGAACCTCCACGACCGCGGCACGAAACACGACTTCGGCATCGTCATGCATCGCCTCTATCCTCGCGCCGGACAACACCTCGACGACACGCTCGACGAACTCCTCCGCGGCGCCGCCGAAGCCGCCGCCAAAAAAATCGAGGACGCGCTTTTTTCCGGCGCCGCCGAAAAGGAATAATCTCCGCCGCGCGCCGCCGCCGTGCCTTCGACGCCGCAATCTCCGGCCGACCAAGCCACCTTCATCGAGGAAGCGTGCCTGATCGCGCGCATCGGCACCGGCGACCGCGCGGCATTTCGCAAACTCTACGCCCGCTACAGCGCCCCGCTGTTCTCCCTCGCCCTGCGCATGCTCGGCGACACCGGCGCCGCCGAGGAAGCGCTGCAGGACACCTTCCTCAAGATCTGGCGCCACGCCGCGAACTTCGATTCCCACCGCTCGCGCCCGTTTACCTGGGCCGCGACGATCACGCGCCGCACCTGCATCGACCATCTCCGCAAATCCGCCCGCCTCCCCGCCGCCGTCCCGCTCGCCGATTTCGAACCGCCCGCCGCCGGCAGTCCACGCCAGCTCATCGAACAACACGAGGACGCCGACCAACTCCGCGCCGCGCTCGCCGCTCTCCCCGACGCCCAACGCCAGACGCTCGAACTCGCGCTCTTCACCGAGCTCACCCATCCGCAGATCGCCGACCGCCTTCAACAGCCGCTCGGCACCGTCAAAACCTGGATCCGCCGCAGCGTCCTCGCGCTGCGCGACGCGCTCCATTCCGCCGCGCCATGACTCCCCAACTCGAAGAACTCGCCTGCCTCTACGTCCTCGACCAGCTCGATCCCAGCGAACGCGCCGCTTTCGAAACCCGCCTCGCCCACGACGACGCGCTCGCCACCCTGGTCCGCGAATTCGAAACCGCCCTCGCCGAACGCATCCGCCTCCTGCCGCCGCACCGCCCGCGCGCCGACCTCCTCGCCCGCATCGAAGCCCAGCTCGACACCCCCGCCCAAGCAGGGCGGGGTCTCCCCACCCCGCCGTTTCACACCTCGCCGCGCCTACCGAGCCCGCCACCTCCCGCCTTCACCGACTCGCTTCTCGCCGCCCGTCCACCTTCTCACGCGTCTCCCCGCGTCCTCACCGTTTGGCCGACCGTCGCGCGCTGGACCCTCGCCGCCGCCGCCGCCATCGCACTCGGCGCCGGCACGTTCTTCTTTCTCGAACGCCACCGCGCCGCCGACGCGCCGCCGATGGTGCTCATCGTCGGCCTCGACCCGCAGCACAGCACCGTCACCCCCTTTCAACTCCGCGAAGGCCCCACCGGCCCCGACGCCCGTTTCGTCCAGCTCGCCTCACTCGCCGAACAATTCTGGACGAGCCCCGAAAACCTCCCTCACGGTTCCTCCTCCGCCGGCAGCCGCCACGCTTACGCCCTGTTCGACCCGACCACCCGCCAGGGCTTCATCGCCGTGCAACAACTGCCCGCGCCCGCTGACGGCAAGCGCTACCATCTCTGGCTCGTCGACCCTGGCGCCAGTCGCGTCATCGACGCCGGCAGCCTCCCCGCCGCGACCTCGCGCGGCCTGTATTTCTTCACCATCGACCCCGCCACCGCCCCCACCCCGGGCCCACTCGACTTCCTCATCACCGCCGAAGACACCGCTCCGACCTCACCCCTCCGCCCCCGCGGCGAACCCATCCTCGGCCAGAATCCCAGCTTCTGATCCTCCCGCCGCCGCCCCGTTCACCGCGTTACCGCTCCACCGGCCCTCCCGGCCCGGCGAGGTTGACCCCGAACGCACGGCGGCAGCGGCACGAAACTCAACGTCTGGTGGTTCAACCCCCGCGCCGGCGAAGCAACTTTGCCGGCCGTATCGAAAAACTGGCGACACAACGCTTCTCGCCTCCCGATCCCGGCGAAGCGATCGACTGGGTGCTCGTGCTCGACGACGAAGCGCAAAACTTTCCCGCGCCCGGCACCCGCCCGCCCCGCTGAACCAAGGGCCGCAACGCCTTTCCGCCTTTCGCGGCGTCCTCCGCCCCGCGTCCCCGCTCACGCCAAACCGTGTTGCCGCGCTCGCGCCACCAGCTCGGTGACGGTGGTCGCGCCGAGCTTCGCCATCAGATTCCCCCGGTGAAACTCCACCGTGCGCCCGCTCAATCCGATCAGTTCCCCGATCTCGCGACTCGTCTGCCCGGCAAGCACGTGCGCGAGCACCTGCTGCTCACGCCGCGAAAGGATTTTACCGAACGCCCCGGGCTTGCCGCCTTCACGCGCCAGCGCATCGCGAAACCGCTGCGAAAAATACGAACTGCCGCCCGCCACTTCGCGCACCGCCTCCTCGAGCTCCGCCGGCGACGCATCTTTTTCCAGGTATCCTTCCACGCCGCTCTCCCGAATCCGCGTCACGGCGAGCGGATCGGTGAGCGAGGTGAGAATCAACGAACGCACCTCCGGTCGCGCTTGCCGCACCGCCCGCACGAACTCGAGCCCGTCCATCCCGGGCAGGTGCAAATCGACCAGCATAAACTCCGGCTCGCACTCGTGCGCACACTTCAATCCCTCTTCCGCCGAACCCGCCGACGCGACCACTTCGAAGCGCGGCTGGGTGCGCAGCCAGCTCAGGAGAAACGCGCGAAACATCCCCTGGTCTTCAACGACCAGCGTGCGCACGCGGGCGGGATTTCTTTCGGGAGAGCCGGTCATGAGAGCGTCAGTTTAACCCCCGGCACCGTCGCCAGCGGCAGCGTCACGCTCATCTCCGTGCCGCCTTGCGGCGGGGTTGCGGCCTCGATGCGCAACCCGAGCGTGTCACAAATCTCCTGACACAAGCGCAGCCCGAAGCCGCGCTCGTCACCCGCCGGGCCCCCGCGCAATCGCGCCGCCACCGTCTCCGGCAAGCCCGGGCCGTCGTCGCGCACCGCCAGGCGCACGCCGTCCCCCACGACGCTGGCCGAGATCTCCACCCGCCGTTGCGCGAACTTCACCGCATTGCCGACGAGATTGCGCGCGAGCGCTTGCACGAGCACGAGATCCGTCTGCACCACCAGTCCCACCCGCACGTCGACGATCACATCCACCTTGCGGCGCTCCGCGAGCGCGCGGTGCAACAACACCACCGAGCCGACGATTGACCGCACCTCGGGCCGCGACGAGGCCGGCGCCGCGCCGACGCGCAAACGCGACCACAGCACGATATCTTCGATCAACAAAAGCATCTGTCGTCCCGCGTCCGCCACGTCGCCCGCGAAACGTCTCAGCGGTTCCAATACATCCGCGTTCCCATTCCCCGCTGTCGATCCGCCGATCCCCGCCCGGGCGGACAGCGTCGCCGCAAACGGCGAACGGCTCGCACCGCGAATCTGCTCCGCCGTCTGCGTCATCGCCGTCAGCGGGCTGCGCAAATCGTGGCCCAGGAGCGCGAGCATTCGATCCTTGTCCGCGTTTGCCAGCTCGAGCTCATGCGTGCGTTCGCGCACTTCGACTTCGAGTTCGTCCGCGTAAGCTTCCTGCATGGCGCGCCGCTGCTCCATTTCTTCGACCAGGCGCGCCTGCGCGTCCGCCTTCTCCTGCTGCAAGCGCGCAAACCGGCCCGCCACGGCAAACGCGAGCAACGTGATCTCCAGCACCGAACCGGCGAGCACGCCCACGGCCGCCGATTGGCTGAGGTCGCGCTCGGTCCACTGCACGACCGCGGGAAGCGCACCCGCCAGCATCGCACCCGAGGCCGCGACGAAGTAGCGCGCATGATACACGCCCTGCCGCCACGCGATCACGCCCATCGACAGCATCAGGCCGTGGCTCAGCGCCACCACCGGAACAAGATAATGGAAATATTCCGCGCTCTCCATCCAGGGGAGCAGCGCCGCCCCAACGACGAATCCGAGCAGCACCACGCGCAGCCCGCGCGCCAGCTGGTCGGCCCGCGGCATCCTTTTCCCCGATTCGAGAAAACCGCGCGCAAACATCACCAGAAACACCGTGCTGCCGCCCAGCGCGACCACGAAGAAGGCCTCTTTCCACGGCGAACCCATCGGCCATCCAAGAAGCGCCGGTCCTCCATTTCCCAGAAAATTCGCCGCCGTCAGCGCGCTGGCGTAGAGCACATAGCAACCGGTGCCGGCATCGCGCAGGCGAACCCAAAAAACGGTATTATAGACCAGCAAACCGAACAGCGCGCCGTAACACGCGGCCTCAGCGATCGCGTCGCGGATTTGCTCGGAAAAATATGCCGTGGTCCGCGGCCACCACGCGATGCGGGACCACACCGCGAATCGATCTTCCAGCCGAAAATAAAAAGTCCGCTCGCTTCGCGCCGGCAAATCCACCGGAAAGGGCGACATGCGGCTCCACAACGGCTTCTCGGCGTGCGGCACACTTTCGCCGGACACCGCGCTCCGCCAGCCTCCCGCAGCATTCGCGTCGCGTTCCCAGAGTTCGACGCGATCCGAAAAATACTCCGTGTCGCCCAACACGCCGCGCTGCACTTCGTCCGTGAGGTTGCGCAACGTCACGCGAACCCACAACGCCACGCCGTTCTCCGCGTGCATATAGCCTTCGCCGTTCCATGACGTCCACGCCTCCGCCGGTTTCGCCGCGACCTCATCCGGCGTGCTCACTCCACTCGGATCCGCCCACATCTCGACCGTCGCTCCATCGCCGTCCGGCAGGCTGATCATCGCACTCCGATCGCCGCCGACCAGGAACAGCAGCCAGCCGACGAACGCCGCCACCAGCGCGAGCATCCCTGTCACCAGCAATCTGGAATAACGCGGCGGCGGAGGCATGCCCCGCACTCCACGGTCGAGCTCCCCTCGCCGCAAGCTCCGCCGTCGTCGAAAAGCTGGTAGAACTACGAGGTCTGCCTCGTTGCCCACCGCGGTCGCCCCTCAACGCTGGAAGCCTCCCGCTTCCACCATGAATTTTTCGTGTCCGCGCGCTTCGTCGCGTTCTCGCGCCTTCGCGCCCACCGCCAGTCCCCCCCAGCCCATTGGCAAGAAAACCATCGGCGCAATTTCGACGTTCTCGTCGTGCCCCCAAGTTGGGAAACCCAAGTTTCTCCGGGTGGCTTCAACCTCCCTCGTCCCCACGGCGTCCAGGCCGTCCGGTCTCCTTCGTTTCGCGCGCGCTCTTTCGTGCGTGTTCACCCTCGCCGCCGCTTTCGGCCTGAGCCCTCGCGCGCACGCCCAAGCCTTCACCTACACGCTGCAGTCCAACTACAGCGCCACCGGCCTCAGCCTGTGGAGCGGCAGCGGCGCCACCACCATCGATGCGAACGGCTTCATCGGCCTGCAATGGGACGCCGAAGCCAGCTTCGGCGGCATCGAGTCGACGTGGGTCGGCGATTTCGGCCTCAAGGCCACCGTCACCACCGAGGGCAAAATCGGCTTCGACTGGGGCTTCAAATCCAGCTCCGGCCAGGTCGCGCTCAACCTGCCCAATACCGTTACCCTCAGCTACAACGACCTCAATACCATCGGCGCCCAGATCAGCGTGACCCAGGACCGCTCCCTTCTCGCCGGCCAAACCGACCGCATCGCCAGCACATTCCCCAACGCCGAGTTCTACCTCAACCAGCGTTTCAAGGTCGACCTCGGCATCGACGTCACCGCCGCCTTCTTCGACAGCGTCAACGTCAAGGCCAGCATCTCCAGCATCTACGCGAGCCTCGCCAGCGCCACCGGCATCCCCGACGGCATCAACCCGTTCGATTTCTCCATCCCGCTCATCGCGTATAACAAGGACAACAACCGCCGCGTCCAGGTCCTCGGCGGGCTCATGGGCATCGCCGACAAAAACCTCGATGCCGGCGTCGCCATCCCGCTCAACACCAGCCCGTTCGCCTTCGGCACCGTCGTCGAATACGGCAACATCAGCGCCCGCACCATCAGCGAGCTCAACGCCCGCTCCGGCAACGCCACCTCGGTCACCAACACCCAGGAAGAGGTCATCGCCCTCCGCGCCAATATCCTCGGCCTCGCCTCCCTCTACATGGGCCTGCCGGTGAACCCGTTTCAACCCAAGCTCTCCCTCGGTGGTCCCCTCGTCGCCGAACTCGAAATCGTCAGCGTCGACGCCGGCCTCACCCTCGGCCTCGAACAACAGCTCTCCCTCTCCTCCAACTCGACGCTCATCCTCTCCTCCAACGTGCCGGTGAAATACAAGCTCGGCAACGGCACCACCACCGACTGGGTCACCAACTACACGTTCGTCCTCCCCGAAGACGGCTCCGGTTTCAACTTCACCCTCGCCGACCACCAAGGCACCGAGGCCACGCCGCTGCAGATCTTCCCCTCGCTCGCCGTCGCGCCCACCCTGAGCACCAATCTCGACCTGCTGTTCTCCCCGTCCTTCCGCCTCGACATCCTCAAACTCGGCCTCACCGCCTGGGGCATGGGTGGCGGCATCGGCCCGCTCTACTCCTACACCGCCACCGGCGGCGCCTTCGCCTCCGCCGATCTCTGGACCAGCCTCAACCACTACGGCGCCCTCGATCAGTTCAACTCCCCGACCCGCGGCATCGAATCGCTCGTCAACCCCGACGCCAACGCCCGCGTCTTCGACGTCACGCAGTTCCAGACCGTCAACATCAGCAACAGCACCGGCACCGCCAACTACGCCGTCGAGAACGTCGCCGGCCGACTCAACGTCACCAACGCTCTTTTCAACAACATCGAAAACCTCGCCCTCAGCGGCTCCCTCTCGTTCACCGGCCCCAACAACGACGTCGGCCTCCGCGGTCTCGACCCCACCGCCACCGGTGTTCTCGTTCTCGAAGGCGGCAGCGACCTCAAGGTCAACGGCACCGTCGGCGAAGACGGCGGCTACCTCTTCGACGCCCAAGGTCGTCGCGTCCCCGGCTTCATCGACGCCAACGGCGTCCTCGCCGAGGGCTCCTTCATCATCGGCGGAAAACTCACCTACAGCGGCGCCGACATCACCAAAATCGGCGAGCACGCCGGCGTGCGTCTCATCGACAGCCCCGCCTACGCCGGCACGCACCTCGTCAACCAGTCCGATCCCATCGCCCCCAACTCCGCCCACGATGCCCTCGGCCACCTCGCCACCATCGACGGCGCACTCTGGCTCGACGGCGTCTCCGTCACCACCGACCAAACCCTCACGCTCGACGGCACGCTCATGCTGCGCCGCGACACCACCGGCACCACGCCCGCCCACTTCACCGCCGCGGGCCTCGCCGCCAGCACCGGTATTCTCGATATCGGCAGCGGCAGCACCGCCACGTTCGGCGGCACGTTCGCCCCCAACGTCAACGGCACCCTCACCGGTCTTTCGCTCTACCTCGGCGAAGCCGGCGGCGGCGGACAACTCCGCTACAACGGCGACAGCATCGCGACGATCGGCACCACGGTTCATTTGATCGGCGCGCGACCCGTCGGCGGTTATCTCTTCCGAACCGGCATCGAACACGACGCCCTCGAGAATCTCTCCGGCATCGGCCTCGGCAGCCAGCTCGCCCTCCTCTCCGGCGCCACTCAATCCGTCACCACCGCCAATTTCCTCAACGCCGGCACCCTCCTCGTCGACGGCGCCAGCAGCGCGTTCAGCACGTCGGGCTCACTCAACAACGCCGGCGTGATCAGCGTCTCCGGCGGCTCGCTCGCCAGCAGCAGTTTCCTCAACGCCGGCGGCCTCCAGCTCACCCACAACGCCCAATTCTCCGCCGGCTCCCTCTCCAACGTCAGCGGTGGCGGCCTCCTCTCCGGCGGCGGCATCTGGAATCTCGGCGGTCGCATCGATTACACCGGCACCGCCGTCACCGGCGTCGCCTCCGGCACCACGCTCAAGTTCGACGGCGTTAACAGCTCCCTGCGCCGCAGCGGCAACGAGGCCGTGCTCTCGTCCAACGCCGGCACGCTCACGTTCGCCGCCGGCGCGGTCAACGACAGCAGCTCCACCGCCTTCACCAACACCGGCCTCCTCCAACTCACCGGCACCGGCACCCGCTTCTCCGTCGACGGCTACAGCGGCAACGGCGAACTCCAGCTCGGCCTCGGCGCCACGCTCGACACCACCAAAACTTCCGGCGCCGCCAGTCTTCCCATCAACGGTTCCAACCAACTCGCCTTCGCCAACACCTGGACCGTTGCCGGCGATCTCCGCTACACCGGCCCCGCCCTCACCGGCCTCGCCGCCGGCAGCAAACTCATCCTCGCCCGCACCAGCGCCGACACCACGGTCCTCGACCCCACGCTCAATCTCGACTCCGGCGGCGACAGCTTCGACCGCGTCTCCGGCGGCAACACCACCTCCGGCCTCGCCTCATTCACCGATCTCCGCGGCCACCTCGCGCTCAACAGCCTCGTCACGCTTTCCCTCGCGTCCTCGCTCACCATCGCCAGCGGCGGCGAACTCACCCTCGCTCCGCGCTCGACCCTCCAGATCAAGGGAGCCGACTTCACGCCCGAGGCCGGTTCGACGTTCACCCTCGGCGGCGGCAATCTCATCCTCGGCGGCGGCGCCGCCCAAACCACGTTCCACACCGGCGGCGATTACGACCTGATCGGCGCCGACGGCGGCGGCGAACTCCAGCTCGGCCGCGTCACCTACAACGGCACCTACACCACCACCGGCAGCGGCGCCATCGACACACCCGGCACGCTCACCAACTCCAACTACCTCATCCGCGGCGCCGGCCTCATCGACAGCGACGCCCTCGTCAACTACGGCCGCATCTTCGCCACCGGCACCCTCACCCTCACCGCCGACGAAATCATCAATAGCGGCTGGCTCGGCTCCGTCTCCACCGGCCATCTCGTCATCGGCAGCAGCGACCACGACACCACGCTCACCAATTTCGCCTCGTTCATGGACGGCGTCACCCCAGGCCTGCTCGACGTCCAGGGCGGTCTCTCGCTCACCCGCACCGCCGTCATCGGCGGCGGCATCAGCGTCAGCCGCACCGGCACCCTCACGATCGGCACCGGCACCACCTTCGACGTCGACAGCCTCCTGCTCGAGGGCGACCTCACCCTCGGCGACAACGTCGCCATCCAGCTCCCGTCGCTTTCCTCCACCAAGGACACCGATCTCATCCTCGGCGCCAATTCCTCCATCACCCTCGGCGCCGACACGCCGTTTACCAACAACGGCAACGTCACCATCGGCAGCGGCGCCGCCATCACCGGCACGCAGATCCGCAACAACGGCACCTACAACTTCGACTTCGGCGCCGCCGCCCTCACCAACTTCGCCAATCTCGGCAACGGCATCCTCGCCGTCGACGACGCCACGCTCACGCTGCAGGACGCCACGTTCTCCAACGCCGGTTTCATCACCCTCGGCGCCACCGCGCCCAGCCTCACTCCGCCCACCGGCACGCTCGCGCTTTCGCAAAACCTCACCCTGAGCGGCGGCGGTTTCATCCAGATGGGTGGTCAACTCGTCACGATCGAAAAAACCGACGCCAACGGCACGCCTTACACCCAGCTCGACGCCGTCTGGAGCGGCCCCGGCGGCGCCAAGACCGGCCAGGGCCTGATCACCGGCGCAGCCGGCACGACGTTCACCAATCTCGACAACACGATCCAGGGTCGCGGCAACCTCGGCAACGGTCTCCTCACCCTGATCAACAGCACCGACGGCACGATCCGCGCGCTCGGCGGCGCCATCGGCGGCTCACTCGTCGTCCAGCCCGGCGCCGGCGGCTTCCGCAACCTCGGCACGCTCGCCGTCGACACCGGCACCACGCTCACCATCGACGGCGATTTCCTCTCCGTCACCAACGGCGCGTTCACCGAAGGCCGTTACGTCGTCGGCGGCACGCTCGTGGTGCCCGAAATCAGCGACTGGTTCGACGCCGCCGTGAGCATCACCTTCAACAGCACCGCCGCCCGCATCACCGACGGCACCAACAACGCCGGCATCCGCAGCATTCTCGCCGGCGGCGGGCTCACGATCAGCGGCAACGCCATCTACACGCGCGACACCGCCGCCGAGGCGTTCACCAACGACGGCCTGCTCGCCGCCGCCTTCGGTGGCACCATCGCCATCACCGGCTCCAACTTCACCAACTACAACGCCGCCACCCGCACGCTCACCGGCGGCCGCTTCGACATCGACGCCAGCACGCTCCGCTTCGACGGCGCCGACCTCGTCACCAACGCCGCCGACCTCCGCCTCGGCGGCGCTTACACGTTCACCAACCAGCACGACGCCTCCGCCCTCCGTAGTTTAAACACGAATACAGGCCGCATCGAACTCCGTCACGACGCCGACTTCACCGTCAGCAGCAGCATCACCACTTTCACCAACACCGGAGATCTCGTCGTCCGCGCCGGCAGCACGCTCGACCTGAACAACGCCACCCTCACCGCGCTCGGTGCGACCGACGCCAGCCTGTGGATCGCCGGCACCGTCACCGCGCCGAACGCGCCCGCCAATCTCGACCACACGCACATCACGCTCTACGGCCCCGACGCCGTTTGGGACCTCGGCACCGAATCGCTCCCGCTCGCCGTCGGCACCGGCAGCACGCTCACCTTCGCCGGCGGATTCGAAGCCGCTTACGCGCCCGGCACCACGATCGCCAACCAGGGCACCATCGAGTTCGGCTCGCGCACCACGTCCGACGGCGATGGCGGCACGCTCCGCTCCAACGCCTACGTCATGTTCGGCAGCGGTTCCTCCAACGATTTCGTCACGATCGACGGCGGCACCACGCGACTCTATTCCGGCCCCACCGACGACCTCACCGAAGCGAGCAATATCTTCGCCGATGATTTCTGGCGCGGCTTCTACGTCGATCGCCTCCGCGTCAACGGCACCCTCGACGCCAACGGCACGATCACCATGGGCCCCAACGCCCGCCTCGAAATCAACGGCGTCTTCGCCAACAGCACCGGCCCCACCACGTTTCTGAACAACGG
>JAEYYL010000353.1 GCA_023430825.1 Verrucomicrobiota bacterium | reverse complement strand
CGCCAGCTGCGCTGGCGAGTAACACAAACTCGTGTCTTTGACACATGGGTGACGCGGTGATCCACGGCATCCCCATGTGTTACCCATGTCTCCGAACAGGTGTAACCCATGTCCCCGGTCTATACAGGGACGTCGGGTTCCACCGGTTACGCCTCCTGACGTAACCTGTTTGTCATCCAGATCGGGTAATTCTCCGGAAAAGCCTCGAACTTTGCGGCTTCGTCACACGGCCGCCACGCGTTCGTAACAATTGCCGGGCATGCTCGGGGCGTTTCCTGAACACCTACACGCTCAACATGCTCAAACTTACTCGCAAATGGCTGGTTTTAGGTGGCGCTCTCGCGCTCGCCTCGGCCGCCCCGCTCGCCGCGCAAGACAGCGGCGCGCTTCTCGAAGTTCTCGTGCGCAAAGGCATCCTCACCGACCAGGAAGCGGAAGACATTCGCGCCGATCTCGTGCGCGATGCCGCCCAGCCGCCCGCCCTCGCCACCGGTGGCAGCAACTACACGACGCGCCTGCGCATCAGCGGACGCCTCCAGGCACAATTCGCGGGACTCGATACCGGCATCGAGAACGCCGCCGATCCGGCTTCCACGAATCACTTTTTCATGCGTCGCGTCTATTTGACCGCGCGCGCCGATCTCGGTCCGGACTGGAACGCCAACATCACCTACGATTTCGCGGGCTCGCTCTTCGACGCGGCCTTCGTGCAATGGCGCCAGAGCAGCGACCTGACCTTCGATTTCGGCCTGCGCAAGGTGAACCTCGGTTTCGAGGAACGCACCTCCTCCGGCAGCTTGAAGGCGATCGAGCGCTCCGGCGTCACGCGTTATTTCGTGGAGGAGAACAACGGCCGCCGGCTCGGTGCGGGCAGCTATCGCGTCGGCCTCTTCATGGACGGCAAGCAGGGCAACTTCTTTTACGGCGCCGCCGTCACCAATCCCGAGCGCGCGGTGAACTTCACCAACGCGGCGGGCACGGGCAACGCCACGAACAACGGCGTCGCCCTCTGGGCCAACGCCGGCTACAACGGCACGTTCGAGCACGGCACGTTCGTCGTCGGCGCCGGCGCGGGCATGCTGCCCGACCAGGGCGGCAAGTCGGGCACGACGCCCTTCGGCGTCGGCACCGGCAGCGACCTGAACGTGTATTCACTTTATACCGACGTCACGGCGGGCCGGTTCGGGTTCGCGGCGGAATATCTGTGGGCCGACGTCGAGCGCGGCGTCTCTGCCACCCGCGATGCGCAGCCGTCCGGTTTCTGGGTCCAGCCGACGTTCAAGTTCAGCGAAGCGTGGGAGGCGGTGTTCCGCTACAGCTACCTCGATTCCGATGGCCGCGGCGTCAATGTGTCCGACGGCGTGCGCTCCGCGGCGTCCGGCGGCACCCACGACAAGCTCACGGAAATGTTCTTCGGCGGTAACTGGTATGTGAAAGGCAACGACCTGAAATTCCAGGCCGGCTATGTTTACGGCAAATCCGAGGACACGATCACGGGCGCACCGGCCGAAGCCGCGGTGCACGGCGTCCGTTCGCAGGTGCAGCTCAACTTCTGATCCAATCAGCGCTCCAAAAAATACCGTTATGAAAAAAATCATCCTTCTCGCCGCGGCCCTCGTCGCCGCTTCCTCGCTCCAGGCGCAGAAACTCGTCATCAAGGGCTCCGACACGCTTGGCGCCAAGCTCGTGCCGATGCTCTCCGAAGAGTATCGCGCGTCGAATCCCGGCATCTCGTTCGAGATCGCCGCGGAAGGTTCCACCACCGGCATCGCGGCCATCACCGACGGCACCGCACAGATCGGCATGTCGTCGCGCCGGGCCCGCTCGACGGAGATGTCGGGCGCCGCGGCCAAGGGCGTCACGCTCAAGCCGATCATCGTGTGCTACGACGGCATGGCGGTGATCGTGAACGAGAACAATCCCATCACCAATCTGACGCGGCGGCAGGTGGAGCAGATCTTCACGGGCGACGTGAACGACTGGTCGGCGGTGGGCGGTAATCCGGGTAAGTTTTCCATCTACACGCGCAACACGTCCTCGGGCACGTATTCGGACTGGAAGGACCTCGCGATGAAGAAGCGCGATTACGCCCCGACCTCGCAGAAAATGGCGGGCAACGAGCAGATCGCGGCGGAAGTCGGCGAGAATCCGAACGGCATCGGCTACGTCGGCGTCGCCTACATCCAGGCCCCGGGTGTGAAGGTGGTGACGATCGAGGGTCACGCGCCCACGAAGGAAGAGGTGTTGAGCAAAAAGTATCCGTATGCCCGACCGAACTTCTACTACACGAACGGCGAGCCGGCGGGCGAGGCGGCGAAGTTCATCGCCTTCACCTTGAGCGACGCGGGCCAGCGGGTCGTCGAGAAAGTCGGCTTCATTCCCGTGAAGTGAGTTTTGTCTGGCCGAAAGCCCAGGGGAGGCCCGCTTGACGCTCCTGCGAGCGGGCCTCTGTCTTGGCCACGCCGCTTCTCCTTTAGCCCGCACCAATCACACTCTCCCGTGAACCAGCCACACTCTGTAATTTGCTCGCAATCTAGCCTGCCATGGCGAGGAGCGAAGCGACGAAGCAAACCATCGAGCTGGATCGCCACGCCCTCGTTCCTCGGGCTCGCGATGACAAGGCGCGGTAGGACGAATACGGGGTAGGAGCCCGCCTTCTCGCGCCCAAAGGGCGGGCTGAAGCCCGCCCTACTCTACTGCGAACGCCGCCGCGCGCTCGGCGCGGCGGCGGAAAAACCGCCCGCGCCTCAGACGCCCATGTCCGCCGGCGCCCAGCCACGGCGATACGTCGGATAAACCAACTTGTCCACATCGGCTCGCCCGCTCGTCATCGCCTCCGCGTCCCACGTGAACTGGCCGCCCGCGAGGATCGCCATCGTGCCGAGACACACCGTCTCGGTGAACGGCACCGAGTATTCGAAATTCGAACCGGCGCCTCGCGGGTCGTTCGCGCGGATCGCGTCCGTCCACTCCTTGTGCGGATTGCCATCCGGCACGCGCGGCAGCGTCCGCGGCGGGAAGGTCGGCGCGAGTTCGCGGTGCAGCGTCTCCGGCACGATGCGCGGGCTGTTGCAGTAATCGTTGCCGTCGTAAACGGTCGCCTTGCTGCCGATGATCAACTGCCCGCCGTGCGCGAGCTGGCGATTCGCCTCCATCTGCGCGGGCTTCTGCGGTTTCAACCCGCCTTCGCGCCAGGTCAGCGTCACCGGCGGACGATTCCCGCGCGCGGCAAACTGATACTCGACCACCGCCGAGTTCGGAAACGCAAACGAGCTCTGCCCGTTCAGCTCTTTCAACTCCACGCTGCTCGGCGCCCCGAGGTTCAGCACGGAATACGACGCGTCCATCAAATGGCACGCCATGTCGCCCAACGCGCCGCATCCATAATCATGATACCCGCGCCAGTTGAATGGATGGATCTTCGAGCTGTAGCCGCGCTCGGGCGCGCGGCCGACGAACGACTCCCAGTCGAGCCCCGCCGGCACCGGCTCCGTCGCCGGCCACTCCGTCATGCCCTGCGGCCACACCGGGCGATTCGTCCACACTTCGACCTGCCGCACGTCGCCGAGCACGCCGGCGTTATACCACTCCGTCACCAGCCGGATGCCCTCGCCCGCGTGGCCCTGGTTGCCCATCTGCGTCACCACGCCGTTCATCCGCGCCAGCCGCAGGAGTTCCCGCGCCTCGCCGACCGTCTGCGTCAGCGGCTTCTGCACGTAAACGTGCTTGCCCATCATGATCGCCATGTAGGTCGGCAGGAAATGCATGTGGTCCGGCGTCGAGATGCACACCGCGTCGATCTGGTCGTCCATCTCGAGCAGCATCTTCCGGAAATCCGTGTAACGCTTCGCATTCGGGAACTCCGCGATCAGCTTCTTCACGTTCGACGGCTGCGCCGTCCGCACGCCATCGACCATCGCGTAAGTCGGCTGGCCTTCCCAATCGATGTCGCACAACGCCACGACATCCTCGTCCTTGTGCACCATGATGTCGCTGAAGCCCTTCCCGCCGCAGCCGATCTGCGCGATGCGGATCTTGGCCCCCGCCGCGATCGGACGCGGCTTCCGCGGGTTCTGCTGAAGATTCACGCAGCCGGAAAAGCCCAGCAGCGTGGCGGCCATGGCCGAGAATTTGATGAAATCGCGACGGTTCAGAGTAGTAGGCTTTGACATGGGGTGAACGGATTCAGGGGGGACGCCGATACGCTTGAGGCAGCAGGACGCCGCCCGCAAGACGCGGTTGCGAAATGTTCGGACGCACGCGCCAAGTAAATCGCCCCTGCTGGACGCTATTAAACAAATCCATTCTCGTTCGTCCGCCCTTCCCCGTTAACCACCCGCCCCATGCCTCTCGCCCGCCTCTGCTTTCTCGCGCTCCTTTGGTTGACCGCGCTCCCCCTCGCCCGATCCGCCGACGTTTCCACCCCCCGCTTGAAAATCGACCCCGCCACCCCGCACTTCATTCTCCACGACGACGGCCGCCCTTTCTTTTACCTCGGCGACACCGCGTGGGAACTGTTCCACCGCCTCACCCTCGAGGAAGCGCGCCGCTATCTCGACAATCGCGCCGCGAAGGGCTTCACCGTCATCCAGGCCGTCGCCCTCGCCGAACTCGACGGACTGCGCACGCCCAATCGTCAGGGCCACGTGCCGCTCCTCGACGACGACCCGACGCGCCCCGCCGAACAACCGGGCCCCGCCAACGATTACTGGGACCACGTCGACGCGATCATCGACGAAGCCGGCCAACGCGGATTGTTCATCGCCCTCCTGCCGACCTGGGGCGACAAGTGGAACCTCGCTTCCTGGGGCAAAGGGCCCGTCGTCTTCACGCCCGAAAACGCCGCCATCTACGGCGAATGGATCGGCCGCCGCTACAGGGACAAAGCCGTCATCTGGTTCCTCGGCGGCGACCGCGCGATCGAAAACGACACCCACCGCCGCATCATCGAAGCCATGGCGCAAGGCCTCCGTCGCGCCGTCGGCGACACGCAGCTCATCACATTTCACCCTCCCGGCGGCGCCAGCTCGTCCCGCTGGTTTCACGACGCTCCGTGGCTCGATCTCAACCTTCGCCAGAACGGGCACGAAACCACCTACACCCGTTACGCCAACACCCGGCGCGACTACGATCTCTCGCCCCCCAAACCCGTGATCGATGCCGAACCGATTTACGAGGACCACCCCGTTTCATTCGCCGCCCCCGAGCACGGCCACTCCGTCGCGGCCGACTGCCGCCGCGCGCTCTATTGGGATTTGTTCGGCGGCGCCTGCGGCCACACCTACGGCCACCACTCCGTCTGGCAGTTCGCCGCCCCCGACCGCGAACCGGTGAACCTGCCGCTGCTCCCCTGGTGGGAAGCGCTCGATCAACCGGGCGCCGGCCAGATGCAACACGCCCGCCATCTGCTCGAATCACGCCCGATCCTCACCCGCATCCCCGATGACACGCTCCTCGTGCCGGAAACCGCGCCCACCGCCATCCCCGGCGCCGGTCGCTATCGCTTCGTCGCAACCCGCGACCGCTCGGGCGGGTGGGCCGCGATCTACGCGCCGGTCGGTCGCGCCTTCACCGTTCAAACCGGCCGGCTCACCGGCACCGCGCTGAACGTCTGGTGGTTCAACCCGCGCACCGGCGAGGCGACTTCCGCCGGCCGTATCGAAAAAACAGAGACGCACCGCTTCGTTCCGCCCGACCCCGGCGAGACGCTCGATTGGATTCTCGTCCTCGACGACGCGGCCCAAAATTATCCCGCCCCCGGCGCGAGGTCGCAGGAACGCGATGCGCCGGGAAAGAGCTGACGCACCAATCATGGAGCCGCGGCGCCCTCGCCGCGCTCACCTTCGAACGCGGCGTTACGCCCGCCTCGACAGCTGCCCCCGCACGGCAAACGCCTCCGCCGCGAACTGAAACACCGCCCACGGCAGATAAACCCCCGACGCGCGAGCCGCGCGCCGCAGATGGGCCAGCACCCGACCAAACCGCCGGTGCTTCAACTCCAACATCCCATGCGCGAACCAGCCGCAGGCCACGGCCACGGCCACCTTGCGCGACCAGCCCCGCGTCGCATGCGGCGGCCGGTAACGTTGCACGAGCGTCGTCATCAACCGCTCCACCTCCGCCCAGTCGGCTCCGCCCGTCTGATGCCGCAGCCAGAAATCGCGCAACGCAATCATCTGCTCGCGCGTCACCTGCAACCCGCAGGTGCGCGCAATCTCTTCCTCGCACGCCCGCAAACTGCCTTCGGCATAACGAAACGTGTTTTGCTTCGTCACCGAGTTCGGATTCGCCGCCCGCCACGCGTAAAGCGGCTCCGGCACAACCGCCCACCGCATGTGGCGCACCAGCCTGAGCCACAACTCCGTCGCTTCGCTCAGATGATAGCCCTCCCGATATCCGCCGGCTTCGCGGATCGCCTTCGCCGAATAGATCACCTGCCCGTGCGCGCTCAGCCGGTTGTAGAACAACAGAAAAAACGGCAGCACATCCTGCTGAAAACAAATGCCTCGCCAGCCCGGCAGCTGCCGGTCGCGCGCATCGATCACGTCGAACGGACAGGTCACCAAGCCCACCCCCGGGCGCGA
>JAEYYL010000309.1 GCA_023430825.1 Verrucomicrobiota bacterium | reverse complement strand
GTCTCGATGACGTAGATTTCGCCCTGGACGTTGACGCCGTCGGCGACGGCGCGTTCGTGGGTGTATTCGGAGACGACGTTTTGCTTGAAGAAGCCGTAGGTGCGGGCGTCGGGCGTGGCGGTGAGGCCGACGAGGAAGGCGTCGAAGTAGTCGAGGACCTGCTGCCAGAGGTTGTAGATCGAGCGGTGGCACTCATCGATGATGATGAGGTCGAAGAACTCGGGCGGGACGGCGGCGGAGTAGGCGACCGGCATCGGCTCGCGTTTGCGGTCGGAGGTGGAGCGCTCGGCGGGGTTTTCGTCCTCGGAGGAGGCGTCGAGCTCCTCGCCCTGGAGAATCGAATACATCCGCTGGATGGTGGAGATGTAGACCTCGGCGTCGTTCGGGAGGTGGGACGAGGCAAGGCGGGTGACGGTGTAGAGTTCGGTGAACTTGCGGTTGTCGTCGTTGGGCGTGAAGGCGAGGAACTCCTGCTCGGCCTGCTCGCCGAGGTTGCGCGTGTCGACGAGGAAGAGGACGCGGCGGACGCGGGCGTGTTTCAGCAGGCGATAGATCGACGTGATGGCAGTGAAGGTCTTGCCCGAGCCGGTGGCCATCTGGATGAGGGCGCGGGGCTTCGCCTGTTTGAGCGAGGCGTCGAGCTTCGTGATGGCGTCGATCTGGCAATCGCGCAGGCCGGCGGGGTCGAGCGCGGGCAGATCGTGCAAACGGGTCCGGAGGGAGCGTGCGGGCGCGGCGAGCCAGGCGCGAAGCGTTTCGGGGCGATGGAAAGAGAAGACTTCGCGAGAGCGAGGCTTGGGATCGCGTTGGTCGGTGAAACGGGTGATGACGCCCGTAGCTTCGTAGAGAAAAGGGAGTGGGGCGCCGGTGGATTGAATCCACTTCAGCTTCGCGGCAGCATACTCGGCGGTCTCTTCTTCGACCGCGGTGATCGACTGGCCGAGGGTCTCTTTCTTCGCCTCGATCACCCCCACGGGCCGGGCATCAACGAATAGCACGTAGTCGGCCGGACCGGTATCGGTGTGATATTCACGGATCGCTTGTCCCTCGCCGGCGTGGAAATCGATTTCGCTCTTGGCTTGGACGGCCCAGCCTGAGGCCCGAAGCTGCGCGTCGATGGCGTCGCGCGCGACTTGTTCGGGGTTTTGGTTGGCCGACATCGACACGTGGACGAGCTTTTCAGAGCTTCAGATCGAAGGGTAACGGCGGCGGCGAACGGCGACCACCCCAAGCGCGAGGCATCCGAGCAGCGCGGTGTAGGCGCTTGGCTCGGGAATAGCGCTTATTGTTAGGGAATCGATGGCGGTAGATGTGCCGGTTTCGCGCGAATAGAAGGCAAGGTGGCCGCCGGTGGAATAAGTTGAACTGGCGGAGAGAACGGTCGAGCCATCGACTTTTAACCCAATCATATTGCCCCAGTCCGTGAGATCGAACGAATAGGACTGGCCGGTGTGTAGCGAATAGCTGATTCCGCTCAGGAGTGACCAATCGGCGGCAGTCGTGAACCTCTGAATGGAGATTTCATCTCCATCATTGGAGAAGGAGACGAGTATCCCGGCGCGTTCGAACGAGGCATTCTCGCCTTCGCTGCTGAGATCGGTGCGGAAGGCGATGTTGAAATGCTCGTCGTCGCTGAGCATCACAAAGGTGCCGGAGACGACGTAAGGAGCCGTGAATTGATCGCTCGAGGCGAGTATTCCGCGACCGGTTGTGGTGACCACGCCGGCGCTCTGGCTAAGGGAGGAGGCGCCCGTTGGAAGGAGCGCCTGCCACTTCACGGTGTTTAGCGAGTCTCCTTGGAAGTTGTCGTGGAGGAGGGTTTGGCCGCGAAGGCTAATGACGCCAATGAAGGCAAGCAGAAGGATGGAGCGCGAGACGGCCTCACATAAAGTCCGGCGGAACGGCACGGTGGGAGTTGATGAGAAGATGACGGATGAGGGAGGAAGCTGCATCAACGAGCGGCAGGCGTGAATGGCTTGGCGGGCGGCGGCTTCAGGGGACATCTGGCTGGCGGGGAGTTGAAAGCGGGAGCTGAGGCGGAAAAGCTGAAACGCTGAAACCTGAAAGCTGAAACCTGAGACCGGAAGTCGGGAGGACGGCGGCTGAGGGCGGAGCCGGCGGAAACGGCGGCGCGCGGCGAGCAGGACGCGAACGGTTATGGGGCTGCGTTGGGCTCGTGCAATTGTTTTGAACGGCAATTGGGGTTGGTAGTGGGAAAGCTGTTACGGGGATGAGGCGGGGCGGAGGGACGGAGGACAGGGACCGGAGGACGGAGAGGCGGAGGTCCGAGGACAGAGGACGGAGGACGGAAGCCGGAGGACGGGGCCGAGGACAGAGGACGGAAGACGGGTTTTTTTAACACGGAGGGCGCGGAGGACGCGGAGGTAGTCGGGCGGAAAAGCTGAAAGCTGACGGAGCGCGAAAGCGCGTAGATGGTCGCGCCGCGCCGGCGACAGCGGCGTCGAGCCGCGGCGCTCCAGAGTCGATCGCGATGCGGGCGGGTGGGACGCGGTCAGGTTGGCCGCGCTACGGGGTCTGGCGGGCAGCGGGTGGCTTGCCCGCACGGTGGACGGTGAGGCGAGCGGTGCGCCGTTGTCGGTGCCGCTGGTGGACATGCGGGCATGGCGGCATAGGTTTCTCGAGAGTTGCGCGAGGCTGCGTTTGTCGCCAAGAAGCAGCTCCGCGTGAGTCTTTTCGTGATCTTGTTGGTAGCCTCGGCGGGGAGCTTTTTCCTCGCGTTTTGCTTGTGGCGCGAAACACGGGCCAAGGCGCGCGCCATCCCGCGGCTGGTCGTCACGACTGGCGTCGTCCGCGAGCTGGAGAGTCTCCTGGTCGACCGCCGCGCCGGCACCGTGAACTCACAGACCTTGGTGCAGGTCGACTTTAACGTCGGCGAGAAAAGCTATCGCTGCTGCGACCTCTACTACTTTTCGGGCAACCGGCATGTGGGCGACGTTGGCAAGAAGTTCGACTTCCCTCCCGGTCAGCAGGTCGGCGTTTATTATGATCCGGAGGATCCCCGGCGTAACGCTTTGATCATCGATCGCCCGAGTTACAGTAGCGCCGTCATCGCAGCCGTCGTCGGCGCCGTGCTGCTGCTTGTCGCGTTGATCAATTTTGGCGGGGCGAGGTGAGGATGGAAGGCTGAGCGGCTGTGCTGCACCGTCGACGGAGGACGGAAGTCGGAGGACCGAACGGCTGTGCCGCTCGGTGGACGGTAGGCGGTCGACGGGTGGCGCGTCGAACCGCGCCGTCGAGCCTCCACACTCCAGAGGGTTGCGGCGTTACCGGGGACGTCGATTGCTGCGCGACGGCGTCGCCACCGTCAGTGCTGGCGCGCAGCGGCGGGTGGTTGCGCGGCGGGGTCGTGGGCCGGGACGGTGCACGTCACCTGATAGGTGCCGTTCTCCGTCGGAGCACCATTGTAGGTGCCGCCGGTGGGGCACACTGGCATCGTCGGCAACAATTTGTCGGGACCGACCACGTCGTCCCACGTGCTGGGGCCGGTGCCGTTCTCGAGTTGATAGTGGTCGAGCGCTGAGGCGAGCATGCGCTGGTGGTTGATGCACATCTTCGCCTGCGAGGCATCGCGGACTTTTTGGAATGCGGGGATCGCCATCGCGGCCATAAGGCCGATGATGACGATCACGATCATCATGCTCGCGAGCGGGCCGCCCGCGCCGGCGCTGCCACCGGGGAAAAAGAGCGCGAAGAAATAGGCGAAGGGATTGCGCGCGGGTCTTTGCACCGGTCGGCCGTCGCGGAGCGCCATGAGGTCGGTGACGCGGCGCGAGAGCGTGGGATAGGTCGACGTGAGTTCGTGCAGTGAGATGAAGAAGCCGCGCTCGGTCGCGTGCTGGCCGGCGAAGGCGTCGGGGTTGAGCGTGGGTCCGTGCTGGCGTCCGCCGCCGAGGATCAGCATCGCGCGCGTGGCGGCGCCGACGTCCTGAGCGGCGAAGGCGCCGTAGCGATCGCAGGAGGTTTCCCACGCACGACGGTAGGCGGGACCGACGAGCGGAAAGAAAAGGCCGGGCGCGAGGAAGATTTGTTTAACGATATGCCGGCTCTGGATGTGGCCGATTTCGTGGCCGAGAATGAAGCGCATCTCGGGCGAAGACGGCCCGAGGGCTTCGAGGAATTCGGAGTAAACGACGACGAAATCGCGACCGGAGAAACGCGTCGCGAAGGCGTTGAGGAAGCCGCCCGACTGGAGGACGTAGAGCGCGGGGATGTCACGCACGCCGAGTCGCGCGCAGACGTCCTTGAACGCGGCGTCGAGTTCGGGGAGTTGGTCGGGGCCGACGCGCACGGCCTCGGAGCGGAGGTAGGCGGTGAGCAGGCCGTTGCCGAGCCAGAGGAAGAAGCCGAAGATCGCCGCGTAGAAGAGGCCGATGATCGAGACGGCCAGGGCGAGCCAGACGGCGATCGAGATCAGCAGGACCCAGGCGAAATAGGACTTTTCCTTGGGGACGGTGAGGGTCGGCAGCGAGAGGTTCGCAGGCGGGATCGGGGCGAGCGGCGGTGGTGATTGCATGGGGAGGGGCGCGAAAGGCTGAAAGGTGAAAGCTGAAACCTGAGACCTGAGACCTGAAACCTGAAACCTGAGGGCGGGGCGACGGAGGCGGGAGCCGGCGGAAACGGCGGCGCGCAGAAAGCAGGATGCGGAGCGTTATGCCGCGGCGGTTGGATCGTGCAATTATTTTGAATGGAACTCGGGTTGGTAGTGGGAAAGCTGTTACGGGGGATGAGGCGGGGCGGCTGCGCCGCACGGTAGACGGCTGGCGGTGGACGGAAGACAGAAGCCGGAAGACGGAGGACAGGGAACGGAGGACGGAGGGGCGGAGTCCGAGGACGGAGGACGAAAGCCGGAAGTCAGAAGGCGGAGGACGGAGGGCGGAGGACGGATTCTTTTTAACACGGAGGGCGCGGAGGACGCGGAGATAGTCGGGCGGAAAAGCTGAAAGCTGACGGAGCGCGGAAGCGCGTAGAAGGCCGCGCCGGCGAAAGGGGCGTCGAGCCGCCGCGCTCCAGAGTCGATCGCGATGCGGGCGGGTGGGACGCGGTCAGGTTGGCCGCGCTACGGGGTCTGGCGGGCGGAGGGTGGCTTGCCGCACGGTGGACGGTTGGCGGTGGACGGGGGACGGGGGCGCGGCGACCTGCGCCGGCAAAAGCGGCGGCTAGTTGCCGGCCTCCAGCGTGGGGCGAGGTTTGGCTTCCATCGGTCGGACAAGTCGATCAGGGCTTCGAGCGTGCCCACGCTGTCATGATCCGGATTCTGGATACACGATTGTCGCGTTTCGAGCTGCGGACGCGGCTGCCGTTCCGCTACGGCATCGCCACGATGACCGAGGTGCCGCACGTCTTTCTGCGCGCCACCTGCGAGATCGAGGGTCGCGCGCACGACGGCGTGGCGGCGGATCATCTCCCGCCCAAGTGGTTCACCAAGGATCCCGCGCGCGATCTGGGGGAGGAAATCGAGGAGATGCTGCGCGTGATTCGGCAGGCGATGGCCGCGGCGGTCGAGGTGCGGGCGGCGACGCTGTTTGCGTTCTGGCGCGAACTCCATGCGGCGCAATGCGCGTGGGGGCGCGCCGCGAATCTTCCCCCGTTGCTGGTGCATTTCGGGACGTCGCTGGTGGAGCGGGCCCTGCTCGATGCGTTTGCCCGCGCGCACGCCACGCCGCTGCATCGCCTCGTGCGGGCGAATGCGCTCGGGATGGATCTGGCGGAGTTTCACAGCGAGTTGGCCGGGAGCGCGCCGGCCGAATGGCTGCCGGCGGCGCCGCTCGCGCGGGTGACGGTGCGTCACACGGTGGGCTTGTCCGATCCGCTCGAGGCGGGCGATCTCGCGCGCGGTGAACGGATCGAGGACGGATTGCCCCAGACGCTCGACGCGTGCATCCGCGTTTACGGGTTGCGTCACTTCAAGATCAAGATCGGCGGGCGGCCGGAGGACATCGACCGGCTGGAGCGAATCTTCGCGTTGCTGGTGCGCTGCGCGCCGCGGGATTTTGCGTTCAGCCTGGATGGAAACGAAAGCTTCCGGAGCGCGGCGGCGTTTCGGGAATTTTGGGCGACGCTCGCGGCGCGGCCGGCGCTGGCGGGCATGGGGCGTCATCTGTTGTTCGTCGAGCAGCCGCTGCATCGTGACGTGGCGCTGGACGGCGCGGCGGGCGATTGGCGCGCGTGGGCCGATCGACCGGCGATCATCATCGACGAATCGGATGCGGAAACCGGCAGCCTGCGACGTGCGTTGGAAATCGGTTATGCGGGGACCAGCCACAAGAACTGCAAGGGCGTGTTCAAGGGCATCGCGAACGCCTGCCGCATGGCCCAACTCCGCCGGGCGAATCCCGCTGCGCGAGGGGTGATGAGCGGCGAGGATCTTTCGAACATCGGGCCGGTCGCGCTGCTGCAGGACCTCGCGGTGCAGGCGTTGCTCGGGATCGGGAGCGTGGAGCGCAACGGGCATCATTATTTCGCGGGGTTGTCATTCTGGCCGGAGCGGATTCAGCGCGCGGCGATGGCACAACATCCGGACCTCTATGTGCGCGGCGACGCGGGCTGGGCGCGACTCGATGTGCGGGACGGCGGGTTGACGCTGGAGTCGGTGAACGCGGCGCCGTTCGGCGTGGCGTTTTTGTCGGACGGCGAGTCGGTGAGACGGTGGGCGGAGGACGGGGCGGCTGCGCCGCACGGTGGACGGTTGACGGAAGCCACAAGGCGGAAGACGGAGGACGGAGGACGGGGGCGTGCCGTGAGAGTCTGGAGTCGAGAGCTGAGAGATCGATCCTTCGGAGGAGGTTGGTCGGAAGGCTCGTCGCTGCTGCTGAAGGACAAGTGGCGGCCGATGTCCGTATCGGGCTTGTGCAAACGAAGCTGTATCAACCCGACGGGGACGTCGGGGTCCACCGCCGCGGTTAGCGCGTTCTCACGAAAATTATAGCCATTTCTGGATGGGAGGTGGGCGCCTGCTTGCAGGCGATGGCGCGCGCGGTCCCGCTGCTCACGCAGCGAGCCACGAAGCATGAATTGCCTGTCTCCTACAACCGGGTTCGGTTCCGTCTTCATCCCCGTGGGGCGGCGCGTGCGCGCAGTGACAGAGTGAGGCAAACGCGGCGGGGGCGCCGCGGCTCCATGGGTTGGCCAACGGTGCGGCGGGGAGAGACCGTGACGTTTACGCGGAGTCGCGCCGCGGCATTTTCGGGTCAGGGCGCAAGCCAGGCGCGGCCTTGGGCGGTGAGGCGGTAGCGTTGATTGGGGCTCGTCGGCTTGTCGGGGATCGTGCGTTCGAGCCAGCCGGCGGCGATCAAGGGTTCGAGATAGGCGCTGCGGAAATGCTCGCGATCGTTCATGCCCGCCGCGCGCTGAAGTTCGTCGCGGGAACGCGGTTCAGCGGCCAGCTCGAGCACTTTGGCCACTTGCGTGGCGGCTTGCGGGGTAGCCTGCGGGGTGGAGAGATTCAAAGCGTCCGCCAGACTGGACAACCTGCCGTCTTCCAGCCGTTTAGCTTGCGGGGTGGCTTGCTGGGTGGGTTGCGGGGAGGGGCGGCGGAGCGTGAGCAGAAAGCCGTCGCTCATGGCGAACAGAGGCTCCGGCAGGCCGGCGGCGCGGCAGAGACGGATCATGTCGCGCGTGCCCGTGCCCATGCGCTCGATGTATTTGGTGAGGTAGAGCGGCTCGGCGATGAGGGGATTGCCGGGGACGGAGCCGTGCGGTTCGCGGAGTTGTTGCAAGGTCAGCGAGGAGGGGAGTCCGCCGGGATTCCAGACCTCGAGCCGGTCGGCGAAGAGCATCACCTGCACGCTGCCGTGGCTGGTGTAGTCGCGGTGCGCGATGGCGTTGACGATCGCTTCGCGCACGACGGCGGGCGGGAGTTCGTAGGTGACGGGGGCCTGCGTGCTTTCGTCGCGCGTGCCGACGGCGAGCGCGATTTTCGAGAGGACGAAGTCGACGGCCTGGTCGACGAGCGTGAAGACGGTGCCCTTGTAAACCTGATACGACGGGATCGGCTTGGCGACCTCGGTGCCGTGGAAATGCGCGCACTTCACTTCGGACGAAAGCAGGAAGCGCTGCGGCTCGCGGCCGAAAAGCAGGACGGCGGCGTGCGTGGGTTGGCCGCTGGCGAGCAGGTTGAGGTGGGCGAGCACTTCATCGGGCGAGGCGGTTTCGGAGAGCGGAAAGCCGCGGGCGCGGCGGGCTTCGCGGAGGAACCATGCGATGCGTTGCGGATCGAGATCGTCGAGCGTGGCGTGGCGGCAGGGCGCGGCGTCGAAGGGGCCGTGGCGGATGAGTTCGTGTTCCTCGAGGTAGTGAACGAGCGAGGCGTAAACGCCGGCGATCAATTCGGCGGAGGAGCCGAAGCGGCGGCGAACGAGATCGCCCTCGGCCTGGCGGATGAGTGCCTGCATCTTCGGGTGTCGCTTGGAGGACTCGGCGCCCTTGATGAAAACGAGGCGGTGCTTGTGAAGCTGGGTGGCGTGCTCGAGTTCGCGATGGAGCGGGGAGAGGCCGCGGTCGTTTTCGACGCCGTAGTCGTGGCCGAAGAGGGCGATGAAGACATCGCAGCGCGCGACCTCGTCGAGGTAAACTTCGTCGGGCCGGCGGTCGGCGGCAGGCACGTCTTCGAAGATGAACGGCTCGAAGAAACGGCGAAGCAGCGGGTCGTTGCGCAGGTAGTCGCGTAGGGCGGCGCGTTCCGCGGAGAACTCGCGCTGCACCGAGCTGATGAAAATGCGTTTGGGGCCGGTCACGGAGGGGAAGCGTGCGGGGAAAAGCGGAAAGCTGAAAAGCTGAAATGCTGAAAGCTGAGACCTGAGGGTTGAGCGTTGAGGGGGGGCGCGGCGGGGGCGCCGCGGCTCCAGGTAGGCTGGTGACGCGGATCGGGGCGAATGCGCCTCATCGTTCGCGCGTTTTGCGCATCTTTGCGGCCACTCCGGATCGAGCGTTGCGGCACTCAGAGAAGTGGCTCGCGGTGGGCGACGGGGTTGCGGCAGGCTGAGGCGGATCATGCTCACCACGTTTACGGTTCCTCCCGGCGTTCGCGGTTGTCGCGCGGACAAGATTCTCGCGGCGGCGTTCGTCGATCACTCACGCTCGGCGTTCCAGCGGGCGTTCGACGCGGGGCTCGTGCGGCGCGGCGGTGTGGTGCTCGGGCGCGATGCGACGGTCGTGGGCGGTGACGAGATCGAGTTCACGTTTCCCGATGTGAAGCCGGCGGAATTGTCGGCGGTGGAGATTCCGCTCGAGGTGATTTTCGAGGACAAGCACCTGCTCGCGATCAACAAGACGGCGGGCATGGTCGTGCACCCGGGGGCGGCGACGGGCGAGGACACGCTCGTGCATGCGCTGCTCGCGCACTGCAAGGGGACGTTGAGCGGGATCGGCGGCGTGGAGCGGCCGGGGATCGTGCACCGGCTCGATCGCGAGACGTCGGGTATCATTCTCGTGGCGAAGTCGGACCAGGCGCATCGCGGACTCGCGGAGCAGTTTTCGGAGCGGGCGTTGCAGAAGGAGTATCTCGCGCTCGTGGCGGGCGCGCCGGCGTTGATCAGCGGCTCGATCCGGAAACCGATCGGGCGCAATAAACAGCACCGGCACAAGATGGCGGTGGTGGAGACGGCGGATGGCGGGAAGGACGCGCACACGGATTGGGAGGTGGTGGAGAAATTCGGCGACGTGGCGGCGCTCGTGCGGTGTGCGATTCACACGGGGCGGACGCATCAGATCCGCGTTCACCTGAAATCGCTGGGGCATATTTTGCTCGGCGATGCGGTGTATGGTTGGAAACCGGATACGCGGCTGAAGCAGCAGCCGGAGCGCGTGATGCTGCACGCGGAGCATCTGGTGTTCGAACATCCGATTACGAAGAAGACGCTCGATCTGCGCGCGCCGCTGCCCGCGGATTTCAAGGCGATGCTGGCGCAGTTGAAAAAACTGGCGACAGCGGGAGCGAAAAAGAAGAAGCTAGCGGCGACGCCGGTAAAGCCGCGGAAGAAGGCGGCGGCGCCGGAGGCGCATGAGCGGGAGAAAAGCTGAAGGGGCGGAAGACGGAGGGACGGAGGACGGAGAACGGAGGACGGAATTTATAACGCAGAGGGCGCGGAGATGGGAGGGCGTGAAGAGGCGGAAAAGGCGTTTCGCTCTGTGGCCTCTGTGTCGGAGCTCTGTGTTCTCTGTGTTACCTCGGTTTGGTCCGTTGAGTGTGATTTATGAGGGCCAAATGGGCGGGCTGAAGCCGCGCCCTACTCGAGGAGTTCGGCGGCGAGGCCGTAGCGGAGGTTGTAGAGCGAGTGGTGGTAGGCGGAGAATTGGCCCGCATCTGCCACGGCGACGAGCGTTGCGAGCGCGGCGGGAAAGACGTCGGCGCGCGCGGGCGGCAGGCCTTTGATGTGTTGGCGGGCGTCGAGGGGCAACGCGGCGAGTTCGTCGCAGAGGGTGCGGAGTTGCGCGATCTCGACGCGCGGGGGGAGCGCTTCGAGCGAAACACCGGCGCGCGCGGCGAGAATCGCGCGGGCGGTGACCATCGTGCCGCCGGTGGCGATCGCGGTCGCGTCGGGCAGCGTGAAGGCGAAGCGCGCGGGGAGCGTCGCGGCGGTGAGCGTGGCGATCGCGGCGAGGACGCCGAAGGGGACGGGCGCGGCACGATCGCGCACGAAGGTCTCGGTGAGGCGAACGCAGCCGAGCTGCAGGCTCACGGCCTGCTCGATGGCGCGCTGGCGAAACGCGAGGCATTCGAGGCTGCCGCCCCCGAGGTCGAAGACGTAAAAGTTGCGCAATGCGGCGAGCGCGGGATCGCAGGTGAGCCCGCGACCGATGAGATTGGCTTCCTCGGTGCCGGTGAGGATGCGGATGTCATGGCCGGTGGCGGCGCGCACCTGCGCGCGGAAGTCGGCGCCGTTTTCGGCGTCGCGCACCGCGCTGGTGGCGACGAGCGTGATGCGTGCGGGATTGTGGGCAGCGGCGAAAGCGAGGAGTTCGCGGATGGCGTCGAGGCCGCGCTGCATCCCCTCGTCGGTGAGCCGTGGATTGGTGTGGCTGATGCCGGCGCTGATCCGGGCGTCGAGGCTGAGCGTGGCAAGCGCGGCGAGCGTGCCGTCGGCGGCGCGGTTCGCGACGAGGGTTTTTATGGAGTTGCTGCCGATGTCGATGACGGCGACGGGACCTGCGGGCATGGCATCACGGAACACGCGGAACCGGCGAAAGGGAAGGAAGGTTTCGGGGCTTCCCGCGAATCACGCGAATGGCGGGGAATGGCGCGGAGTTTTTAACCACGGATGGACGCGGATGAACACGGATTAGCCTCGGTGTTCAGCACGGTGCGTGCGACCGCTCGAGTTTCTTTGACGGTCGGAGTCTGGTCAGAACTCCAGGCGGTGGAGGGTGGTTCAATCATTTCTCCGCACGGCCGGACGAAGAATTTCCTGAGACGACAAGCGGCGAACGGGCGGTCCGGGTTCATGAGTGTCCACGGTTTCACAATTCGCGACGATTCGCGTGATTCGCGGGCGGTGAGTTACAGCACGAAGTCGGCAGGTGCGATGAGGAGGACGAATTCGCCTTTGAGGCTGGTTTTGGCGAGGCGCGCCTGGACGTCGGCGGCGGGGCCGACGAGGAATGTTTCGTGGAGTTTGGTGACCTCCTTCGCGACGCAGATGACGCGGGCGGCGCCGAGGGTGGCGACGATTTCGGCGACGGCCTTGTCGATGCGGTGGCAGCTTTCGTAGAGCGCGAGCGTGTAGTCGAAATCTCGATACTTCTCCAGAAATCCGATGCGCGCGGCGGATTTCGGCGGCAGGAAGCCGACGTAGAGAAAGCCGTTGGTGGGCAGGCCGCTCGCGCTGAGGACGGCGGTGAGCGCGCTGGGTCCGGGGACGGGGACGACGGGCAGGCCGCGGCGGCGGCAGGCGCGGACGAGGCGGAAGCCGGGGTCGCTGAGCGCGGGCGTGCCGGCGTCGCTGACGACGGCGACGGATTTGCCGGCGGCGAGCTGATCGGCGAGGCGTTCGGCGGCCTCGGTTTCGTTGTGTTCGTGATAGGCGACGAGGTCTTTGCGGAAGCCGAGCCGGGTGAGCAGTGCGCCGGTGGTGCGCGTGTCTTCGCAGGCGACGAGGTCGACGGCGCCGAGGATGGCGCGGGCGCGTTCGGTGAGATCGGCGAGATTGCCGATGGGCGTCGCGACGACGTAGAGGTGGCCGGATTGCGGGGTGAGCGAGGCGTTTTCCATCGAAGGAGTGGGACGATTGGGCGGCGTTGGGTGCTTGATGGAGTCGGGGGGGGGGGGGGGGGGGGGGGGGGGGGGGGGGGGGGGGGGGGGGGGGGGGGGGGGGGGCGGGGGGGGGGGGGGGG
>JAEYYL010000263.1 GCA_023430825.1 Verrucomicrobiota bacterium | reverse complement strand
GCCAGAGCGCTTACGAGCCCTGCACCTGCCCGGATGAGGCGCACTGCGGGTTGCGCATGCTGATGCTGGATGTGCGCAACGCCATCGCGAACATCCTCGATCGCTACACGCTGGCGGACGTCGTCGAGATCACGCTGCGCAAACTCCGCCGCGACAATCTCCCGCTGCCGTTTTCACCCGAAGCGGAGGCCGCCCACGGTCTGCCTTCGCGGCTGCCCGCCAGCTTTGCTCGCAAGCTCGCGAAACGCGGCACACCGCGCCGGCTCACCGAGGCCGACGGCGTGCTCCATCAGATCCTCGGTGATTACACCATTTAGCCCCTGCCGCCATGCCCACCACCATCATAGATACGAACCTTCCCTCCAACGGGGCGACGCCCGACTGGATCGCCCTCGTGCGTGAGAAGGTCGAGGGTCTCCGATACGGAGTCGTGCAACTCGTCGTCCACGACGGTCGCGTGACCCAGATCGAGCGCACCGAGAAAACCCGCCTGCCCGCCGCGCGCGAGCACGCTGCGGAATAAGCAAGTCTCCCCACGTCGACCGTCACCCACGGAGGCGCTTACACCAAGCAAGTCCAACTCACACGGGGATCGACCAGACCACTGGAGTGCTCCTGAGAACAAAATACTCAGCCATCCATGAATGTTTTACGTCCGGCCTCTCGGGCCGCTCTCATCTTCGCCGTCGCTTTCGCCGGCTTTTCCGCCGCGCGAGCGCAAGCGCCGTCGCGCGACGACGATATCCAAGCCCTCCGGGAACAGATCCGGCTGCTTGACCAGAAACTCCGCGTTCTCGAGCGCAACCAAGAGCTCAAGGACGAGACGGCCGCCGCCGCCGCCAAAGCAGCTCCGAAAATCACCGCCAGCGATGGTCGCGTCGAAATCGCTTCCGCGGACGGCGCGCACTCGCTCCGGCTGCGCGGTCTCGTGCAAGGCGATTTTCGCGCTTACGATGCCGCGAACGACCCGAACAACACGTTCATCCTGCGCCGTGCGCGTCTGATTTTCGAGGGCAAGTTCGCCAAGAACTTCAACTACGTCGTCCAACCCGAGTTTGGCGGCACGGTGCAGATCCTCGATGCGTATGTGAACGTGGGCCTCTCGCCCGCGTTTCAGGTGCGCGTCGGCAAGTTCAAGACCCCGGTCGGACTCGAGCAGCTCCAGTCGGATCCGGTCGCGTTCTTCAACGAGCGCTCCGTCGCCACGGGTCTGACGCCGAATCGCGACGTCGGTCTCCAGATCTCGGGCGACGTGCTCGACAAGCGGCTCAGTTACACCCTCGGCGTGTTCAATGGCGTGCCCGACGGCGGCAACAACACGTCGGGTTCGGCGGACTTCGACAGCGACAAGCTCTTCGCCGCGCGGCTCTTCGCGACGCCTTTCGCCAACGACAAGGAGTCGGCGCTCGCCGGTCTCGGTTTCGGCATCGCCGCGAGCGTGAGCGATTTTGCGACGCAGAGCGGTCGCGCTGCGAACTACCGCACCGACGGCCAGCAGACGTTCTTCACCTATCTGACGAGCACGACGGCGGCGGACAACGTCGTCGCGGTCGGCGAGGGTTTCACGTATTCGCCGCAGGCTTACTACTATCGCGGACCGTTCGGTCTCCTCGCCGAATACGTGGTCTCGTCGATTGAAGTGCAGCGCGGCACGGGCCGCATCGCCGACGTGAAGAACCACGGCTACAATCTCTCCCTCGGCTACGTGCTGACGGGCGAGGACTCGTCCTATCGCGGTGTCTCGCCGAAGTCGAATTTCAATCCGTCCGCCGGCACGTGGGGCGCGTTCGAGCTCGTGGCCCGCGTCGCGGGCGTCGATTTCGACGACACGGTGTTCACCGGCCCGGCGACGCTGCGCCTCGCCAACCCGAACGTCAGCGCGACGCAGCTCACGACCTACGGCCTGGGGTTGAACTGGTATCTCACGAAATCGGTTCGTGCCGGGTTCAACGTGTTCCAAAACGAATTCAAGCTCGCGCCCGGTGCCACGCCCGCGGCCAACGCACTCATCGCCGACGACGAAACGAGCTTCATCAGCCGTCTTCAACTGTCGTTCTAACGCATCCCACGCAACTCACCTCATTTCAGTTCACGTTTCACAATGAAAACGAAATTTTTCCTCCTCTCTCTCGGCGTCCTCGCCCTCGCGACCATCGCCTCGGCCAAAAAGATCGAGCTGCTCAACGTCTCTTACGACCCGACGCGCGAACTCTACGTCGAGTTCAACAAGGCCTTCGCGGCCCACTGGAAGGCGCAGACGGGCGACGACGTCAGCATCAAGCAATCGCACGGCGGCTCCGGCAAACAGGCGCGCGCGGTGATTGACGGCTTGCAGGCCGATGTCGTCACGCTCGCGCTCGCCGGCGACGTCGACGCGCTGCACGACGTGGCGAAACTCATCCCCGCCGACTGGGAAAAACGGCTGCCGCACAACTCGGCGCCCTACACCAGCACGATCGTGTTTCTGGTCCGCGGCGGAAACCCGCTCAAGATCAAGGACTGGGACGATCTCGCCCGCGCGGGCGTGTCGGTGATCACGCCAAATCCGAAGACTTCCGGCGGTGCGCAGTGGAACTATCTCGCCGCGTGGGAATTCGCGCGCCGCAAATACGGCAGCGACGAGAAGGCGAAGGAGTTTGTCGCGAAGATCTACAAGAACGTCGCGGTGCTCGACAGTGGCGCGCGCGGTTCGACCACGACCTTCGTGCAACGCGGCATCGGCGACGTGTTCATCTCGTGGGAGAACGAGGCGTTCCTGGCGCTGAAGGAATTCGGCAAGGACAAGTTCGACATCGTCGTGCCCTCGCTGAGCATCCTCGCCGAGCCGAGCGTCACGGTCGTCGACCGGGTCGTGAAGAAAAAGGGCACCGAGGCGGTGGCGAAAGCGTATCTGGAATACCTCTACACCGAGGAAGGCCAGGATATCGCCGGCAAGCACTTCTACCGCCCGGCAGTGAGCGAGAAGGCGAAGGCGAAATACGCGGACGCGTTCCCGCAGGTCGAACTGTTCACCATCGGTGACGCGTTCGGCGGCTGGAAGAAAGCGAAGAAGGACCACTTCTCCGACGGCGGCACGTTCGACCAGATCTACGTCAAGTAACGACTGCGATTCGTCAACCACGACCCAAGGGCGCGCGCTACCGGGCGACAGGCGCGCGCGCCCGAGGTGTCACTAATACATGGATACGCTCATGAAATCCTCCCGTCCTGCGACGGTCGCCCGCGCGCTCGAACCGCCGGCGCCCGCCTCGCTGCCCGCTGCTTTCAGCGAACAGCTCTCCAGCCTTTACTCGCTCGTCCAGGGTTCGCGTCACGTCTTCGGTTCGCCGATCGGTCCGTTCCATGACGCCGGGCGGGCCTGGCATCTGCCGCGCTTCGTTTATTTCGGGCCCAACACCTCCGATGCGGCGCTGCGGTTGTCGTTTGTCGCCGGCTTCGATCATCACGATCTTCGTCCGACGCTCGCGTTGCTGCGGCTCGTCGAGAGTCTCGCGTTGAAACCCGATCTGGGCGAAGGCCTGAGCCTCTCGTTTTTTCCGCTCGTTGACGTGCTTGGTCTGGCGCAACACGCGCCGGATCGCGGACTCGCCGCGCAGAGCTGGGCGCGCCCCTCGGCGCCGGAGATCGAGTTGCTCGAGCGCGACGCGCGGCAACGCGCGTATCACGGCTTCGTGCGACTCGAGACCGCCGTGGGCGAAGACACCGTGATCGTGCGACTGCGCGCGCCGGTGCCGTCGGAAAACTTCGCCCCCGCGCTCGAGTTGATCTCGTCGTCCGACGTCGAGCCGCTGCAAGTGCGTTGGGAAACCGACGAAACGCCCCACACCGAACACGGCCCGCTCGCGATCGCGGACGACCTGCCGTTGCACCCCTTTGAGCTCACCGTGCGGATTCCCTCCGCCTGGCCGCTCGACCTCTACGCCGAGGCGGCCGCTTCCATCCTCAAACGTTTTGTCCTCCGCTACCGCGGATTTGTTTCCTATGCCCAGCATCTCTGACCGTTTTCGCCGCGCGATCGTCGCGGTTTTCACGACGCTGCTCGTCGCTTCCGCCGCGCGCGCCGATGCCACGATACTCAACGTGTCCTATGACGTCGCGCGCGAGTTCTACAAAGATTACAACCCGCTGTTCGCCGCGCACTGGAAGAAGACCACCGGCGAGACCGTCGCGATCAACCAATCGCACGGCGGTTCGTCGAAGCAGGCGCGTTCGGTGCTCGATGGCTTGCAGGCGGACGTCATCACGATGAATCAAGCGCTGGATATCGATATTCTCCACACGCGGGGGAATTTGATTCCGGCCGATTGGGCGAAGCGTTTGCCGAACGCCAGCGCCCCGTCGTCGTCGACGATCCTGTTCATCGTGCGGAAAGGAAACCCGAAGAACATCCGTGACTGGGCCGATCTGGTTAAGCCCGGTGTCGGCGTGATCATCCCGAATCCGAAAACCTCCGGCAACGGTCGCTACAGCTATCTCGCGGCGTGGGGTTACGCGTTGCGCCAGCCTGGCGGCAGCGAGGCGAAGGCGCGCGAGTTCGTCGCGAAACTTTTCGCCAACGTGCCGACGCTCGACACGGGCGGGCGCGGCGCGACGACGAGCTTCGCGCAACGCGGCATCGGCGACGTGTTGCTCACGTTCGAGAACGAAGTGGCGCTGACCATTCGCGAACTGGGGGGCAACGAACTGGAGCTGGTGGTGCCTTCGACGAGCATCGTCGCCGCGAATCCGGTGGCGTGGGTCGACAAAATCGTCGCGAAGAAAGGCACGGAGAAAGTCGCGCGCGCGTATCTGGAGTATCTCTACAGCGACGAGGCGCAGGAGCTCGCGGCGAAGCACCATTATCGTCCGTCGAATCCGGCGATCCTGAAAAAGCACGCGGAGGTGTTTCCTCCGCTGCCATTGTTCACGGTTGAGGAAATCGCGGGCAGTTGGACGGAGGCGCAGAAAACGCATTTCGCCGACGGCGGCGTGTTCGACCAGATCTACACGAAACACTAATGCCGCGGTGGGGCGGGCTGAAGCCCGCCCCCCTTTCGACTCTCCTGATGTCACTCGCTCATAATACCGCCGTTTCCAGTTCGTCTTCGAGCACGCATGCGTTGCTCGACCCGCTGCGCGCGATCTTGCGCGACGAGCCGGCGCGGGCTGCGCACGTGGGGTTGACCATCGAGCGAATCGTGGAGTTTGCGTTCGAGGACGAATGCCACGAGCTGGTGCGCGTGCGCCTGGCGGGACCTTACGCGGGCCACGATCCGATTCGGCTCGGGCTGTTTGCGGGGATTCATGGCGACGAGCCGGCCGGGTGTTCGGCGCTGGTGGAGTTCGCGGTGGCGCTGGCGAACGAGCCGGCGCGCGCCGCGGGCTACGAGTTGTTCCTCTATCCGGTGCTGAATCCCGTCGGACTGTCGCGCGGCACGCGTGCGAACCACTCGGGCAAGGATTTGAACCGCGAGTTCTGGCGCGGCTCGACAGAAGTCGAAGTGCAGGCGATGGAGCGGGAGCTGCGGGCGAACGCGTTTCACGGCATCATCACGCTGCACGCGGACGACACCTGCGAAGGGGTCTATGGCTACGCGCACGGACGCACGTTGAACGAGGCGTTGCTCACGCCGGCGCTGGCGGCGGCGAAGCGTTTCCTGCCGGTCGACGAGCGCGGGGTGATCGACGGCTTCCCGGCGCGGTCGGGCCTGATTTGCGATTGCTTCCCGGGCGTCCTCGCCGCGCCGCCCGAACAGCGGCCGCAGCCCTTCGATCTGATTTTCGAGACACCGGCGCACGCGACGTTCTCCGCGCAAGTCGCGGCGACGGTCGCCGCGCTCGATGCGATCATCGCCACGTATCCGGGCTTTATTTCTTACGCGCAGGATCTCTGATGACATCACTCCACGACATTTTGGCTGGGTGGGGCGCGACGGGCTCGTCGCGCTCCGGCTGCGATTCTCAAACAAACCCGACGGGGACGTCGGGTTCCACCAGGGTTTTCAACTCATGAGCTCGGTTCGCGTTTCACGCTCGGTCATTCCCGGTTTCGGGCTTTCGCTCGGCTTCACGCTGGCGTATCTCGGCCTTATTGTGATGGTGCCGTTGTCGGCGGCATTCATCCGCACGTTTGGGATGAGCTGGGAGGATTTCATCAGCGCGGTGGCCTCGCCGCGCGTGCTGGCCTCGTATCGGCTGAGCTTCGGCGCGTCGTTCGCGGCGGCGACGGTGAACTCGATCTTCGGGCTGATTGTCGCGTGGGTGCTGGTGCGTTATTCGTTTCCCGGCCGCCGCATCATCGACGCGCTGGTCGACCTTCCGTTCGCACTGCCGACGGCGGTGGCGGGCATCGCCTTGACGGCGATTTATGCGAAGAACGGCTGGGTGGGGCAGTGGCTGGAGCCGCACGGGATCAAGGTGGCGTTTAGTGAACTCGGCGTGTTTGTCGCGCTCACGTTCATCGGACTGCCGTTCGTGGTGCGGACGTTGCAGCCGGTGCTCGAGGAGCTCGAGCCCGAGATCGAAGAGGCGTCGGCGAGCCTGGGGGCGAATCGGTGGCAGACGATCACGCGGGTGATTTTGCCGGAGTTGTTCCCGGCTTTGCTCACGGGCTTCGCGCTGGCCTTTGCGCGGGCGCTTGGGGAATACGGCTCGGTTGTGTTCATCTCGGGCAACATGCCGATGCGCACGGAGATCACGCCGCTGCTGATCATCACCAAGCTCGAGCAATACGATTATCAGGGCGCGACGGCGATCGCGGTCGTGCTGTTGATCGTGTCGTTCGTGATGCTGCTGCTGATTAATCTGCTTCAGAAATGGAGCCGGCGGTTTCACCGGATTTGAGCCGACTAACCTCGAACGCTGAACGCTGAACGCTGAACTTCGAACGCTGAACTTCGAACGCTGAACTTCGAACGCTGAACTTTGAATCGATCCTGACATGGCTTCCGCTGTCGCTGCTTCTCTCGCCACGCATTCTTCCTCGTCGCATAATGCGCCGCGGGCGACGAACGACCCCGCATGGGTGCGTTGGACGCTCACGGGCGTGGCGCTCTTGTTCCTGTTGTTCTTTCTCGTGCTGCCGCTCGCGGCGGTTTTCACCGAAGCGTTCCGGCGCGGGGTGGGGGCGTATTTCGCGGCGTTCGCCGATCCGGACGCGTTGGCGTCGATCAAGCTGACGCTGTTGACGGCGGCGATCGCGGTGCCGGCGAACGTGGTGTTCGGCGTCGCGGCGGCGTGGTTGATCGCGAAGTTCCAGTTTCCGGGAAAGAGCCTGCTGACGACGTTGATCGACCTGCCGTTCGCGGTGTCGCCGGTGATCTCGGGTTTGATCTTCGTCCTCGTGTTTGGCCTTCAAGGCTGGTTCGGGCCGTGGCTCATCGAACACGATATCAAGATCATCTTCGCAGTGCCGGGCATCGTGCTGGCGACGATGTTCGTCACGTTTCCGTTCGTGGCGCGGGAGCTGATTCCGCTGATGCAGGCGCAAGGCGCGGACGAGGAGTATGCCGCCATCACGCTCGGCGCGAACGGGTGGCAGACCTTCTGGCGGGTGACGCTGCCGAACATCAAGTGGGGCCTGCTTTACGGGGTGATCCTGTGCAATGCGCGGGCGATGGGCGAGTTCGGCGCCGTATCCGTGGTTTCAGGACACATTCGCGGCGAGACGAACACGATGCCGCTGCACGTCGAAATTCTCTATAACGAATACAACTTTGTCGCGGCGTTCGCGGTGGCGTCACTGCTCGCGCT
>JAEYYL010000302.1 GCA_023430825.1 Verrucomicrobiota bacterium | reverse complement strand
TGCTCGGCCTCATCGGCCTCGCCGTGCTGTGAGTTTTCCCTGCTCACTTCGTCCCTGACGCCTGCCTTCATCCGCCGTTCCAAATGTCGGGAAAGCAATTGCTCCCGCCAAAATTCCATCGCCTTCCCGGCCCCGACCGCATCTTTTCAGTCCTCTTCCACGTATGACGGGTAAATGGCAACCGCGCTCTGTCCGTTTCCGGCTTGGCTCCCCGACCCGACCACGCCGTCGGTTCGCGCCACACCGCGGTCGCGCGCTCGCATGAACGCCTCCGGTCCAGCCCACGCTCCCGACGACCGCCAGCACGAAGACGCCGCCCTCCTCCAACGCATGGCGCGCGGCGACCAATCCGCCTGCGCCGCCCTCTACGACCGCTTCTCCCGCCCCCTTTACTCCATCGCCCTCCGCATCCTCGGCGAACCCGCCGACGCCGAGGACGTCGTGCAAGACGTCTTTCTGGCCCTCTGGGAAAAAGCCGCCTCGTTCGAAGCCCAACGCGGCTCCGCCTTCGGTTGGGCCGTCACCCTCACCCGCAACCGCGCCATCGACAAACTCCGCACTCGCCGGCGCCGCTCCCAACTTCTCGCCGATTCCTTCGCCGACGATCTCCCCGGCCCCTCCACCCCGCCCACCTCCGACTCCCTCGAGGATCTTTCCGCTCGGGAAACCTCCCACGCCGTCCGCACCGCATTGGCCACCCTCCCCGTCGAACAGGTCCGCGCCCTCGAACTCGCCTTCTTCAGCGGGCTTACCCAGCAGGAAATCGCCGCCCGCCTCGCCGAGCCCCTCGGCACCGTCAAAGCTCGCATCCGCCGCGGACTCTTCAAACTTCGCGACGCCCTCGCGCTCCGCCATGACTGACGACCGCCAACAGGAACTCGCCGCGCTCTACGCGTTCGACCTCCTCGAAGGCGCGGAGAAAACCGCATTCGAAACCGAGCTCGCCGCCGACACCTCCCTGCGCGACCTCGTCGCTCAACTCCGCGAGACCGCCGCCACGCTCGCCGAGACCGCGCCCCAAGCCTCTCCGCCCGCGGCCCTGAAGGCGCGCATCCTCGAGAAAATCGCGGCCGGCCCCGCTCCGTCCTCCGTCCTTCGTCCTCCGTCTCCCGTCCTCCGTCCTCCGCCCTCCGTCTTCCGCCCTTTCCTCCCCTGGGCCATCGCTGCCAGCCTCGCGCTCGTCTGCGCCGGCATCGGCCAGCTCTATCTTTCCTCCCGCGCCCAAAGCGCCCTGCTCCAGGACCAATCCGCCCTCGCCGAACTCGAACTCCGCGGCGCCCGCCAACTCCTCGAAGCCGAACGCCTCCTCGCCCAGCGCCAGATCAGCGATATCTCCGAACAGCTCGCCAACCGCGAACGCCAGCTCGCCACGCTCAGCGGTCGGCTCGACGCCCTCACCGGCGCCTCCGCCGAGACCGCCCGCGCCTTCACCGATCTCCGTGCCCAACTCGCCGACGCCCAGACCCAAATCGGCGAACTCCGCGAAAAACTCCAGACCCAGGGCGACCTCGCCCAGTTCAAGATCGCCACCCTCGCCTCCCTCGCCGGCAACTCCCCCGAAGCCCTCGCCGTCGCCGTCTGGAACCCCACCACGCAGGAGGGCCTCCTCCGCGTCGACAAACTCCCCGCGCTCGCCACCGACCAGGATTACCAGCTCTGGGTCATCGACCCGGCTTATCCCATTCCCGTCGACGGCGGCGTTTTTACCGTCGACCCCGATACCGGCCATGCGCAGGTCGCTTTCCGCCCCAACAAGCGCGTCACGAACGCCACGAAATTCGCCGTGAGCCTCGAACGCAAAGGCGGCGTCCCCAAAGCCGAGGGACCCATCCTCCTCCTCGGCGACTAAACGCGCGGCAACCCCGCCGCCGTTCCCCGTTCGGAGTTCCGAGTTCCGCGTTCGGAGTTCCGAGTTCCGAGCCCCTCCGCGTCCCCTGTCTCCCGTCCCTCCGTCCTCCGTCCTCCGTCCTCAGTTCCTCTGTCCTCTGTTCCTCTGTCCTCTGTTCCTCTGTCCTCTGTCCTCTGTCCCTCCGTCCTCCGTCCCGCCCTTCCCATCGCCGCCGAATTGCCACTTGCCAGTCGCTCTGACGCCACAAAACTTTCGCCCTTCATGATCATCAAACCCCGGGTCCGCGGTTTCGTCTGTGTCACTTCTCATCCCGCCGGTTGCGCGGCTCACGTCCAGGAATGGATCGACCACGTGAAATCCAAAGGCCCGATCGCCGACGGTCCGAAAAAGGTCCTCGTCATCGGCTCCTCCACCGGCTTCGGCCTCGCCTCCCGCATCACCGCCGCCTTCGGCTCCGGCGCCGCCACCGTCGGCGTGTTCTTCGAACGCCCCTCCGAAGAAGGCCGCCCCGCCACCCCCGGCTGGTATAACACCATCGGCTTCACCCAGGCCGCCCGCGCCGCCGGTCTCTACGCCAAGAACATCAACGGCGACGCCTTCTCCGACGAGATCAAGAAACAAACCCTCGACCTCATCCGCGCGGACCTCGGCCAGGTCGACCTCGTTGTCTATTCCGTCGCCTCCCCCCGCCGCGTTCACCCCAAAACCGGCGTCGTTCACAAATCCGTCCTAAAGCCCGTCGGCACCACCTACACCAACAAGACCGTCGACACCGACAAAGGCATCGTCAGCGACATCACCATCGAGCCCGCCAACGAGACCGAGATCGCCGACACCACCGCCGTCATGGGCGGCGAAGACTGGGAGCTCTGGATCAACGCCCTGCGCGACGCCAACCTCCTCGCCCCCGGCGCCCAGACCATTTCATACTCCTACATCGGGCCCGAGGTCACCTGGCCGATCTACAAAAACGGCACCATCGGCCTCGCGAAAAACGACCTCGAACGCGCCGCCAAAAATCTCGACGCCCTGCTCAAGGCCCACGGCGGCGGCCGCGCCTTCATCTCCGTCAACAAGGCGCTCGTCACCCAGGCCAGCTCCGCCATCCCCGTCGTCCCGCTCTACATCTCGATCCTTTACAAGATCATGAAGGTGCAGGGCACGCACGAGGGCTGCATCGAGCAGATTCAACGGCTCTTCGCGACGCACATGTATAACGGACGCACGCCGCGCTTCGACGATGCCGGCCGCGTTCGCATCGACGACCTCGAGATGCAGCCCAATGTCCAGGCGCAGGTCCGCGAAATCTGGCCGACGGTCACGACCGCCAATCTCGTGGAGAAAACCGACATCGCCGGCTACCGCAGCGAGTTCCTGAAACTCTTCGGCTTCGGCCTCCCCGGCGTGAACTACGAAGCCGAGGTCGAACCGCACGTTCCGATGCTCTGACCCCTCGCGTCAGAAACTTCGCAGTTCGGGGCGCGTGCCTCCCACGCGCCTCGCTCGGTTTTCGCTCCCTTCCGCGTCTGCACCGGCTAACGCGAAACCCAAACTCAGAACTCAAAACCGTCGCGAAGCGAATGCGCGCCGTCGTCCAACGCGTTTCCTCCGCCAGCGTCACCATCGACGGCACCGTCACCGCGCAAATCTCCCGCGGTCTCCTGGTTCTCCTCGGCATCCAATCTTCGGATACACCTGACGACCTCGCATGGCTCGCGACGAAAATCGCGAACCTCCGCATCTTCGAAGACGCCGCCGGCAAGATGAACCTCTCCCTCCTCGAGGCAGGGCGAGGCGTCCCCGCCGAGCCGCCGCCGGCTCTCTCCTCCAACTTCGGATCTCCCTCCGCTCCAGACCCGGAACCCGAAACCCCGAACCCGGAACCGCTCCTGACGCGCCCCCGCGCCTCCGTCCTCGTCGTTTCCCAATTCACGCTGCTCGCCAGCACGCGCAAAGGCACGCGCCCGTCCTTCAACGACGCCGCGAAACCCGCCGAAGCGATTCCGCTCTACGAGTCCTTCATCCGCCGCCTCGAACACCTCCTGGCCCGCCCGATCGCCACGGGCAAGTTCGGCGCGATGATGCAGGTTGCCCTCGTCAACGACGGCCCCGTCACCTTGATCCTCGACTCCCGCCTCCGGGAGTAGCGCCCAGACGGAGTGGAAGCTCCAAGCACCAAGATCCAAGCTCCAGAGAAGCTTCAATATTCAATCTTCAACTGGGTATTGGCTGTTTGGAGATTCATTGGAGCTTGGTGCTTGGAGCTTCCCCGGCTCCGCCGGGGCTACTTCCGCCGAAATCCCAAGCCTTCCAGCTCCCACAAATAAAACGGCGCCGACTCCAGCACCTCCTGCAACTTCGCCGCCGCGTCCGCTAAATTTTCGGCATCGAACAGCACCACGCCGTCGTCGGCGTCATGCACGTCCACCGCCCAGCCCGGCAGTCCGCCCGCCGGCGCCGGCAGCTCGTTGACCGTGCCATACAGATAATTTCCCGGCAGCCCGCGATTCGGCCCCGATCCCGGCACGAGAAACAGCGCGTGAATCGGGTCGTGCACCGCCGCCGCCTGCCCGTGATGTTTCCGATGCTGCACCGGCTTCCCCGCCACCTTCACGCGCAGCGCCTCCGCCCGCGCGTGCAACGCCGCCGGCAGCGACACGACATAGCGATTGAACACGCTCGCGTTCGGTTCGAGCACCGCGTCCGTGATTTCTCCCGCCGCGAACGCCTCCCAGTTCGTCGCGTGAAACGTCGGCAGCTTCGCCAGCGCGCGCGCCGTGACCCAGCCGTCCTTGTGATCCGCGTCCGGATAAATCTTCTGCGCCTGCGTCAGCCGCGCGAGCGCATCGACATACGCCGGCGTGTGCGGCACCGCGCCGACGGGACTCTGCTCGATCTTGTCCAACACCGCCTCATCGAACTGCGCATGGGTATCCTGCGACATGCCCCCACGCTAAATCCCCCGCCACTCCCAACGCCAGTCACGAATGAGAGCCCCCCTGGGAGCGCCGGCGTCCCCGCCGGCCCGAACCGACCCGCCGACGAGGACGTCAGCGCTCCCACCTCCCCCCGCTCTCTCACCGAAAATCATGCGACGCCTGCGCCGGCAACTCCGCCAGCCGCAGCGCCTCGATCTTCTCCGCCCGCACGTGAATCACATTCGCCTGAATCTGCAGCCGCCCCGTGATGCACAGTGTCGGCTCTTCGTTGATCGTCATCCGTCGCGCCTCGAACAAATCCGGCACCACCACCGCATTCGCGATCCCCGTCTCGTCCTCCAGCGAGATGAACACGAAGCCCTTCGCCGTCCCCGGCCGCTGCCGGCAAATCACGCTCCCCGCGATCTTCACGCGATCGCCATCGCGCCCCAGCGGCAAATCCACCGCGCGCCAGATCTCCGGCAGCCGCTCGCGCACCAGCGCCATCGGATGCTCGCCCACCGTCAGGCTCAACCCATCGAAATCCGCCAGCACCCGCTCCTCGCGCGTCATCGGCGCCAGCGGCGATTCCTCCTCCGCCATGCCCGCGCGCTGCAGCAAACCCTCGTCCGCCGACCACGCCGCCTCGATCTGCCACAACGCCGCCCGCCGGTGCTCCGCCAGTTGGTGTAACGCCCCCACCGCCGCCAGCGCGCGACGCTCCGCCGCCGTGAAATTCGTCCGGGCCAGAAAATCGTTCATCGACGCAAACCGCCGCTCCGCCCGCGCCGCGAGCATCGCCCGCGCGCGTTTCTCCTGCACGCCTTTCACATAACTCAGCCCAATCCGCATCGTGTCCCCACCTTCCACCGAACACTCCCACTGCGAGCTCACCACGCACACCGGCTTCACCTTCAATCCGTGACGCCGCGCATCCTGAATCAGCGTCGCCGGCGAATAAAAGCCCATCGGCTGATGATTGAGCAGCCCCGCATAAAACTCCGCCGGCCGATGCACCTTCAGCCACGTGCTCGCATACGCCAGCAGCGCGAACGAGATCGCATGGCTCTCCGGAAACCCATACGCCGCGAACGACCGGCACGAGTTCACCACTTTCTCGCTGACCGCGTCCTTGATGCCTTTCCCGCGCATCGCCGCGCGCAGCTTCGCCATCGACCGCTCCAACCGCCCCGGATGCTTGGTGAAACCCATCGCCCGCCGCAGCTCCTCGGCCTCGCTGCCGTCGAAACCCGCCACGTCCATCGCGAGTTTCAACATCTGCTCCTGAAACAAAATCACGCCTTTCGTCCGCTCCAGAATCGGGATCACCAGATGATCGATCGCCGGATCGAGATACGTCACCTCCTCCAGCCCCTGCCGCCGCCGGATCAGCGGATGCACCAATTTTCCCACGATCGGACCCGGCCGCACGATCGAAACCTGCATCGCCAGGTCGTATAAATTTTCCGGCCGGAATCGCGGCAGCGTCGCCATCTGCGCGCGACTCTCAATCTGGAACACGCCGATCGTATCCGCCCGGCAAATATCCGCGTAGGTCTTCGGGTCATCCTCCGGAATCTCCGCAAACGACGCCGGCCCGCCGCGCCCCGCGCACAGCGCGAAGGTGTCCTGCAACACCGCCATCATCCCCAGCCCGAGAAAATCGATCTTCACCAGCCCCAGTTCCTCGCAGTCGTCCTTGTCCCACTGCACCACGCAGCGCTGCTCCATGCTCGCCGGCTCGATCGGCACCACCGTATCCAGATAATTTGGACACAATACCATCCCGCCCGAATGCTGCCCGAGGTGCCGCGGCAGCCCCTTGATCTGGTGATACAGCCCGAGCATCGCCGGCAGCCGCGGATGCGTCACCGGCAGCCCCGCCATCTCCACCTGTTTTTCAACATCCAGCGTGTGCGGAAAATCGCCGTTGCCATACAACGCCGAAAACCGGTCCAGCACATCCTCCGAAAACCCCAGCACCTTCCCCACCTCGCGCATCGTGCTCCGCCCGCGATACGTGATCACGTTCGCCACCATCGCCGCCCCGCGCGGCGCATATCGCCGGTAAACTTCCTGGATCACCTTCTCGCGCAAATCTCCACTCGGCAGATCGAGATCCACATCCGGCCACGAGGGATGTCCGCCCTTTCCAATCCGCCCGCGACTCAGAAACCGGTCGAACAACAACTGATGCCGCAGCGGATTCACCGCCGTGATCCCGAGCGCGTAGCACACCACGCTGTTCGCCGCCGACCCGCGCCCCTGAATCAAAATCCCCTGCTCCCGCGTCCACCGGCAAATGTCCCACACGATCAAAAAATACCCGCAGAACTTCAGCTCCACGATCAACGCCAGCTCGGTCTCGATCTGCCGCGCCATCGCCTCCGACACCCCTCCGAGTCGCTCCCGCGCGCCCGCATACACCCGCTCCCGCAGCACGCCCTCCATCGTTTCGCCCGCGCCCACCGGAAAATCGGGAAACTGATAACCGAGATTCTGCAGCGTGAACTCCAGCCGCTCCGCCAGCCGCCCGCTGGCCGCCACCGCCTCCGGACGATCGCGAAACAACTCCGCCATCTCCTCCGCCGGACGCAAATGCCGCTCGCCGTTCGGCGCCAGCAGCCGCCCCGCGCCGTCCAGCGTCGTGTGATGTCTCAAACAAGTGAATACATCCGCCACCGGCCGCTCGCCCCGCGTCGCATAGCGCACGCCCCCCGTCGCGAGCAGCGGCAGCCCGCGCGCCGCCGCCAGGTCCGCGAGCATCGCCACCGTCGCGTCCTCGCCGCGCCCCCGCCGCCGCTGCACTTCCACAAACAGCCGCTCCGCCCCAAAAATCCGCTCCAGCCGCGCGATCGCCTCCGCCGTCGCTCGCTCGCCGCCGCGTTCCCACGCGCGCAACACCGGCCCTTCCTCATCGCCTGTCAGCGCGACCAATCCTTCCGCATGCGCCGCCAGTTCCGCCCACGTCGCGAAACACGGCCGCTTCCGCTCCCGCGGATCATCCCCCGCCAGCATGGAGCCGCGGCGCCCCCGCCGCGCCTGCTCCGCCCGACCTGGAGGGCCGAGCTCCGCGAGGCCGCTTTGCGTGAGCTCCGCAAGGCCGTCCCGCGAGCGAAGCGTATCGGTCTCGTCGAGCTCGCCCCTCCCTCGCAAACCCACCGTCCGCTCCACCAACTTCGCCGTGCTGATCAACCGACACAGATTGCGATACCCCTGCTGGTTCGTCGCGAGCAACGGCACCACGCTGCCGTCCTCCATCGTGATCTCCGCGCCCACGCGCGGCTTCAACCCCGTGTCATGCGCCGCCCCATACACCCGCGGCGCGCCATACACGCCATCGCGATCGAGCACCGCCAGCGCCGGCAACTGCAGCCGCACCGCCTCCTCGACCAGGTTCTCCGGCAGCGACGCCCCGCGCAAAAAACTGAACGCGCTGCTCGCATGAAGCTCAACGTAACCGCTCATCGCCTCAACCCTCTCTCAGTCATACTCCCCCTCCACGAACCACCCCTTTGGCGTCCGCATCAACCGATACACCCCGCCGCTCTCCAACTCCACGTCCCACTCCTCGCGCGTCCACCGCCGCCCCGCGTCCCACCAATCCCCCGACCCACGCCACGGCCCCACCCGCGTGCGCACCGCGCCGCTCACGCCCGCCGTCCACACAAATGCCGGCGCGCTCCCTGCCAGTTCCACCGTCGCCGCCAGCGGCAGCCGAAAACGCCGCAGCGGCAGCCCGCGCCGCGCATGAATCCCCGCCTCCTCCGGCGGCGCCACCACCGCCGGCGGCCCGACCAGCGCCACCGTATCCGGCCGATGCGTGTTCTCCACCACGGGCGTGCCCACGCGATCCGCGCCCACCACCGCCGACACTCGCGCCAGCGTCTCGCTAAAACCATGCGGATCGACCAGCCCGCTTTCGAACAGCCCCTGTTGCCGCGCGAGCGGCCGCACCGGCCGGCACTCCAGCGTCACCCCGCACACCGTCGCCGCCGTGTGCAACGTCTCCAGATGCGTGTGCAGCACGCGAAACAAAATCTCCTCGCGCGCCGTCGGCTCCGGCAGCCGGAACTCCCGCGTGTAAACCGTCTCGTCCGCCAGCGCCAGACCCAGCGCCAGCTCGCCCGCCACGAAACCCGCGTTGCGCAACTCCAGCGCGAGCCGGTCGACGAACCGCCGCAAAATAAACAGCAGCGGCTCGAGCGTCTCGATCTCGTGCTCCACCACCATCTCCGCCCTAAAAGTCTGCGCCGGGCTCAGCAGCTTCAGCGGCCGCGCCACCTCGCCCGCCGCGCGCTCCCACAGCGCGAGCCCCGCCGGCCCGAGCCGCTGTGTCACATCCGGCTTCGCCAGCGCCGTCAACCCGCCGAGCGTCCGCACGCCCCAGCCCGCCAGGATCGCCGCCGTCTCCGCCGCCGGCTCCGCCACGCTCAACGGCAGATCCCGCAAAAACGCCCGCGTGTCGCCCGGCGCGATGACCGTCAACGCGCCCCGCCTCGATCGCCCTTCCTGTAGGGCGGAGTCTCCCGACCCCGCCGTTTCGTCGGCCTTTCTCGCCATCATTTCTTCGCCTGCGTCGGGGTGCGGAGACCCCGCCCCACCACCGCTTCCGCGCAGTCCGCCAAACCGCGCCGCATACCACGCCAGCAACGGCGTCGCCGCCAGCCCCGCCGTCGCGCGCAAACCCAGTTGCTCCAACTGCCCGACCGCCGCACGCAACGCCGGTTCGCGTCGCTCCGCCGCCAGCCCGCTCACCGCCAGCGTGCACGTGCCCGGCGCCGTCTCCTCCACCTGCGGCGACACCGAAAACGCCGCCGCGATCAGCCCCGCGCGCGCCTCGCTTTCCGCCGCCGGCTGCGCCGTGCGAAACGCCACGTCCGCGCACCGCGCCATCGCCTGCGGCGCCGTCTGCCCCGGTTCGACGCCCGCGGCCCGCGCCTCCGCCGTGCCCGCGATCACCCGCGGCGGCCGGCTGTTTTCATCGACCAGCACCACCGCCCGCCCCACCAGCCCGCCTTCGAGCCGCAGCACGGCCTGAAGTGGAAAATCGGATACATGCAAAACGGCAAACATCATCCCCCTTCAGACGACGCCGCGCCGCACCTTCAAAAAACCACAGAGACACAGAGACACCGAGTTCCCCTCCAAACTCCGGGTCTCCGTGTCTCCGTGCCTCTGTGGTTCACTTCTCCGCCGCCCGTCCCATCCGTGTCCATCCGAGTTCATCCGTGGTTTCCCCCTTTGCTAATTCATCCACCTCTCACGCACTCGCCACCAACCGCTGCCGTTGCACCACCGGTCGCAACGCCCGCGCCAGCGCCGGCCGCTCCGCTTCCAGCGCTGCGAAACCCACCGACCGATCCAGTTGCAGCCGCAGCCGCGCGCTCGGCACCGTCGCGTGCGGCGTGAACACCACGCCCACGAGATCCGCCGGCTCCACCGCGCGTTGCAACCGATACCACAACGGCGCCGGCGTCCGACGCAGTTCCGCCGCCGGCGCCCGCCGGAGGTCGAGCGCGACCGCCGCGAAATTCGCGTCGCGCGCCACGATGTCCGCCGCCTGCAACGCCATCGCCGTGTCGCGGCAGCGCGCCCACACGACGTGCCGCAGCCAGTCCTCCGGCCACGACGCCGGATCGAAGCTATCGTGCCCGTCGATCAACGCGATCCGCCCGCGCGCTTCCCGCGTCGCCCGCAACAACTCACCCAGCAAAAGCTGGCTCCCGCAGCTCGGCGCCGCGCACACCACCTCCGTCAACGCCCCGCCCGGCAGCCCGCCCGCCGCCTCATCGACCGCCGGCACGCCCGTCGCCAGCGCGCGCGCCTCCGTCCGCATCGCCTGCGGATAACGCTCCGCCAGAAGCTGGCGCAGCGAGGAAAGCGTGGCGGTGGGAGCGGACATGACGCGGGCAGGACATGATCGGTTAGACCGGATCCGTCACACTCTGCATGGTCATCGCGAGCCCGAGGAACGAGGGCGTGGCGATCCAGCTGGATGGATTGCTTCGTCGCCTCGCTCGTCGCAATGACAGGCCAATTTGCGAGCAAGCCACAAAGTGTAGCGGGTTCATGAGAGAGTGATTTATGCGCCCAGCCTTACAGCGCGGTCCGCACTGGGATCGACCCGTGGCTCTGCGCGTGAGCGCAGGGATGATTGGATTCGCTCCTGTTCGCGCTCTTCATCGCTTCGCCCTCCCGATCACGCCGACCAGCACGCCCTGGATTTCCAAGCCTGCCTTCGGCACAATCGCCGCATAGCGCGCGTTCTCCGGCTTCAACACCGGTTTGCCTTTCACATACGTGAGCCGCTTGAGCGTCGTCGTCGTCTCGTCGACCAGCGCCGCCACGATGTCGCCCGCCTTCGCCTCGCGCCGCTCGAGCACCGCGATGTCGCCGTCGAGGATGTGCGCCTCGATCATCGAATCGCCGTGCACCTCGAGCCCCCACAGCCGCTCCGGCCGCTTCACGCGGAAAATCGCCGGATCGAACGCGATCGTTTCCTTCGGCGCCTGCTCCGTCAGCGACGGCCCGCCCGCCGGAATCGTGCCGTAGATCGGCAGCTCGAAATGCCCCTGCACCTCGCTCACCTTCAATCCCCACATCCCGTAGTCGTTCTGGTGAATCTGCCCCTTCTTCGCCAGCGCGCGCAGGTGATTCATCGCCGCGTTCTGGCTCTCGTAGCCGAACTGCCGCTGGATATCCCGCGTGCTCGGCGGCAGGCCGCGCTCCGCCTGCACGCTGCGAATGTAGTCGAGAATCGCTTCCTGTTTTTCGGTGAGCATGGGAACGTGTTCGTCTGAACACATGTTCGAATGAACAGCCACCGCCGGCTTTGGCAAGTCTCCTCCCCACTCAAATTCGACCGGCCCGACCTCCCTCTGATGGAGCCGCGGCGCCCCGCCGCGCATCTCCGCCTCCGCCAGTTCTTTCCTCGAAACTCATAGCCGCCGAATGCGAGGCAGGAGCCTGCTTGCAGGCGATTCCGCCGTGGCTCGCTGCGTGAGCAGCGGGATCGCGCGCCATCGCCTGCAAGCACGCGGTCTCCGGCAAACCGCTACGATGCGAATTTCCAGCGCCGCATGACCGCGGCGAGGGCGCCGCGACTCCATTCTCGACCGCCCGCGCGCCAACGCCTCTCGCGCCGCAGACTCACACTCGCGCCGCGACTCCATCACACGCCCACCGGCAACCTCCGCTGCCGCTTGCGCTCATCCTCACGACGGCTTCGTCGCCGGCCCCGGCACCTCGCCTTTTCCATCCCCTTTGCTTTTCCCGCGCTGATCCTGCTGCACATACGGCTGCTCGAAATTGTCGCGCGGATCGCCGGCCTCGCGTCGCTCGTGATGATCCGGCGCGCGTTTCGCACCATGATCCGACACCTGCGCCGGCGCCCGCGGCACCTGCTGGTCGCCCGGTGCCCGCCCCGTCGCCGGATCGGCGGGCGCTTGATCGCGCCCGCTTTGTCCGCCCACGCTGCCGTGCTCACGCCGCGGGTCGGCTGTTGATTCACCATTGGGCCGGGGAGAGGACGGAGCTTTTGCTTTTTGGGATTGGGACATGCCGGACCGTAATCCCGGAATCCCGCGCGCGAAATGGGGTCCGTTGCGTCCTGCGACATCCGAAGAATCCCCTGCCGCTCACACTCGGAATCGCGTAGCCGATGCGGGCCGCGTTCGGCCATTTCCTAAACCGCAACACGGAACTCACCGGATGGCGCACGATTCCACCGCAGGCTACCGTGCCAAAAAATCCCACCCCGCCTCACTCGCCTCCCTTCTCCCTTTCTCCATGCCCACTCAAGCCCCCAAAAAACGCGCACGACGCGCCGCCCGCCAAGGCAAGAAACCCACGACGCAAGCCGGCGAATTCATCCGCGAGGAGATGCGCGAGTTGAAAAAAGGCAGCGGCAACGTCCGCTCGCGCAAGCAGGCCGTCGCCATCGGTCTCTCCGAGGCGCGCCGCGCCGGCGTGAAACTCGGCCAGCCGAAGAAAGGCAAAACTTCGCGCTCCACGCGGCGCAAAGCCCGCCGCGACACCGCCGTCGGCCAGGGAAAAAAGAAGCCTTCGCCCACCCGTTCCCGCGCGGCGAAAAAAGCCGCGCGCACCCGCGCCCGAAAATACGGTCGGTGAGGCGCATGAAGTCCGCTTCCCCCTCTTCCCGCTCCCACCCCGAAAAATCTCCCGCCTCGAAACCCGCCCGCACCCGCTCGCCCGGCCTGCTCGCGCGCATCGCCTCGCTGCTCTGGAGCACGATCAAGGCGTATTTCAACGACAAGGTCCCGCGCCTCGGCGCCGCGCTCGCGTTCTACACCACGATCGCCGTCGCCCCGCTGCTCGTCCTCGCCGTCGCCGTCGCGAAAATTTTCTTCCAGGACGAAAACGCGCGCCAGCGCATCATCGGCCAGATCGATCAACTCGTCGGCGGCACCGCCAGCCAGGCCATCGCCGCGGTCGAACCCGCCCAGCCCGGCCAGGATGCGACGTCGCTCGCCACCTGGGTCAGCCTTGTCACGCTGCTCATCGGCGGACTCGGCGTGTTCGTGCACATCCAGGATGCGTTGAACACGATCTGGCGCGCCCCCGAATACACCGGCGAAAACTGGCGGCAGATGTTGAAGCGACGGCTGTTTTCCTTCGGCACGGTGGTCGCCACCGGTTTCGTCATGCTCGTGTCGCTCACGCTCAGCGCGGCGCTCACGTGGGTCGGCGAAAGCGCGCGCGCCTGGACCAACTGGCCCACGGGCGTCTGGGAAACGATGAACTTCACGCTGTCGTTCGTCGTGATCGCGTATCTGTTCGCGATGATCTTCAAACTCCTTCCCGACGTCTCCATCCGCTGGCGCGATGTGTGGACCGGTGCGGCGGTCACCGCGCTGCTCTTCGTCGCGGGCAAAACGGCGCTCGGCATGTATCTGGCGCGCTCGAGCGTGACCTCCGCCTACGGCGCTGCCGGCTCCGCGATCGCGCTGCTGATCTGGTGCTACTACGCCGCGCAAATCATGTTCTTCGGCGCCGAGTTCACACGCGTGCACGCGCTCACCGAAGGCGGCCGCAAACCCTTACCGAAAGAACCCACGCCCGCCTGATCGAAATAAGTGTATCCGGTAGGGCGAGGCGTCCCCGCCGGGCCGCGTCTCACCAAGACGGTCGCGCAGCCGGCCGATGCGACGCCCGATATCATTAACTTGGCGCCAATCCCCGGAAGCCTCTTGGCGTCCCGCAGCCTCGCCTCTGCTCACGCCGGCGGCGTGTGACGCTGCGCCGCGCTCGCCTCGCTATTCGTCGCCGTGCTCGACGCCCCGGGAGTCGGTTCATCTGCCGCCGGCGTTTTCGGCGTCATGTCGTTGCGGGGTTCGACGCGACCCTTCGCGCGCTTCTGCCCGCCCATGAAAGCGGCCACGAGCACGAACACCACCACGACGCCGAGAATGAGAAGAAGAATGTAACCCATCGCGCACCATAACCGCTCATCGTCCGCCCCGCCATCGGCAGATGCCCGGACTCATCCGTAGGCAAAAGCCGGCCCGGAGGCCGAAGAGACACGCAAAACTCCGTCACCAGCAGATCGGTTCAATTGACCGCCTCCGGCACGTTGATCGTGATTCGTTCGGCAAAGTTGACGCCCGTGGACAACGTGCCGTTCGGCGATCCCTGTCGACTCACGGAGCCACCGTCATTCCAAGGCCAAGTGCCGCGGCGCGCCCCCTGCGACGCCACCTCGACACGCTGTCGGCTGGCGACGATCACGCGCGCCGCTGTTCCCAAGTGCTTTCAAGATCGCGACCGCCAACCGCGATATGTCCGCGCTGAGCCAGCAATTCCATGACCTCCTCGTGGCCGCCGGTCTCGCGCTGCCCCGTCCGCCCAAGTGGAAGCCTCAAGGCAAAGGTCGCGACGCCCAGCGCGTGCGCAGCGAAGTCACTTTCCATTCGCTGCGACACACGGCTACGTCGCTGCTCAAGAACGCCGGCGTATCCGAAGCCGTAACGCGCAAAATGACAGTTCTGGCCACGAGGAAACAATTCTGGGCTTACGGGCGCCGATGATCCTCGTAACCGTCGCCGAGGCGGCTGAACGCTCGCGGGTCGTGGCCGACAATCACCGCGTCCATGCACTCGGCAACGGCGACCTGCCAGGCATCGTTCTCGCCCATTCGCTGAGCAGCCCGACTTTGGCGAAGCGCCGCCCGCTCCGCGTGTTGGTGTCCGATGGTTTGCCAGCGAAACGCGCGAAACACTTCGCGCACCGCAGTTGCATCCGATGCGCCTTCCAGCACCTCCGCGGAAGTCATCGGCGAAATCCAAAAGCTCTGCTCCCGGATTGCGAGCGGCCCAGGCGCGCGCTGGTCCGCGCTGGTTCGCCGCGATCTCGTTGAGGAGGTCGATGACAAACGATGAATCGAGCAGAAACCGACTCATTTACGGGGCGTGATCCGGAGTCGCTCATCTCCGGCGTGGCGGTCGGCCCACGCCGACAAGTCGGCGCCGGTGACGATTTCCTGGTCGCGGATGAGCTTGCGCACGAAGGTCGCCTTTTTCATCCCGGCCCGTTTGGAACGCTTAGCCAGAATACCTTGCTCTTCCTTAGTGAGACGAACGGTAAGAATGGCTGACATAGTATGACATTTGTATGCCATGCCCGTTTTTCGTCAAGACGACAGCGGGTCAGGAGTAAACTCGACGGCGGGTTCTGCGGGGTCCGCGCGCGATGCGGAAAGCGGCCATGTCCGCTTCATCGCGCATGATCCATCCCGCAATTGTCTTCCTGGACAAGTTTCGCACGAGCAACGCGACATCCGGGCGGAGGAAGCCTTGCGAGAGTGGCTGAGCATGGCGCGAAACAGATGCGGCCGCCGGCGCTTGCCGTCCGCCTCGATCCACGCGCCCTGGCCGAAGTCGGCCTGCATCTCCTCGCCGGGCGCGCACTCGATCCGGCGGAATGGCAGCGGAAGCGTGGCACCGATCCGGCGCACAAAGCGCTTGGTCGACTCGTAGCTGCCCTGGAAGCTGTGCTCGGCGCAGAGATCCTGATGGATCCGCTGCGCGGTGAGCCCGCGCTCCAACGCCGCCACGATCACGGCCCGGTGCGGCTCGCACCGGCTCGGCGGCCCCGGCAAAAAGCCGGCGGTCGGGTTCGTGGCAGCCGTGGCTGGTTTTGCCGGCTCCGCCGCCACGTCCGGCGCATCAGACCCGGCGGTCGGGTTCGCACCGGTGGCTGGTTTTGGTTCTTCGGACCCGGCGGTCGGGTTGGTGGCTGGTTTTGCCAGCGGCGCATAGCGCTTCACCGTCTCCCGATCCACCGCCAGCTCGCGCGCAATCCGCCGCTGTGACCAGCCGCGCTGCGCCAATGTGATGATTGTTTGTTGTAGGCTCACCTCGAGTCGGTTCATCGCGCCCGTTGCAACCCATGTCGCTCCAGGCGCCAATCCTCGCTCAAAGGTGGCTGGTTTTGACCCGTTCCCTACTGGCTGGTTTTACCCGACCGCTGACACTCACGGAGCCACCGTCATTCCAAGGCCAAGTGCCGCGGCGCGCTGTCCCTTGTCGAATGAAAGCAAAACGTCCGCGCCGTTGATCCGAGCATTCGCAAGGTGCATCACGTCGAGTGCGCGGGCACGATGCTTGGCGGCGACGGCGCGGGAAACGCGATCCGCCTCTTCAATCAACCGGTAGCCTTGGAGTGGAGCAGACGCATAGATCCCCGCCGCAAGATCGGAACGAACTCGTTTCGCGGCGAGGGTGAGGTCTGCTTTCGTCCGCAAAACGCGACGCAACGTGTTATTCAGTTCGAAGGCGGAGAAAGGTGTGAACGGCAGCAGCGGCGGATGCTTCCAGGCCGCGGCATAGGCATTCGCGCTCGCGGTGTTCGCGTCGAAAACGTAGAGCGAAACCAGAAAGGAGGTGTCCGCGTATTCCTGCATCAGCGCTCGCCGCCATCCGCCAGCTTGTCGACCAGCGCGATGGAGGAGAACCGGGTGCCGAAATCTTCCTTCGCCCGAGCGGCGAAGTCAGGCGCGCGCCACTTGCCGTTCCCGCGCGCGCTGAACACCCCAATGACCTTGCCTCGCCGTGTGATCTTCACAGGCGCTTTCTTGGCCGCAGCTTCCACGGACGCAAAATCGTGCCGAAGTTGGCGAACAGAGGCGGTTGACATGTTACACAACAGAACGTGACACATCGGAGCGGTCAAGCGCCGGCGGCCGACACGACAGTCCGCAAGCGCACAGAATGGCAAAGCCGGCCCCGCATGCCGCTCGCCGCCGGCTCACCCCAGTGGGTGCGCCGTGATCAGCCGTGGACGGCTGTCATCAGGACGAATTTCCCACACCGTGCGGACACACGGGCCACTTCGGTCCGGCGTCGGCAAATTGCAGTCGAGCGAGTAGTTCGTCGCATACCGTGTGACCTTGATTTTGCTGACTCGATTGTGGCGGGCGTGGTGCCGCAGCGCATCGGCCATGCCTTCCCACGCCCCCGCATTGAAACCTCGGTTCTGAAAAAACCTGGCCTTCGGCCCGCCGATGGGATGCGCGAGATTCAGCAAGTAGCCCACGATCTTCTGTTCCTCGACCCATGCTTTTTCCCGCTCCGGTAAATAGTCGGGGTTCACCGAATGACCTCCAGCTTCGATGCTGGCACGGTGAGGATCGTGAGCTCCGTGCGGCCTTCGACCACTTCGACCGCGAAAGCTTCGCCGTGGTTATAGACGCTGACCACCGCGCCCGTCGTGCCGACGGGAAAGGTCTCGCCGTCTTCATCGACCGGCTCGAGCAAACGAACGTGGGCGTGCTCCTCGATTCGAACCGGGCCGATCGCTTTCCGCACGGCGCCGAAATCGCTGCCGTTGGGCATCACGAATACGCCGCGCCCGCCGCTGCGCTCCGCCCACAACCCGCCGATTCGCCTCTTTTCCTTGGAATCGTCGTTCGTCCACAGGTGCTTGCCCTTGTATTCCACCACGAGAATTCGGCCGTCGCGGAGTTTTGCGACGAAGTCGGGATAAAACCGATCGCTCGCCGTCGGCAGCCAGAAAGACCTGTCCGGCTGTCGCTCCAAATTACGCACCCACACCGCGACCTCCGGCAGGCGGTCGAGCTGGTGGGCAAAATCGAACTCTTCGCCCTTCGCTTCCAGTTCGCCGACTTGCCGGTGAAAGTGCTTCCGAAACTCGCCCGAACGCTCGCAAACCGAGCGCGCCGGATAGCGATCGGGATCGAAAACGAACACGCAGCCCGGGTCGACCAGCACCGGCCCACTCGCGCTGGCGAAGAGCACGTCCTGAAACGCCTGCGTCTTGGCCTCCTGGCGGCACACGTGGATGCGCCGCTCGATGACCGCCCGCAGCGGAAAACGTTCACGCACGATCTGCCCGAGCGACCACCCCTGCTCCTGCCATTTGCCCACCAGGTGCGCGATGAACACCCCCGTCTCGTCCGCCCCCAGATCGGGGTGCGGGATGTTGCGATCGAACCAGTCGATCAAGCGCGCTTCCGTCCAATTCTCCGTCACATCGATCAACTTCAATTGCTCGGCCAATTCGTTGCCGAACCTCCATTGCACTTTCCCTTTTTCGCTCAGCGCGATCTCGCCATAGCCGGCGCGTGATTCGTTCGCCGCCTCCGTCGCCGGCACCGGACGGTCGAGATAGTCGCGCAGGCTCCATTGGCGCTCGAGAAAATGCGTCTCGTCGAGCAACTCCAGTTTCCCCTGTCGCTCTAAACACAACAGCGGCACCACCAACTGCACTCCGCGCTCGGCCGGACTCGCGAAAATGCGCTCCACGTCACGCGTGTGCTCTTTCGCCGCCGCCACGAATTGCTCGCGATGGCTCTCCATCAGGAAGCCCGCCGCCGCCTGTTTCGCTTCCTCCGGGGTAAGCGGTGCGACAAACGTCACCGTGCCCGCCTCCGGATCGACCTTCACCTTCGCGCTCAGCGTGGGCGTCCATCCCACGGTATCCGGCACCGCGCCGAGCGCCACCGTCTTCGGCGCCGTGGTCGCGACTGCCGGCAACTCCAGCGTGCCCTGGTCACCCGCCCGCGTGACGATCAGGTCGCGCGCTTCCAGCGGATTGAAGCCGTTGCCTTCGACGAGCGCGTCTTCGAGCGCCCGCGCCGTCGCCGCGAAGTTGCTCGACGTCGCAAACGCATACGCACGGTTCAACGACGGCGTCTGCTTGCGGCGCGCCTTGGGGAGGCGCAACACGCGCCCGACGATCTGCTCCACCGCCGTATCCGACTTCATCTCCGCCACCGAACAGAGCACGTAGGCCCACGCGCAATCCCAGCCTTCCTTCAGCGCATCGACGGTGATGACGAAGCGCACCGGACAATCCGCCGCGAACAAATCCACGTCGTCGAGTCCGCGCTCGTCTCCCGTCGCGCGCACGATCCACGCCGGCGGCACCTTGCATTGCTCGATCAAGGCCTTCTCCACGACTTCCACCGTGACTGTCTCACGCGCTTTGTCACGGCGCTCGGCCTTGATCAGCATGATCGGACGGATCGCTTCACCGGTGACTTTCTCCTCCGCCTTCGCGTCGCGCTCCAAGCCTTCGCGCATGGCCACGGCGTCGGCGAGCAACTGCTCCCAATCGGGCCGCGTCTCCAGCCGGATCGGCAGCTTGATCATGTCCTCGGCGGCGAGCTGCCGCGCCGACACATGCGCCAGCACGTTGCTCGGCGCTTCGCCCGTCGCAGGCGTGGCGGTGAGTTCGAGGATGCACGAGGGCCGGAAACGCGCGAGCGTGTCGAAGGAGAGCGTCGTCCGCGCATTATGCGCCTCGTCGACGATCACCACCGGACGCCGCAAACGGAGCACGTTGGCGAGCGAATAGGCCGTCGTGCCGCCCTCCGTTTTTTCCAGACTCGCGAGCGCTTCCGCCGACAGGCCCGTGAAGTGATGCTGCAACGCCCCGGAACTCTCGTAAACCTTGCGCCCTTCCTTCTCCGTCACACGGAACGCCTGCAGCGTGCTCACCAGGATGACCGTGCCGGCGTCGTAGGTCGCCTGCGTGGCATACAACGCTTCGGCGAGATCGAGCACCGTCACTTCGCCGACCTCGGCATCCAGCGCCTGCCGATACGGATGAGCCCGGTCGCGCAACGCGCGCAACGTCTGCTCCTGGATCGCCTTCGACGGCACCAGCCAGAGCACGACCCCGCGCTCCGACCGCAACAGCTCGCGCTGCACCACCGGCACCGCGAGGCACGCGAGCAGCGTCTTGCCGCCGCCCGTCGGCAACCGCAGGCAGACATACGGCATGCCCGCCGCGTCCGCCGGATCGAACCCGGGCGCGCTGAAATACGGCAGCCCCACGCCGGTCCGCTCGCTCGTGAGCTGCGTGAATGCCGCCGCCGGGCCCCCGTGCTCGCGCGTGCGCTGCAGGAAAGCCGCGAGCGTATCGATCGTCTGGAGCTGATAGAGCTTGGGGATGAACATGGGGCGGAGGGACAGGCTGGGGCGTCAGCGCACCTTGATCGCGTAGGGCGTCTGCTTGAACACGATGCCGAGCGCCTTCAGTCGGTGCGGGCCGATGCGGCAGGCCGCGCCGTAGATCACGCGCGGCCCGTCGTGCGGCGGCAACGTGTCGAGGATCGGCTGCGTGAGCACGTTGCCGCCGTCCGGCGACTTGTCCTTGAGAATGCCATTGTAGAGCAGGTAAACGCCGACCCCGTGCGCCACACCGAGCAGCGGCTTGTCGCACGGCGCACCGTGCGGCAGCGGCGTGCCGGTCTCGGTGAAAAACACATGCCGCGCGAGATCGCGAAAACGCACCGTCGCGCGAATCTTGCCCGTGGCGTCGAACAACGGCTCGCCGAGCTGCACGAAACGGAAACCGCCGCCGAGGCCGGCCACCTTCTCGCCCTTCGCATTCGTATAACCGAGCGCCACGCGCTTCACGCGTTCGGCCGTGACGGGACGCGCGATTTTCGGATCGATTTCCGCGAGGATGAAACGGCGTGGCGGCTTGTCGGGCGCGGCGGCGTTGAGCTTCAGCACCGCGTGCCCTGTTGTGCCGGAGCCGGCGAACGAATCCATCACGAGATCGCCGGGGTTGGAGGCAATGTGGAAAACGCGGTCGAGGAGACGCGAAGGTTTGGGCGTATCAAACACCGTCTGCGTGCCGAAGATGCTTTGGATCTCTTTGCGGGCCTCGTCGGTGTGGCCAACTTCGTCGTGAGTCCACCAAGTCCACGGAACGAGACCTTCGACCTCACTCAGATAGCGGATGATCGACGGTTGGGCTTTGCCGTTCGCACCGAACCAGATTCGACCCTCGCCGCGTAACTTCAAAAACTCGGATTCCACGGTAGACCAGCAGCGTCCTTCCGGCGGCCGATGCTTCACCCCGGCATCGGAAACGATCTCATACATCTGATTCGGCCGATAACCTTGCGCAGTCATCGGAATACCGCGCCAACGTCCTTTCGGGTCATTGTTGGGATTCTTATATATCGCTGCCTGCTCCTCCGAAAACGGAACGCGGTTTCGTGTCTCTTTAAAACGCTCCGGATCCATCGCGTAAACGAGCAGGTATTCGTGCACGTCACCGATGGCCTCGCGGTTTTCGCGTGAGTAGCGTTTTTGCCAGACATTGCAGGCGACGAAACGCTGGCTTCCGAAAATCTCGTCCATCAGGAGCCTCAGCAGACCGATCTCGGAGTCATCCATGCTCACCCAAATCGATCCATCCTCCCGCAGAAACTCCCGCAGCAGCTTGAGCCGCGGATACATCATGCAGAGCCACTTGTCGTGGCGGGAGAGGTCCTCGGCTTCCTTGCCGACGACCTTGCCGAGCCAGGCTTTGATCTCGGGGGAGTTGACGTTGTCGTTGTAAACCCAGCCCTCGTTGCCGGTGTTGTAGGGCGGGTCGATGTAAATGCATTTCACCTGCCCCGCGT
>JAEYYL010000255.1 GCA_023430825.1 Verrucomicrobiota bacterium | reverse complement strand
GAGCGCACAGAACTCCGACACGGAGTTCACCGAGGAGAACTCACCGATCCTATCTGGACACCCCTTTCAATCCGCCTCGTTTTCGCAACAAACGCATCCAACACCTTGTGGCCTCCTGCTGCCTCTGTGTCACAGCTCAGTGTCCTCTGTGAACCATGACTTGGTTGATTCGAGTGTGACGTATCCGGGCTAAGGACGTCCGTGCTCCTTGCGAAGTCGCGAGCTTGGATTCCGGCCGAGCCGGCGCGCTACCTCGGAGTTGGAGCTGCGCGGCGGCGGCGGACGGCCAGCACGAGTGCGACGCTCCCGAAGATCGCCGCGTAGGTGCTGGGCTCGGGGATCGCGGATGCTGTTGTGATCGCGAGCGTGCCGGCCGTGTAAAGGCCGGACGTGTCCCATTCGAGGCCGGTCATCAGCGTGGGCAGATCGAGCGTGCTGAAGGCGCCGGTCATCGTCGACGCGTCGAAGAGATCGAAGCTCTGTCCCGCTTCCGGCGTGAAGCCGTCGAGGAGCAGCAAGCGCAGGGTGCCGCCGAACTCGAGGAGGCCGGTCACGTCCAACGCGTCGTAACCGGTGCCGCGGGTGAGGCTGGCGATTTCCATTTCGAGGATGCCGGTGGCGGCTTGTGAAAACGCCGAGAGCGTGGTGAGCGCCGGACTGTTGCCGGGCGCGTAGAGGCCTTCGTTGACGAGCGAACCGGTGAACGAGCCGGCGCCGGTCAGCGTGCCGCCGCTGCCGATGGTGACATCGCCCGAGCCGAACACGGAGCCCGACGTGTTGCCGATTTTGATCGCGCCGGCGGTGATCGACGTCGGACCGGTGTAGCTGTTGGCGGCGGTCAGCGTCCACGTGCCGCCGCCGACCTTGGTGAGTGCGCCAGCGGCGGAGAGGGTGCCGGCGTAGGTGGCATCGGTGCCGAGTGCACCGACGGTGAGAGCGGCGTGGCCGAGGGTGATGTTGCCGCTGGTGCCTTTGACCTCACCGAGGGAGACCGTGCCGGCGTCAACGGTGTTGTTGGGGGTGACGGAACCGCCGGTGAGATTGATCCGCGCAGCGCTGCCGTTCGGATGGTTGTCGGTGAAGAGTTTCAGCGTGCCGGCGCTGGCGATGGTGAAGCTCGCGTTGCCGAGGGTCGGCGCCGTGCCGGTGAAGAAGACGAACCCGTCTTCGATGGAAAAGTGCGGGACGGCGGCGGAATCGTTTTTGACGCCGTTGATGAGGGAGAGACTTCCGCCGTCGCGCACGGAGAAGCTCCCACTGGTGAAGTCGGTGGTGAAGTGAGCGGTGCCGATGGTATGCGTGCGCGTGATGCGAATCGTGCCGATGGCGCCGGCGAACTCCGCGGTGCTGCTGCCGCCGGAGGGAACCGCGCCGCCGCTCCACGATGAGCCGGTGTTGAACGGGTCGCCGCTGGAGCCCACCCACCGCACGGCGTGGGCCGGGAGCGCGGTCAGGAGGCTGAAGAACACCAGGGCGCCAGCGGAACGAGCGGAGCGGGTCATCGGGCGATGTTTACGCTGCCCGATGATCCGCGAACATCTTGCGGTGACGAAGCGGGCGCGGCGCGTGATGAACCGGCCCGCGGATCGGGCCGATGGCGGTCGCACGGGTCCCCGCGCTCACGCGCGGAGCCACCAGAAGGTGGCAGCGGCTCGCGGTATTCGCAGGTGGAACCCGACGTCCCGTCGGGTTGCTCTGCGATCGAACGCACGCCCAGCCCGATGGGACATCGGGCTCCACCGCCCTGGGTGGTCCGTTTATGATCGACCGTTTTCGTTGTCCGTCGAATCGAAGGCCACGAACACGACGAAGCAGACGAGCACGATCGCGATGGGGATCACGGGGCCTCGTTCTGCCGCGATTCCACGGCGATCGACGGAGCGGCGAGCAGTTCGTCGAGACTCGCGGCGAGGCCAACGACCAACTCCGCGGTGGCATGGCTGCCTTGGCGATCGAGGAGATAGGCGAGATCGCGGAGTTCGGTTTGCAACTGCCGCCAGGAGGTGACCGGACGAGACGGAGCATTCATGGTCAGGGTTGAACGCGGGACGGGTGGGATGGTTTCTTTCCATCGATGGTGGAAATAATCGGTGTGCGATCCGCCGTGCTCCACGGCAGGGCGGGCCACCAGCGTTGCGTCGTGAGCGTGGCGCCGGGTTCGACGCTTTCGCCGGGGCGTGGAGTCGCGACCGCCACGCCCGCGCTCGCCGCCGCCGTGAGCACGCGCTCGATCGGCTCGGTCCAGGCGTGGGGCGCGAGTTTGAAAAGCCCCCAGTGGATTGGAATCAGCACGCCGCCGCGCAGCGTGCGGTGCGCGGTGACGGCCTGCTCGGGACCGAGGTGCACGTCGGGCCAGTTCGCGTTGTATTCGCCGATCTCGATCAAGCTCGCGTCGAACGGCCCGAGTTTCTCCGCGATCTCCGCGAAGGCCGTCTGCAGACCGGTGTCGCCCGAAAAATAAACGCGGTGTGCGGGACCGCCGAGCGCGTAGCCGGACCAAAGCGTGAGGTCGCGATCAAACACATGGCGGCCCGAAGTATGACGCGCCGGCGTGCTCGTGATCTCGACGGCCCCGAGGCGCGTGCTTTCCCACCAGTCGAGTTCGACAATGCGGCTCTCCGGCACGCCCCAGAAAGTGAGATGCGCGCCGACGCCGAGCGGGACGATGAAGGTGGTCGCGCGATCCTTCAACGCGACGATCGTGCGATGATCGAGGTGATCGTAGTGATCGTGCGAGATCAGAACCGCGTCGATTTCCGGCAGATCGCCGAGCGCGAGCGGCGAATCATACCAGCGTGTGATCCCCATCCAGTCGACGGGCGAGGCGCGCCGGCCCCAGACGGGATCGGTCAACACGCGCACGCCGTCGATTTCGATCAGCGTGGTGGAGTGACCGAGCCAGGTGACGCGCAGGCCCGATTCCGGCGCGTTGTGGAATTGCGCGGGGTCGCCCTTCGCCGTCGGCACCGGTTGCTGTGGCGCGGCGTGCGGGGACGCTTTCAAGCCCGCGCGAATCGCCTGCGCCAAATCGAGCCAGACCGGTTGGGAGTTGTGGAACCGGCCGTCGCGCCACTGCGGCGAACGCTCGAAGCGCTTGCGTCGCTCCGCGTCGGGCCGGCGGCCGAGGCCGGCCCAGCTGTCGGCGAGCGCTCCCGTGAGCGCGAGCAGCAGGCCCACGCCGGCGCCGGCTGCGCCGCGTTGCAGCGTGCGGCGGGACGGGCAGAAAGGTTTCAGTTCGACGAGCGGGGAGGAGGCGAGGGCGGGCATGGCGAGCGGGAGGGCAAAGGAGAGCGGGGAGCGGGAGCGGAGCGAGGCGCACAGCGGCCTTGCTAGCGGCGTGAAGAGGCGCGTAGCGTGACTTCAATGGCTGAACGACTGAATCGACAGTTTAGACTCATTTGACAACTTCGGCATAGTTTGTCTATTTAGTAACGCATGTCAACTCGAAAGGAAATCGGGGCGGATTCGCCGGCCCCTTCGTCGGGCGAGGAGGCTCGTCGTGCGGCGCTGCTGGAGGCGGCGTTCGGCGTGTTTGCGCGCTTCGGCTTTCGGAAGACCTCGATGGATGAGGTGGCCCGCGCGGCTCACGTCTCGCGCCAGGGCCTCTACCTGCATTTTGCGAACAAGGAGGAGCTGTTTCGGGCGACCTTGCGCCATGCGATCGAATCCTCGCTCGCTGCGGCCGTGGCCGAGCTGACGGTCAAAGGGGCGTCGCTGGAGGAGCGGATGTGCGGCGCCTTTCAGGCGTCGATGGGCCGTTATGTCGGGCGCTTCAGCGCCAGCGCGGCCGATTTGAAGGAAGCGGCGGACGGCCTGATCAGCACCGAGATCGCCGACTTCGAGAAACGCTTTGTGGAGGCGCTGGCGGGCGAGTTGCGCGAAGGCGGGCTGGCGGCGGCCTACAAGCCGGCGGGCGTGAATGCGCGCCAGCTGGCGGAAACGCTCTGTGCCACCGCGCGCGGATTGAAGCACAGTTGTGAAACGCCGGAGGAGTTTCGCAGCGCCTTCGCCATCGCGATTCGCATTCTCTGCGCGCCGCTGGCGTAGAGTCGCGACTGCCGCGGGCGAGCGAGGATGGCGTAATTTCCGATCCGCTCCCTGACCCGCGGCAGAATCGAGACGACCTCCCAGCCATTTTACCGCAAAGGACGCGAAGGTGCGCAAAGAGTCGGATGGTGGCTCTCTGCGCTCTTTGCGATCTCCGTGTTAAAAGGATCGGGATTGGGGCTGTTGGAGGAGGGGACGGCTCACGGCTTGCCGCACTGAGGCTCAGTCCTCCCTGCGCTGACGCGCAGGGCCACCGGCGGGCCTCCAATCCATTTCACGCTCATTTCTTCGTCGCTTCATCCCGGTTTCACGCGGGTGCGGTAATCCTCAGGCATGACCGATTCACATCATCCGCGGTGGTTCGAGGAACAGATCGAAACCTGGCGCGCTTACCTCCGCCGCCGACGCGGGGAGCCGGCCGTCGATGCGAAGCGGGAGGCGGAGCTTCGCACGGAAGTCGCGGAGCTGAGGCGCGCCGGGCTCGCGGATGACGAGGCGTTTTGGGTCGCGGTGAAGCGCCTGGGCCGGCGCGACGCGATCGCCGGCGAGTTCGCGCGCGATTACTCCGAGCGCGTTTGGAAACAATTCGGAGCGGAGGCGGCAGTGTCGGACGAACGAAACGCCTGGACCGCTTGGGCGAGCCCGGACGCGTGCGTCGCTTTTGGTTTCGCGCTGCTCGCCGCGATCGCGATCAAGCTGCCGACGCTCTTCGGAAAACCGATGGACGGTGCGCACGAAGGTTTTTACGTGCGCAATGCGAGCCTGTTCGTGCTGCCCTGCCTGACTGCCTATTTCACGTGGAAACGCCGGCTCGCGCCGCGCACGATCGCGGCGCTGGCAGGTGCGTTTGTGGTGGCGGCGGTTTTCGCCAACCTGCCCGGATTCGGCGCGAACGCCGAGTTCGCAGCGCTCATTGCGCTGCACCTGCCGATCGCGCTGTTGTGGGTCATCGGGATCGCCTACGCGGGCGGGCGGTGGAACGAGACCGGCGGTCGCATGGACTTCATCCGGTTCTCCGGTGAACTCTTCATTTACTACGTATTGATCGCACTCGGTGGCGGCGTGCTGTGCGCGTTCATGGCGCTGACGTTTCAGAGCATCGGCATCGAAATCGATCGGTTCTTCAGTTCATGGCTGCTGCCGTGCGGCGCGATGGGTGCGGTCGTCGTCGCTGCGTGGCTCGTCGAAGCGAAGCAAACCGTGATCGAAGCCATGGCGCCGGTGCTGACGCGGCTGTTCACGCCGTTGTTCGCGGCGATGCTCGTCGCTTTTTTGGTGACGCTTGCCTGGTCCGGACGCGGCATCGCGAGCGAGCGGGATCTGCTGATCGGATTCGACCTGCTGCTCGTGGTGGTGCTGGGACTGTTGCTCTATTCGATTTCGGCGCGCGACCCGCATGCGCCGCCGGGAGTGTTCGACTGGCTGCAGGTCGTGCTGGTGGTGAGCGCGCTGGCGGTCCACGCGGTGGCGCTGTGGGCGATCGGCGCGCGCATCGGCGAGTTCGGCCTGAGCCCCAACCGTGTCGCCGCGCTCGGCGAAAACATGATCCTGCTGGTCAACCTGACTGGGTCGGTCGTGCTTTATGTGCGCTTCCTGAACGGCCGTGGAAGCTTCCAAAGTCTCGAGCGGTGGCAGACCGGTTATCTGTCGGTCTATGCGATCTGGGCGGCAATCGTGGTGGTGGCGTTTCCGCTCGTGTTTCGGGCGCTTTGAGCCTGTTGCGCACGCGCCACGGAGATCCGGGCGGCGACAGTCGCCTGCCGAAACTCCATTGCACCGGGCTCCGTCACACGCGAACCTTGCAGCGAATCGCTCGATCGCTTTTTCCCCAACCTCATGAAAACCCGCTCCCTCCTCGGACTGGCGCTTGCGCTGGTCTCTTCTCTCGTCGTCCACGCCGCCGACCTCACCGGTCGTTGGACCTCTCGCTTCGATTCCCAGATCGGCGAACAGAATTACACCTACGTTTTCGCGAACGAGGCCGGCCAGCTCACCGGCACCGCCACCTACGATCACTCGATGGGCAAGGGCGAGGCGAAGCTGAAGGACATCAAACTCGACGGCGACAAGGTGTCGTTCACCGAGACGGTCGATCTCGGCGGGAACGAGTTGGTTATCACTTACTCCGGGAGGATCGAGGGCGATGTGATGAAACTCACGCGCCAGGTGGGCGAATTCGCGACGGAACAGATCACGGCGCAACGGGCTCAGGCCGCGAAACCCTGAGCCGGAACGGATGCAATAGGTAGGAGACAAGTTTGCTGGCAGGCGATCGATCCCGCCGCCCACGCGGCGAGCCACGTCGGAATCGCCTGCAAGCAGGCTCCTACCTCCGATCACCGGACCTTGCGCTCGGCTCGTGCGCCGCGCTTACGCCAGGCGCGTGAAACTCGCACGCAGTTCCGCGGCCGCCGCCGCCGGGGCGGCGCCGAAGAACCGCTTGAACTCGCGGCTGAACTGCGACGCGCTCTCGTAGCCGACCTGCACCGCCGCCTCCGCCGCACCGAGGCCGTCGTGCACCATCATCAACCGCGCCTTGTGCAGCCGGATCGACTTGATGTATTGCAGCGGCGAGGAGGCGGTCACGGCTTTGAAGTGGGCGTGAAACGTGGATACGCTCATGCCGGCATCGCGCGCCAGCGCCTCGATGTCGAGGCCCTGCGCGAATTGCGTGTGGATGCGATGCAGCGTGCGCCCGATCTGCCCGAAATGACTGCGCGGCGCCGCGAGCGCGCGGAGATTGCCGCCGAGCGGCCCGCGCAGGACGCGATAGATCAGCTCGCGCACGTGCTGCGGACCGAGGATGCGCGCGTCGTCCGGCGACTGCAGCGTCTCCAGCAGGCGCACCGCGCATTCGCATAACGGCTCCTCCACTGCGGCCGATTCGATCACGTGCGGATCGCGGTCGCTCGCGGCGTTGTTGCCCGGCGACTCCATTTGCGCCAGCAACTCCGCGATCGTCGCCGCCGTCACACCGACCGACATCCCCAGCAGCGGTTCTTCCGGCGTGCCGAAGGTCTCGCACTCGAACGGCACGGGCAGCGTCAGCACGAGGTAATGGTTCGCATCATACGGATGCACCCGCCCGCCTAAAATCCCGCGCTTCCGCCCCTGCGCGATCAGCACGATCGACGGATCATACGCCACGGGACTCGGCGCCACATAACTCGTCGAGCGCATGAACTTCACGCCCGGAAGCCGCGACGCGCTGAAACCCTGACCCTGTGCAAGTGCGCCGAGCAACGCGATCATACGAGCCCGAGCGGGCGAGGGACGAGAGCGGGCGTTGGCAACCATGACGTGGAGGATCAGGCAAGCGCCTCGCCGATTTCGGCAAGGTCAAATCCGCCGTTCGCAGGATTAGGCAAGATTCGCGGAGATGCAGGTATGGCTCGGGGCGCGGCCGGATGATATTCTCCGAGCATGGCTCCGCGGGGAATGAACCCCGCCCGCCGCTCTTCTCATGAACACCTCCTCCCTCGATCAAAAAGTCATTCTCGTCACCGGTGCCAGCAGCGGCATCGGCGAGGCCACCGCCCGTCACCTCGCCTCGCTCGGCGCCCGCGTCGTTGTCGGCGCGCGGCGCACGGAGCGCCTCGAAAAGCTCGTCGCCGAAGTCCGCGCGGCGGGCGGCACCGCGGAGTTCCGTGCGCTCGACGTGGCGAGCCTCGACGACGTGCAGGCGTTTGCCGATTTCGCGCTGCGCACGTTTGGCCGCATCGATGTTCTGATCAACAACGCCGGTGTCATGCCGCTCTCGCCGCTCGCCGAGTTGAAAATCGACGAGTGGAACCGGATGATCGACGTCAACATCCGCGGCGTGCTGCACGGCATCGCCGCCGTGCTGCCGCACATGACGGAGCGCCGCTCCGGGCACGTCATCAACGTGTCCTCGGTGGGCGGCTTCCGCGTCTGGCCGACCTGCGCGGTGTATTCCGGCACGAAGTTCGCGGTGCGCGCGATCTCCGAGGGGCTGCGGCTCGAGACGAAAGATATCCGCGTGACGATCGTCTCGCCCGGCGTCGTGGAGTCCGAACTCGCCGACTCGATCACCTCGCCCGCCACGGCGGAGATGATCACGGAATTCCGTCAGGCGGCGCTTAAGCCCGAGGCGATCGCGCAGGCCATCGCGTATGCGATCGGCCAGCCGGCGGACGTCGACGTCAGCGAACTCGTCGTGCGCCCCGTCGCGAGCGACGCCTGAGCGCCGGCGTATCCAAACAACAATCACAACTCGTTTCCTCCCCATAGCCATGATCCATCAGAACAAAATCGCCCTCATCACCGGAGGCAGCCGCGGCCTGGGCCGCGCGATCGCCACACAACTCGCGCGCTCCGGCGCGGATGTCGTCCTCACGTATCGCGAGCGTCGCGACGAGGCGGACGCCGTCGTCGCGGAGCTCCGCGGCCTCGGCCGGCGCGCGGTGGCGTTGCGACTCGACGTCGCGTGCAGCGACACGTTTGCGGCCTTTGCGAACGAGCTGCGTGCGACGCTCGAGACGACCTGGGGCCGTCCGCACTTCGATTTCCTCGTCAACAACGCCGGCATCAACCGCCCCGCGCCGTTTGCCGAGACGACTGAGGCGGCGTTCGACGAATTGTTCGCGGTGCACTTCAAAGGCGTGTTCTTCCTGACGCAGCGCTTGCTGCCGTTGATCGCCGACGGCGGCCGGATCGTGAATCTGTCGACAGGGCTCGCGCGTTTCACGACGCCGGGCTACGCCGCCTATGCGTCGATGAAAGGCGCGGTGGAGGTGTTGACGCGTTATCTGGCAAAGGAACTCGGCTCGCGCGGGATCGGCGTGAACACGCTCGCGCCCGGCGTGATCGAGACCGATTTCACGAAGGAAGCGCTCGGCCGCGCCGGTGCGCGGGAGTTCCTCGCGGGCAACATCGCGCTCGGCCGCATCGGCGCGCCGGAGGACATCGGGGGCGCGGTCGACCTGCTTTGCTCTGACGCTGGCCGCTGGATCAACGGTCAGCGCGTCGAAGCGTCTGGCGGGATGTTTCTGTGAGCGGGGGGCATCCGCGAATCACTGCCCAACGAACAAAACGGAGGGGACACAGAGAACACAGAGCTCCGACACAGAGGGCACAGAGCGAAATGCTGGATGCCAATCCGGGGCTTCATGGTCGTCAGCACTCGTCTGCATGAAAGACCCCAACAGCTCGTGGCCTCCTGCTTCCTCCAGGTCGGCCCTCGGTGATCTCGGTGTCACAAGCCTTGATTGATTTGGGTGTGATCCTCCGGGCGAAAAGGGGTTTGAACCATGGAGCCGCGGGGCCCCGCCGCGTTTGAGACGCGTTGCGCGGCGAGGGCGCCGCGGCTCCATTTTGCAGTGGGTTCGACCCAGCTCGGTCGGATTGCGTTTCGCCGCGGCGCGTGCTGATTCGGGAGTCATGCCGCTGCACCGAAAAAACATCTTCCGTCCGCCGCCGCCCGCGCCCACGACAATCTACGTGCGGCCGGGCTACAATCGCGTGCTCGCCGAGGAGTTCGAAGCGCTGAAAGTGAAACGCGTCGCGCTGGTGGCGGACAAGGTCGAGGCGCACAGCCAGGGCGATTTACGCGAGAACTTCGGCTTCAAGGCCGCGAAGGAGGCGATACGGGCGGTCGATCGCAAGATGACCGCGCTCGACCGCTTTGTCGCGCGCAACACCTTCATCGAAGTCGATCCGGCGACGTGGCTCACCAAGCCGACCGACACGCTGCAACTCGGACATGTGACCGAGATCGAGAAGCAGGATGTCGCGACGAAACGGATACACCGTTTCACGTTTCTCGTGACGACGTATGGCGAGACGTCGACCGATCCGGAGTCGGGCATCGAGTGCCTGCCGCACAGTTCGCCGCTCGCCACCGCCGTGCTCGGGCTCGCTTCGGGTGAGCAGACCCAGGTGAGGTTGCCTGCGGGCGAATCGCTTCTCACGGTGCGCTCGATCCGCAATCCTTCGCGCACGGAACTCGAGCGCCTGTTGATGCCGATCAAGCCGCCGGAGATCGAGGACGACGGGGAGTAGTGCGGCGAGCGGGGTGCGGGGCAGGGCGGTTCTCCATCCTGGCTCAGGGATTGCCGCCGAACTTTTCCCGGAACTCACGCGACACGAGCTCGACGTCTTCGGGGGCGACGCGTGGCTGCAGGCGGATGCGTCGGACGTAGTCGCTCGCGGCGTCGGCCTGGCCCGTGTCGATCGCGTGGCGTGCGACGATGACGAGGGCGGACGGGTGATCCGGTTGCACGGTCAGCGCGGCTTTCATCTCGGCGACACCGGCCTCGATTTCGCCGACGCGGAAATACGCGCGACCGAGTTCGAAGAACACATCCGCTTGGGTGGAGCGGAAGCGCTTCGCGATACGGAGTTCTTCGATCGCGCGCGGGAGTTGTCCATCTTCGCTCAGCAGATGCCCGTGCACGTAGCGCAACGCGCCCGACTCGGGACAATGAGCCAGTCCGTCCGCCAACACGCGATACGCCGCCGCACGATCGCCGGCGGCGAGCAGCACATTGGCCCAAACGGTCCAGGCCTCGGCATCGGTGGGCGTCAGCGCGACGGCTTGGGCGAGATGCCTCGAAGCTTCCGCATAGTCGCGCGTGAGGTAGAGGAGTTGGCCGAGTTGGCGAAGGTAAGGCGTGGGATTTGGCGCGAGCGAGGCGGCGCGCTCGAGGTAGCGTTTCGCCAACCCAGGCTCCCGGCGGAAATTCGCCGCGCTCGCGGCGACGCTGAGATAGTAGGGATTGTAACAATAATCCATCAACGCATCGACCCAGGGGTCGGGCATCTCCACGAACTCGCGGCGATGCACGCGGGCAGCGATCTGATCGGCTTCCCGATCGCGGTTGAGTTGTTTGAGCACCGTTGCGAGCAGGGAGAGTCCGCCGACGAAGTTAGGATCCGTTGCGATGGCGCGTTGGAGGAGGGTCTCGGCGCGCGTCCATTCGTCGCGCGCGATCGCGACGCGGGCGAGTCCGAGCAACGCGTAAGGCTGTTCGCCGAAACGCGCGAGGGCGTCGGCGTAGATTTGCTGTGCCTCGTCCAGGCGGTTGGCCTTCAGCAACACGTCGGCGGCGCGCACGTGTGCCGGAAGGTAGTCGGGAGCGAGTTCGGCGGCGCGCAGGAAGAGCGGTTCGGCTTCGTCGAGGCGGCCGAGTCCGGCGAGAATCACCGCGGGCAGGTGCGACCAGCGCGCGTTGCCCGGCTCCACCTCGCGCAAGCCGGCGTAACAGGCGAGGGCTTCATCGAAAAATCCATTCGCCTGATAGAGCCGTGCCAGATCCGTGAAGCCGCTGCGGGCGTGCCAGAGGTTGCGCGCGGTGGTATCCGCGGCGTGGATTCGCTCCTGCGCTTCGGCGGGCCACGTGGTGAGGGCGGGTGGGGCGGGACGATACGACGCGAGCGTGACTTGGCTCTCCCACATTCGCGGGCCGACCCAAAGGGCGGTGGCGATCGAGAGGGCGGCGACGAGGGTCGCGAGAATCCGCGCGCGTGAATTCATTGTTACCGGCCGAGCGGTGATGCGAGGTCGGGCGACGGGATCCGCCATGTCGGCAGGATCGCGGGAGCCGCGCGCATTTCCAGAGCGCGCGCGCGCCGCCTAGTTAGCCGAGACGCGGAAAACAGGAAATTCGCCGCAACGTGCGCGAGTCTTCGGGGTGGGAGAAACATGATGCGAAGGCGAAGCTAGAGGAGGCGGGGCGGCGGTCACAAGAGGCGAGCGTGGCGCCGTGGTGAAAGACTTGGGCGAATCGCTCACGGTGCGGTCGATCCGCAATTCGACTCAGGCGGAACTCGACCGCCTGCTCATGCCGATCACGCCGCCGGAAATCGAGGACGACGAGGCGTAGTGCGGCGAGCGGGTGCGAGGTAGCGCGGTGCTTCAGTCAGCCCGCCCCATGGTGCGCGAGCCGTCTCCCGAGGCGGGGTGAAGCGCCGCCCTACTTGCCGATCCACGGCACAACCCGCGTTCTCACTCGTTTGGGTGATTTTCGCCTGACTCGCGGCGAGGATCTGTTGTCGGAGCCGGGTTCATGTTACGCTGCGCGCAACCCCGCTCCCCATGAATCCGAACCGGCTTTTTCTCGTCCTGTTTTTTGCCCTCACACCCAGACTTGGCGCCGCTCCGTTGTCGTTCGGGGACGCCACGCCGCTCGACGATGCGTGGCGGTTTTCCCTGAGTGACGATGCGACCGCCAAGGAGCCCGGCTTCGACGATGGCGGTTGGGAGCGGGTCACCGTGCCGCACGATTGGAGCGTGAAGGCGCCGCTCAGCCCGCAGCTGGCGAGCGGCACCGGTTATCTGCCGGGCGGCGTGGGCTGGTATCGGCGGGAGGTTTCGATCCCGTCGCGTGGTGGCGAGAAGGTGTTTCTGTATTTCGAGGGCGTCTATAATCGCAGTGAGGTTTACCTCAACGGCCACCTGCTCGGGAAACGTCCGAACGGCTATGTTTCGTTCTACTACGATGCGACGCCGCACGTGCGGTTCGATCAGGAGAACACGATCGCGGTTCGCGTGGATCACAGCCGCCATGCCGACTCGCGTTGGTATTCGGGCTCGGGAATTTATCGGCGCGTTTTCCTGGTGCGTTCCGGAGCGATTCACCTCGCGCCGTGGGGCGTCTTTGTCCGGTCGCGCGACGTCGATGCCGGCTCGGCCACGGTCGAGATCGATGCCGAGCTGGAGAACGAATCGGCGGAGGATGTCCGCCTCGACGTCGAACATGTCCTGTTCGACGCCGACGGCGCGGAGGTGGCGTCCGCCCGCGAACCGGTGCGCTTGCGCGCGCGAGCGAGGGCGATGACGACGCAGTCGCTAACCATCACCTCGCCGAAACTCTGGGGGCTCGACGCGCCGCACTTGTATCGATTGCGGACGACGGTGTTTCACGACGACGGCCGAGTGCTCGACGGGAGCACGGTGACGACGGGGATCCGCGCGCTGACCTTCGATCCGGACCGCGGCTTCGCGTTGAACGGTGAGTGGATGAAGCTGAAAGGCGTGTGTTTGCACCACGACGCCGGGGTGTTGGGCGCGGCGGTGCCGCGAGCCGTGTGGCGGCAGCGTTTGACGGCGTTGAAGGCGCTGGGCGGCAACGCGGTTCGGATGAGCCACAACCCGCAGGCGACCGATGTTTACGAGTTGTGCGACGAGATCGGCCTCCTGGTGTTGGATGAGGCGTTCGACGAGTGGGAGTTTCCGAAACGGAAATGGATCGAGGGCTGGAACGTCGGCACGCCGGGCTTCGAGGGCTCGGCCGATTTCTTCGAGGAGTGGAGTGCGCGCGATCTTGCGGGCATGGTGCGCCGCAACCGGAACCATCCGTCGATCTTCGCCTGGAGCATCGGCAACGAAGTCGATTATCCGAACGATCCCTATTCGCATCCGGCGCTCGACGTCGCCCGCATCAGCCAGCCGACGATCGGTCGTTACCAGCCTGAGCGTCCGGATGCCATGCGGCTCGGCGCAATCGCGGAGCGCCTCGCGGCGGAAGTGCGGAAGCATGACCGGTCGCGTCCGGTGACGGCCGCTCTGGCCGGCGTGGTGATGTCCAATGAAACTGGATACCCGGACGCGCTGGACATCGTTGGTTACAATTACACGGAGGACCGTTATTCCATCGATCACGAGCGCTATCCGCGGCGCGTGATCTACGGCAGTGAGAACCGGCATTCGGTCGCGGCGTGGCGGGCGGTGGAGGAGAACGACTTCATCTTCGGGCAGTTTTTATGGACGGGCATCGATTATCTCGGCGAGGCCGGTCCGTGGCCGTCGCGCGGTTCGTCGGCGGGCTTGCTCGATCTCACGGGCGCGGTGAAGCCGCGCGGGCGTTTTCGCGAAGCGCTGTGGTCTGAGCGCCCGGTGGTTCATCTCGGCACGGAGCGGAAGCCGGAGCACGATCGCCAATCGACCGAGGCGTGGCCGATTTGGAATTACGACGCGGGCGAGGGCGTGCGCGTGCTTGCCTACACCAACGCGGCGCGAGCGCGTTTGCTCGTGAACGGGAAACCGGTTGGCGAGGACCAGCGGCACAACGCCGAGACGAGGATCGTGCATTGGGATGTGCCGTTTGAAGCGGGCACGGTCGAGGTCGTCGGCTTCGATGAACAAGGAAACGAAGTCGGCCGCGCCGCCGCGCGCACGGCGGAGGCGCCGGCGGCGCTGCGCGTGCAGGCGCGCGAGTCCGCGTCGGCGGACGACGACGGCGTCCGCGTGATTGCGGTGCAGGTGGTGGATCGGCACGGCGTGCCGGTGCTGAGTGCCGAGCATGAAGTGACTTGCGAGATCGAAGGCGATGGCCGCCTGCTCGGCCTCGAAGCAGGCAACCTTCGCGACGTGTCGGATTACACGGACGCCACGCATCGCGTGCATCGCGGCCGACTGGTGGCCTATGTGCGGGCGATTGGTTCGGCTGAACCCGTGAGGGTGCGATTCAGCGCGGCGGGTCTTTCGGCAGCAGAGGTCGTGCTGTCGAGTCTTGTGACACAGAGCACACGGAGCGCCGACACAGAAGAAAACGGAAAACCACGAGGAGTGGGAGGCCATTCCGGCTGACGAATCGGCACGACGAAGAGGGCTCGGGTTTGCGCCCGCGGATCGTCGAGCGACCCGCGGGCGTAACCGTGATAGGTTCAACGCACCGTGATGTTCGTGGCGAACTGCACGCTGGTGACGTTCATCTGCGCGAGCGTGGTCGCGCGGGTGGTTTGGCCGGGCATGATCACGTTCTCGAAGGTGACGGTGTCGATGCGACTCGTTGCGTTGAGGCCCTCCAACGCTGCCGCCGTGTTACCGACGTCGCGGACTTTGATGTTCTTGATATAAACGCTCGTGATCGGCGCTCCACCCGTGCCGTCCACGTTCTGAATCCAGCCGTGCCACCACGCGGAGTTGCCCCAGGAATTCCCGTTGACGCGTTCGATGTCGATGCCTTCGAAGCGGGTGTTCGTGACGGGCGCGCTGCCCCATTTGGCGCTGATGCCGATGCCGACCGCGCAATCGAAGACGACGTTGTTCACGAAACGCACATTGTTCTGGGTTTGGTTGGTGCCTTCGCCGATTTTATAGGCGTAGTAGTCGGACCACGCGACGCAGTTGGTGACGAGCACGTCGTCGACCGGCTGCGGGCTGCCCGGCCAGTTCACGGTGATGCCGGTGCCGGCCCAGGTTTTCGTGCTGAACGAATCGTCGTGCGCGATGGCGATGCAGCGATCGATGACGATGTCCTGGCTTTCGTTCACGTCGATGCCGTCGTTTTCCGTCATGCTGTTCAACACCGAGTTGAACATCTTCACGTTCTTGAACGTGCAGTTGTTGGAGCGAGCGGTGATGACGGACCACGTGCCGGCGTCGCGCACGACAATGCCTTCCATCGTGAAGTTGGAGGTGCCGAGCGGAACGACGACGTTGCAGGCGAAATTGTTGGGCCCGATCGTATCGGTGGCATTCGCGTCGAGCGTGCCGCGTCCATAAATCTTCACATTGGTGGATCCGACGGTGGTCTTGATCCACCAGGTGAGCCAGCGGTTCTGCGAGGTCTTGAAGGCATCGTGCGTATAGTTGGCCGACGTTCCGTGAAAGCGGAAAACCGCGCCGCCTTCCATGAACATGTGCACGTTGCTCTTCAGCGTGAGGTTGCCGACGTAGTAACGCCCGGCCGGCACATACACGATCCCGCCACCTGCATTATGGGTGGCATCGATCGCCGCCTGGATGGCGGCGGTGGCGAATCCAGCGCCCTGGTTGTTGGCTCCGTATTGAGTGACGACATTGCGGATTCCGGCTCCGGAACTCGGCGGCTTGGTGTAAGGCGGATCGATCGCGATCACGAGTCGTCGTCCATCAGTCGCGATGATCAGGTAGTGTTCTTGATTCAACGTGAAGCTCATCGTGTTGCCGCTCACCGTGGCGGAAATGGGCAGCTTGGCCGGGGAAATGGCCCACTGGCTGATCGAACCATAGAGTGTCTTCACCTGAATGTTCATCGAGCCGGACACTCTCGTGAAATGCGCGTAGTCGTAACCGGTGTCGAAACGGGTGACCTGCACGTTGAGGCCGTCGACGGTCAGCTGGTAGGTGGGAGACGCGGCATACGCGGCGATCGGAGGCAAGGGATGCCGTTCGATCACGGCGGACGCCGACGAAGCGAAGACGAGGAGCACGGCGAATGCGGCAGCGAGCCGCGCGCGATATGAAGCGCAGGGTAGTTTCATGGGGTTGGGGGTGTTCGGGGGTGGGAAGTGCCCGGACAGTTGTTGCCCGAGCCAAAATCAGGTCGCACCGGCGGAGATTTCAGGCGGTGGACTAGGGGTAGCGGACGAGCCTCAGCTTTTCTTCGGCGGTCAAATTCGCGGCCTGCAACCAAGCCTCGGCCCGCTGCGGAGCGACTTCACGCCACTGCTGATAGGCCGTCGAAAAAGCGCCGTGGCGCACCGCGTCCTGAGGCAAAGTCAGCGCCCACTCCATCGTGGCGACGGGATCGTTTTTCGCCAACTGCACCGCAACGATCCCGACCGCGCGCGCCTGCTCCCGGCCCGGCGTCATCTCACGCACGAATTCGCGCACGGCCTCGGGATCTTGCGCCGCCCATTTGCTTAGGATGCCCAGACTCGTGTCGGGATCGATGGCGGCGTGAAATTCTGCCGGCTGACTAGCCAGCCAGTCCATCGCCGCGGGCGCGTCCTGCTCAGCCCACGTTTGGACGGCGCTGCCCGCGACCAAGGCGCGAGCGTCGAGCGGCTGCAACGTTTCCGCCCACGCGAGCGACGCCGATGGATCGCGCCGCGTCCAGACGGTAGCCACCGCGAGGGCACCCAACTGCCTTTCGCGTTCGGAATCGAGCAACGCCACCGAAACGGCCGCGGCCTGTGGATCGGACTCCGCCCAAGCGGTCGTCACTTCGCGGACGGCGCGCAGACGAGTCTGGTCGTCGCCCAAGGCCCGAGCCCACGACAGCGCCGCCACCGGATCGACCTTCGCGAAGGCCGTCGCCACCTGGCCAGCGGCAATCTGTTGAAAGTCTCCCGCCGGAAGTCCGGCGACGATTTCTGCCGCGAGTGCGGGATTGCGGTGTCTGAGCGACTCCAGCGCGGCGGTCAGAACGCGCTCACGTTCCGCTCCGTTGGCCAACTGACGGGAGAGCCGAATGGCTTCCAGCGGATCGCTGCCGCACAACTCAATCAGCCGGCGTTCATCCCAGATCGGGAGCGACGGGGCATGGATATCGGCCGCCGATTCCATCACGCGAACGGAAGGCGGAGCTTCATCGTCAGACCCGCGCTGAAAAGCGATCCACGCCGCGCCGCCGACGAGCAGCAGCGTCGCGGCGGCCAGCCCAAACGAAAGATTGTTTTTCTTGATCACGGCGCTTGTCGGGCGAAATCAGGATGGATTTTTCGCCAGCGATTACAGCGGCTCGCAGGCGGCGATGAGTGCGTCGACGTGGGCTGTGGCGAGCGCGACGCTCGTGTCGGCGGCGCCATAATAGAGCCTCACTTCGCCGGTGCTTTCGTTGAGGAGCACACCGCAGGGGAAAATCACGCTGCCGCGAAAACCTTCGATTTCATACGGCGCTTCCGGCGCGAGCAGCGGCGTGCGCATAAGCCCGACCACGCGCGAAGGGTCTTCCAGATCGAGCAACGCCAGGCCCGCGAAATATTGTTTATACCACCCCCGCGTTTCCCAACCGCGAAGGCGCTGGGTGTCGTCTTTCCACACGGCGTGAATCGGCGTGAGCCAGCCGGCGCGCGTGCGCACAGGCGGCGCGGCGGGGCCGATCTTGTTGTTCGCGAAAGGGACTTCGTCGGCGCCGAGCACGGGGGCATGTTGGCCCCACGCTTTCAAGTCGCGGGACCGGCTGATCCAAATCGGAAACGCTTCGGGATGGTCCCGCATGTAAACCGGAAAAGGCCGTTCGAGTCGCACGAACTCTCCGCTGATTCGCTCAGGAAAAAGGACCATGTTGCGATTGTCCGGTGCCGACAGACTCAGGAAACGATAGCTCTCAAAATCGTCCGTCTCGGCGATGACGCCGCAGATGCCGTGAGCCGTATCGGCCGCGAAGCAGAGCAGGGCGCGGCCTTCGACCACACTGATCCGCGGATCGTAGATGCGGCGGATGAAACCCCGGCCGAAGCGGCTCGGATAAAGGTGGCGCAGGCCGTCGCGGGCGCGCTCTTCGTCGAGCACCGGGCGCGGATGGACGGACCACCTCAGGCCGTCGACGCTCGTCGCCAGGCCGATGTTCGTGCCGTCGAAGTGGGGGTCGCCCCAGCGTCCGTAGTCGTTGCGAAAAACCATGACGTAGCGGTTTTCGAACAGCGCGACGCCGGCGTTGAACACCGTCGTCGCCGGATACGGGCACGCCTGATGCGTGAGAACCGGGTTGGAAGGGTGGCGCGTTATCATGGTCGTTCGATCGCACTCACGACGCTTTCAGGTCGGGGTTGCCGCTGAGGCCGTTCAGCCGCGTGGCATCCCAGGCGATCACCTGGTGCGCGCGCTCGAGCCGCTGCTTGAGTTCCGGATACGCGACCGCTTGCACGGCCGAGCGGTGGTTGGCGTGGGCAATCGAGATCGCGATCGCGGCCGATTGCGCGAGCACCATGAAAACCGGCTCCATGCGAATGCTGCCGTAGGCGATGTGCGATGCGCTCGCGCAGACCGGAACGACGAGGTTCGCGCATTCGTTCTCCCGCGGCACGATCGCGCGGTAGCTGATGCCGTATGGCTTCGGCAGCTTCACCTGCACGTCGCCTTCGTTGAGCACATAGCCCGCGTGCACGATCCGGCGGCAGTGGTGCGAGTCCATTTGATACGCGCCGAGCCCGACCGGGTCGTCGACGAATTCGCGCGAGAGACAATGCGCGGACGTCATCACCACGCTCGCCACCATGCGCCTCGCCTCGCGGATGTAGAGCTGGTGAGGCCAGTGCGCGGTTTCCTGAAACTCGTCGGCCGGCAGACCCCATTGCGCATACGCGTTCCGGAAATGCTCTGGCACCGCTTCGTCATGACACATGAACCAGTGGTAACCCTGCTGATAGTTCACGTGCGCCTGGAAGATTCGTTCGCGCGTGGCGTAGTCGCCCTCCGGCCACGCCCAGTTCTGGCCAATGTAATCGGTCGAGACCGGGCCGTGGTTGTTGGTGTCGGTCTTGTCCGCGCCGATTCGGTCGAACTTCTGAAACACTTCGCTCCAGCCGGCTTTCAACGCGCGCGCGAGGAGTTCATAGCGGTCGCGCCGGTAATCGTCGGGCCGCGGAAACGGCCGCCGGATGTCCGCACGATTCGTCATGCAGACGCGGAAGTTGTAGGCCTGGACGCGTCGATCCGCCGCGCCCGGAATGAATCGGTCGTCGGGATCGATCCCCGGCAGCAAGCCGCTCGTGGGGTCGCCCGGCTTGATGTAAGGGTCAACCGGCGCCGGGAACTGATGGCCGGCGTGGATCTGCTGGCCGTTGTGGGGCTCGCCGTAGTGATGGCGACTCTCGCGGCCCACGATGAACGACACTTTCGCCGCGGCCAGGAGATCGCCTTCGTAGCTGCAATCCATGAAGTAATCCGCGCGGACGCGCAGACCGCTGGTCGTCACGAGTTCCTGGATACGCGGACGCCCGGCCGGATCCGTCGCACAACTCACCGATTGCAGATACTGGCCGGACTCCACGTCGATGTCGGCCTCGCGCAGGAAATCCTCGAGCACGCGCCGCGCGACATGCGGCTCGAACGTCCACGCTTCGTCCTGCCCGTAGTGCGAGCCGAGGCGCCGGTAGAAGTCGCGGGCCAGTCCGCCCACGGCGTCGCGGTTGCCCAGATCGGTCCATCCCAAGCCGGCGGTGGTAAGGCCGCCGATGGTCGCGGACGGATTCAGCAGCGCGACCGTGAGGCCGCTGCGGCGGGCCTGGACCGCGGCCATCACGCCGGCGGCATTCGCGCCGTAGATGCAAAGCTGCACCTGGCGCGGCGCCGGTTCGTCCACGGTCGACGCCGGTCGGTAGTAAGCGGGTTTCAAACTCATTATAAATTTCGTCCGCGATCGGGAAGGCCGAGCTCCGCTCGCAGGGTGGGCAGCATGTGCTGATGATAACCTTCCAGGGACGGGTGAAGCCCATCGGGCACGAAGCGGAGAAACTCGTTCTCTCCGCGCGCCAGCACGGACGCCCACGCTGGGGCGTGATCGATCAGGATGATTTGCCGGTGACGCGCGACCGTTCTCCACATGGCGGCGTGTTGCGCCAGGTTCGGACGATGGCCGTCGTGGCCCGCGGGCCGGCCGATCACCGGATTCATCACCTGCAGCACGGGGATGCTCTGCGGCCGCGCGGTGCGCAGCGCATCGAGCATCGCTTCGAGGTTGGTGCGCGCTTCGTCCACCGAGAGGGCGAACCGCGCCACCGCGTCATTGATGGCAAACTCGAGAAAAACGACGTCCGGTTTTTCGGCGATGACGCGCTCGGCGAAATGGGCGCGTCCCCACCGGGATTCGCGGCCACCCTCGGCGGCGTTGACCCAGGTAAACGTGGGATTCGTCTCGCGGATCTCCGCGGCGAGCACGTCGACCCAGCCACCGTCCTTCGTGAGGCTCGTGCCGTAGAACACCGCGCGGGCGTTCGGGGAACGAAGCACATCTGTGGGGCAGGCGCTCACGCGACAGCGGGTTCGGCGGCGACCTGCTCAGGCCGTCGGTAATAGGCGCGCCAGAGGACGAAGCCCGCGATCGGGTGCAGGAGCGCCCCGGCGATAAACAGCGGTGTGTAGCCGGTGTGCGTCACCAGCCACCCAGCGACGAGATTGAATCCGGCAGAGGTGACTCCGCCCATCGCGCTCAGCACGGCGACACCAGTGGCGACGTTCTCCCGTCCGACGATGTCCGCGATGAACAGGTTGGTGAGGAGGATCCACGCGTTGCACATCATGTAGAGGGCGGCGAAGAGGAAGACGGCGACCCAGATGCTGCCGGCCTCGGGAATCGCCCACGCGAGTGGCGCGATGCCGGCGGCGAGGAGGAGCGGCCGCACGCGCGCTTTGAACAACGGCAGGCCGCGGGCGATGAGGCGGTCCGAGAAAATGCCCACGGCGAGATTGGCCATCGCGCCGCCGAGCGGGAGAATCCAGACCCACCGCCCCAGTTCGCCGAGCGAGACGCCGAGTTTTTCCTGCAAGAACGGCGCATGCCAGTAGAGCAGGAAAAACCAGAACGGATCGCTGAGGATGCGCGCCGTCAGAAGCGGCCAGATTTTCCGCTGCTGAAGCAGGCCGACGGCACTCACCCGCGCAACCGGGGCCTTCCGGGGCGTCCCATAGTTCGGCGGATTTTTGTCGAGCAGCCACCAGCCCGCGGCGACGACCAGCCCGACGACGCCGGGCACCACGAAGGCGATGCGCCAGCCGAAGTTTTCGGTCAGTAGTGCGACGAGCAACGGTGTGGACATCGTCCCGATGAGCGCGATCGGAGATTTGATTCCGGCGGCGGTGGCGCGGCGATCCTCGGGAAACCAGGTGTAAACGAAGAGAATGCTGGCGGGAATGATGCCGGCCTCCGCGGCTCCGAGCAGCACGCGGCAGAGAAACATTTCCTCGAAGTTCCGCGCCAGCCCGTTCAACAGCGTGGCGGCCGACATCGCACCGATGAAGATGAGCGACATCGTGCGGGTGCCCCAGCGGTCGAGCCAGCCGCCGGTGAACAGATACATCACCGTGTAGGGCACCATGAACGCGGTGATCAGCCACCCATACTGCACGTCGGTCAGCCCGATCTCGTCGCGCAGCGTGGTCTTCAGCAGCGAGAGCGCCTGCCGGTCCATCATGAACAGGACGGCGGCGATCGCCACGAACCCCAGCAACGTCCATGCGCGCAAGGGCACGACCGAACGGTTGACTGGGGGCGGTGACAGCATCGGCGGGCGGTCGCGACGTCGGCTTTAGAATTTCGCGCCGAGCGAGAACACCAGACGCGACGGCTGCCCGCGGGTGCGAACGGAAGGAACGTCATCCTCGTCGGTGAAATTCTTCCACGCCAGCGACGCCGACCAGTCCGCGTCCGCCGCCTCGAAATCGTAGCCCACCGTGAGGTCCGCCACGGTCTGGTTGGGCAGGAAGAGCCAGGGATTGTTGGAGATTTCGGCTTTCTTGCCGGTGTAGCTGAAGCCGCCACCGATCCACCAGCCCTGCAGCGGGGCGTGTTTGAACGAATAACGCGTCCACAGATTCACGCGGTCGCGCGCACTCGATTCCGGCTGCGTGCCGAGGAGATAAGCCACGTCCGGGGAAAGGATGCGGTCGTAAAACGTGTCCGCGTAGCTCGCGGAAAAGTAAACCTGCCACGCATCGGTCGGCGACCAGGTCAGGTCGAGGTCGGCGCCGCGACTGACGACGAGGTTGCCCTGGATGTCGGTGATGCCGCTCAAGCCGGTGACCGGATTGATCGAGGTGAGGCTGAACGTGTAGTTGTCCTGCTCGAGCCAGAACCCGGCGATCGTGGCGGAAAGGCGGCCACCGAAGAAGTCAGTCTTCACCCCGACTTCGTAGCCGCGGCCGAGGAACGGCTCGGCGTTGCGATCGAAGACGCCGGCGGTGCGGAGCTGCCGGTTTCCGGCGGTGAACGATTCGCTGTAGCTGGCGTAAACCATCAGATCCGGGCGAATCCGCCACCCCGCGCCAACCTGCGGAGTAGTCTTCTGCGTGGAGAAATCCGGCGTCTTGGTCTTGGCGAGCTGATTGTAGGTGGTCGATTCAGCCTTCGACCAGCGCAGCCCGCCGACGGTGATGAGACGCTCGTCGAAGAACGAAAGCATCTGGGCGGTGTAGATGCCGGTGTTCTCGATCGGGGCGGTGGTTAACGCGGTCACCGGCATCGTCGCGAGCGGGAAAAACGTATCCGTCCACGTGCTACGATCGGCGAGATTCCACGCGGCGGGCCACTGCGCCGTCGGCAGCGTGCGTTGAACGATGTCGCCGGTGCCGTTTTGCAGCGTCGCGCCGAACAGCGGCTTCCAATTAACGGTGCCGAAAGTGTAGTTGCCGGCCGCTTCGGCCTGCCAGGTGCGGTTGTAGTTGCGGCGCTGCGTATATTGCGCGCGACGGAGCGAGGTCGCGCCATAAGCCGCCGTGTCGACCAGTCGATCGAGCGCGCTGAAAACGTTTTGCAGCGAGTAGTCGCCGTTGAGCGCGGCGATGAGTGCGGCGTAAGGCACGCTGGTGGTCACGTCGCCGTAGCCGTGATGATAGCTGCCGGTGACGGCGCGGTCCCACGTGAAGACGGCGCGCACATCCCAATGACCGCCGATCTTCGCGGCGTATTCGGCGAAGAAGTTTTCGTGGTCGCTGTTCCGATAGTCGTGGGCGCTCGCCGGGTTGTAACGCCGGTCGCCGAGGGCGTAGTGGCCGAAGTAGTCGGCCGAGGCCAGTGCGCGTCCGGGCACGCCGGGCATGGGATAAAGCGAGGCCGAGGCCACCGGGACGCGGATATTCTGACGCATGAACGCGGGGGCGTTCTCGCGGCGTTTGAACCATTGGTAGTCGAGCGTCAGCGCGGAGCTCGGTGTGACTTTCCACGTGATAACCGGCGCGATCACGGTCGTTTCCGAATCCGCTTTGTCGACGTATTCGAAGCCGTTTTCCCACACGCCGTTGAAGCGGAACAGAAGTTTGTCCTTCACCAGCGGCTGGTTCAGGTCGGCGGTGGAGCGAAGATAATTGTAGCTTCCGATGCTCTGGTCGAACGCGTAGCTCTTTTTGTCCAGGGGGCGTTTCGAAAGATAGTTCACGACGCCGCCGGGGGCGATCTGCCCGTAGAGCAACGAGGCCGGGCCTTTCACGACCTCGACGCGCGCGATCGTGGCGGCATCGATGTAGCCGGAACTCGGAAAGCCGTTGCGCTGCGGATCGCTCTCGAAGCCGCGCACGTTGACCTTGGTCGAGCCGGTGCCGAACTCGCGTCCCGCGTTCGTGATGCCGGGCGCGAAATTCAAGATATCCTCGAGCGAGCGAGCGCCGATGTCGGAGATGAAGTCTTCGGTGAAGGCGTTGACCGAAAACGGCAGGTTTTTGATCGGCGTGTCGATGCGAGTCGCGGAGACCGAGTTACCCGCGCGGTATCCGCGATCCTGTGACGCCGAGACGTTGAACGCGGGAAGCTCATAGACCGGCCCGTCCGCTTCGGGAACGGGGGTTTGGGAGAACACGGGGAAGGGAGCGGCAAAAAAGGCTCCGGCGGCGAGGACACGAGGTGAGAGTTTCATTTCGAATTAGGCTGGGGGTATGCTGGAAGAAACGATCTCCGAGCAAGCGACTCTCTACGGCTTCGGGCTTGCGAACTCCGAGCGGAGCCTTGTTCTCGCCGTTGAATGCGCGACCCCACGCCACCCCGCATGGAGGATGTTGCCCAGGCCCTCGGCGTGCATCGCACGACCGTGTCGCTCGCGTTGCGCCGCGATCCGCGCATCCCCCAGAAAACCCAAGAGGCCGTCATCGCGGCGGCGGAGCGACTCGGCTACCGGCCGAATCCCCTCGTGTCGGCGCTGATGCAATTGCAGCGCGGGCGGCGGGCGTCGCGCGGGGTCACGACGTTCGCCTACCTCACCTACGACAACGATCGCGAAGAATGGCGCCGCAATCCCGCCTACGTGGAAATTTTCGAAAGCGCGTTCGCGCGCGCGGCGAGCCTGGGCTATCGCCTCGAGGAATTTTCCCTTACCAAAAGGGGCATGAGTCCGCGGCGCGTGCAGCAGATTCTGCGCGCCCGCGGCATTCGCGGAATCCTGCTGGCGCCGCCGCCCGGCTCGGACAGCCGCGTGGAGATCAATCTCAAGGATTTTGCCGCGATCGGTCTCGGCTTGCGCATCCGGGAGCCGTTTATCGAACGGGTTTCCACCGATCACTATCAAGCGATGCGGCTCACGTTGCGCGCATGTCGCGAGAAGGGTTACCGGCGGCCCGGCCTCGTGGTCGGTGAAACGGCCAGCGAACGGATCGGCCATCGGTGGGAGGCGGCTTTTCTCCTGGAAGGGTGGATGGCGTCGGATCGGAAGACGGTGCCCATCCTCACCGGTCCGATCAACGACGGTGCGCTGGCGACGCCGCCGACATTTTCCGCGTGGCTCGAGCGCCACCGGCCCGACGTGGTGATCACCACGCCGAGCGATCGCGCGCTCGAATGGATCGCTGCGACGAAAGCGATTTCGGCGCGGACCGGCTTTGCGAGTCTGGGCTTGCGCGATCGGAGCGGGAAAATTGCCGGTGTGTGGCAGAACCACACCCGGCTCGGCGCCATTGCGGTGGAGTTGCTCGCGGCCAAGCTCCAGCGCAACGAGCACGGCGCCGAACACGCCACCGACACGCACCTTGTCGAAGGAGAATGGGTCGACGGAGCGAGTCTTCCGCCGGTGGGCTGAATTCGACGCTCCGGCGGTAGGCTGCGCTTCCGGTTGCGAAAGTGGGGAGCGGAGCGGGTAGGGACCCGTTCTCCGGACGGTCCGCGAACGCCTTGGAGAGGCGTCCCTACCGGAATCGGCTGTGGCTTTATTAACCGTTGAGCGGGGGCGCGGGGTTGTGACCGTGTTTCGTAACATGTGCGGTGGGGTAAGGCGTCGTGGTCCGGAAACGCCGCATTCGTTCGTTGAAAGGATGAACCCATTGCTAAATCCGAGCTCGATCTCCGCACCTCCATGAACCCCGCCGCCCTCGATGCTTCTACCGCAAATTCCGCCACCCGCCCGCGCAACGCCCGGGCCTTCACGCGCTTCCTTCCCGCGATCGCGCGGGTTCTGCTGGGATTTCCGCTGCTCGTATTCGGGCTCAACGGCTTCTTCAACTTCATCCCGCCGCCGGAGATGACGATGCCGGAGAAAGCGCTGAACTTCAGCGCGGCGCTCATGGAGTCCGGCTACATGATGCCGATGATCGGCGTCACCTTGCTGGTTTCGGGCGCGCTGCTGCTGCTCAACCGGTTCGTTCCGCTCGCGCTGCTTTTCCTGGCGCCGTTCTTCGTCAACAGCCTTTGCTTCCATCTCTTTCTCGAGCGCACCGGGCTCCCGCCGGCGATCGTCTTCAGCGCGCTCGTGGTTTACCTCGCGTGGGTTCATCGCGCGGCTTATCGCCCGCTGTTTCAGGCGCGGGCGCCGCGCCCGTCTCTCCACGGGGACTCAATCGGGCCGAGGTAAGGGGCGGGGGACGTTGCTCGCTTCGCGCTTGAACCGTTGGCCGCCGGCAGTAGGCACCGAGCGATGTCCGCGCGTGCTTCCGTTTTTCAACGTCATCCCGAAAACCCGATCGTGGTTCCCGGCCAGCAACCCTGGCGGATGGCGACCGTGTTCAACCCCGGGGCCATTTACGAGAACGGCAAGTTCTACCTCTTCGAACGCGCGGCGGGTAGTTTGCGGCCGTTCATCTGCCAGATCGGACTGCTCGTGAGTGACGATGGCGTGCACTTCGAACTCGCGCGGCCCGATCCCGTTTTCACCCCCGGGATGTGCGGCAGCCAGATCGGCAGCGTGCAGGATCCCCGGGTGGTGAAGATCGATGACACGTATTACATGACGTTCGCCTACCGGCCCTACGCGTGGCACTCGCATCCGACCGGTGTCGGCGTGCCGCAGTCGCACCAGCCGGAGGTGCCGGGTTGGGACGGCAACCCGCGCGACAACCAGACGCGCTCCGGACTGGCCACGTCGAAAAACCTGTTCGACTGGGAATTCCACTCGTGGATCACGCCGCCGACGCTCGACGATCGCGATGTCATCCTGTTTCCCGAACGGATCGGCGGGCGCTACGTGGTGCTGCGACGGCCGTTGCCGTTCGTCGAGGCGAGCCACAACACGCCGATGCGCGGCTGCATCCAGATGAGTTTTTCCGACGATCTTCGCAGCTGGAGCGAACCGGAGATCGTCGTGGAGCCCGAGCAGCCGTGGGAGAGCAATCGGATCGGCGGATCGACGCCGCCGATCAAAACGGACGAAGGCTGGTTGATCGTTTATCATGGCGTCGAGACGCTCGATCCGGGCATCAAGCGCGTGGTTTATCGCGCCGGGTTGCTGATGCTGGATTTGGAAAATCCGCGCAAGGTGATCGCCCGCGCGCGCGACTTCGTGATGGAGCCGGAGTTCTATTACGAGAAGTTCGGCGCGTATATTCCGAACGTGGTTTTCCCGAGTGCGAACGTGGTGAAGGACGGACTCGTGTATCTGTATTATGGATGCTGCGACACGAGCATCGGGCTGGCGACCGCGCCGTTGCAGGCGCTGGTGGACTTGGCGATGGGCCGGGAGAGGTCGTAGCTGCTGAGGGAGCGGCGGGGCTCCGTGCCCGCGCTCCATAGCGCTTCTCGCGCTGTTTCAGAGCTCGGCGATGCGGAGGTTGCGATACTCGCACCGCATCGGCACGTCGGGGTGGATTTGGAGGCGGAGCGGGGCGGCGCCGGCGAACTTCGCATCCGTATATTCGGAGGCCTTCACGCCGTTGATCCAGCACGTGAACGTGTCGCCCTTCGCCTGAACGCGAATCGTGTTCCATTCGCCTTCGGGCTTCATGAGCTGCGTCGCGTTCTTCGCCTGGCCGGCCTCGGGGTAGGCGGGTTTTCCGCCGGTATAAAACGACCCTGACATGTCGACGCGCAAACTTCCCGAGACGCCGAGTTGGAGTTGAATCGCCGGGCTTCTCATCTCGAGTCCGGTGTCGACGCCGCGCGGCGTGGCCGTTGTCCATCGGACGTCGAATTCGATGACGAAGTCGCGATATGACTTCACGGTCGCGAGATAGTTGCCCTTGAGCGCGGTGTCGTTCTCGCCGATGAGGACGCCGTGCTCGATCCGCCAATAACCCTCGGAATCCTTGGCGTTGAAGTGAGCGAGATCCTTGCCGTCGAATAGCGGCACGAACTTCGGCTCGTCGGTGAAGCCGTGGATCGACGTCGAAACGTAGAGTCCGAGGGCGAGGAGCATCCGGACGGAGCTGGCGGGGAGGGGGAATCGTTTCATGGGGGTGAAGCCGCGTTGCGTTGAGGTCCGCTCATGCCGCCAGGCGGCAGGGTGGAGCGGGACGCTCTTCCAAACCGATCGATCCCGCAACCCTGCTCGCGGGCTGAACGGTTGGAAGGGCGATGATCACGGCCGTGCGGGGGCGGGGTTGCGATGGGCGGATTGGATGGTGAGACGCGTTTCGTAGATCTCGGGCGGGCCCTCGGCTTGGTCCACTCTCATGGTCGCACTCACCCAATAACGCGTGTCGTTCGGGTGTTGGGGCTGGCGGAGATGAAGGGTGAACGCGTGCTCTTTCTGTTCGCCTGGCGCCACGTGAAGTTTCGCCGGAAGACCGTCGGCGCGGGCGTCAAGGGGCCCGCTGTGATACTCCATTTCCACGGACATTGGACGATCGAAGGTGTTGTGAAGGTGAATAACCGTGGGGTATTCGACGGTCTCCGTGGTTTCATTCAACATGCGGGCGGAGGCCACGCCCGCTGGCAGAATATAGTGCGAGCGAATGGTGCGATAGAGAGCGGCGGCGGCCTCGGCGCCCGGAGTCTCCGCGGGATAGACATCAAACGTGCGGCCGAGGGGGTCGATCGCGCGGTAAACGAGGCCGTGGCGGTCGACGTCGACCACCCAGAAGTGGAGCGCTTGCGCCGCTTTGTTGAGATACCAGCGTCCGCCTTTCGTGATCGGCCGCTGTTCGCGACCCCAGGCGCCGTCGCCGAGGTAGAGCGTGCCGCGTTCCGCGACGACTTCGTTGTTTCGCAACAGGTGGCTGCGCTTGAACGTGTGCTCGTGATTTTCGAACGCGACCGTGAGCTCGTAGCGATCGAAGAGCGGCAGCCAATGCTTGCGGCCGAGCGTCGCCCAGCGGTCGTCGTAACTGCGGGTAGAGGGATAAAGCGGGACATGATATTGAGCGGCGCGAAACGGGACGTCCTTGAACCGCTCCAGCGTCTCCTCGAGCCACTGCGTTTGCGGGCCGTCGTGTGTCGCGATATGTCCGGTGTCCAGGCTGAGCACGACGAGGTTGGCGCCGAACTGGTGCGCGAAATAGGTGCGGGATTCCGGATGCTGGCCGAGAAAGGAAAAGTAGAACGGCGCGTCCTCGATCGATCCGCCGTAGCCGCCGCGCACCTCGTGGTTGCCGATCGCCGCGACGAACGGGATCGCGTAACCGTCCGGCGTGATCATCTCCTCGCTCCAGTAGCTGAGCCACGAATCCCACAGGCCGAGATTATCGAGGCGGCCGTCATCGTAGGCGATGTCGCCGCCGATCAGCGCGAAATCGGGTGAGAACCTGGCGGCTTCGCGCAGCATTTCCCGTGTGTCGTGTTTGGCATCGAGGTCGCCGCCGGCGATGAAGCGCAGCGGCCGATCGTCGTGCGGAATGGTGCGCACCTTCAGTTCGCGCGAGGTGCCGAGCGCCGGATCTCCCACGGTCAGGAAAACCGTGGCGCCGGGGGTGAGGCCGGTGAGTTCGACGCGATGAATCCACCGGTCTTCGATGCCCGGGATCTGAAACGATCGGCCTTCGGCCCGATGACGATACTCCGCGATGCGGCCCTCGCGCGGTTGAGTGTCGTGGAAAACCTGCGTCGGCACTTTGCGACCGCCGAGCGTCTGGTAGTTGACCGTCAGCGTCGTGCCGGTGTCGCCCTGCCAGGTGAAGACGACGTGTTGCGGCGAAAATGCCAACAGCAGCGATGGCAGGCAGAGGGCGCACGCGACGAGAAGTGCGAGGCGCGGAGAAGCGGTAGGGGAAAACCGAATACGTATTCGCATGGGAGAAGACGGGGTTGACGAACCCGGTTCATCCTCGGGCTGCGGTGACGAATCGCAATCCGCCCTGAAGGGAATTTACCGGTGTGAACAACCAGCGCGGCGGCCCACGACAGCATAGCGGCGATCACGCCAACGCGCGGAAAAGAAGGGTCTCTCGTGCCTCGTCTTCGGCCTGATGGCCGGCGTCCACCTTTGTCGGCGCGTTCGCAGCATCGCCAATAATCTGTGGCCATTTCTGGAGGAACGGATGATGAAGCTTATCCAATGGGCCCCGAAAAATCCTCAACCGTGGAGCCGAGCCCGTTCAAGAGGGGCGAAGGCTGCCAGGGCTGGATGCTGGCCAACCCTGCGCGGAGCGGGAGGGGCTGTTATGACCATTGGTCCAGTCATCGCCACGGCGGGGTCGCCTCCTGTTGAACGCGTCAGCGGCTTCGCGTCTCCTACCGATGACCGATCACGTTTCACTTCGGCCCGTCGTCGCGGACGATCTGCCGATTTTCTTCGTTCACCAGAGCGATGCCGAAGCGGCGAGGCTGGCGGCGTTTCCTTCGCGGGATCACGACGCGTTCATGCGGCACTGGACGATGCAGATTCTCGGCAATCCTGCCGCCGTCAGCCGGGCCATCCTCCTCGGCGATTGCGTGGTGGGAAACATCGGCGCGTGGACCGATGCCGACACGCATCGCCGCCTCGTGGGTTATTGGGTGGGCCGGGAGTTCTGGGGTCGCGGCGTCGCTTCGGCCGCGCTGGCGCAGTTTCTCCGAGCGGAATCGACGCGCCCGCTGACCGCGCTCGTCGCGCAACACAATCCCGGCTCCATCCGCGTGCTCGAGAAAGCGGGCTTCACGCGCGTCGGCGAAGATCATTTCGCGCTGCCCGACGGCACGCGGGTCGAAGAGTTCATTTATCGGCTCTTCGCCTGAGTCCGACGGACGGTGTCAGCGAACCTGCCCGACGGAAACTCCAGGCTCCCGCTTGATCAGCCGCCACGGAAAGAAATACACCGCATACACGACGGCATAGACGAGGAAACGGTCGAGCTTCGTGAAGTGCGCGAAGGCGAAGAAGAAGATCAGCAGGTGGAGTCTGACGACGTTCCTGTAGGGCGCCATCATGCCGCCGGGCATGGCTCGCCGGGCGTTGCGTGCGGCGGTCGCAGGGTCGGGCGGCGCTTCCGGGGTGGGCTCGAGGTGGAAAGCCTCTCGTTCGGCGACGGCCGCTGCCAACACGAAGGGCCAGTAGCTGGTGAGCACCTGCTCATAAAGCGCGACGCTCGGGCTCCGCAGGTCGGGCGCCACGGGGAAGAAGGCATTCAGAAACACCGAGTGCACGAAGTGGAACATGCCGAAATGCACGGTGAAGAACGACAGGAGAAATAATCCGCCGATCAGCAGCGCGGCGCTGCCGGGTAACCGCGAGCCGAAGGCCGTGTCTGGCAGCATCGGCCGGTTCTTCGCGCGAAGGAACGCTGCCGGACCGAAGATCGACCACACGATCATCGCATATCCCACCACCAAGCTGGAAAGCCACAGGCTCCACACGAGGTCCTTGGTATCCCAGTCGCCGAACCACGCCAGCGCCAGCCCGCCGGCAAAAGCCAACGCATCCGGCCAGGCTCGCACCCAAGGACTGAGGCGGTTGGCTGCGAGCGCTTTCATGCCGGCGCAATGGACCAGACCGGCGCGTCGGCCGTGCTCTCCGCCCACGAAGCCGCCCAGCTCGTCGTTGCGAGCCCGGCGACAAATTCGCGATGAAGCGCGCTGGCGGTCATGCCCCGGAAATCCTTCACCGCATCTCTTTTTCCAGGGTCTCCCATTCGCCCTTTTTCCCTGTGAGGTAGTTCCGCGCTTCTTCGAGCGAATCGTTCACTTCCTTCGATAGTTCATACCGATACTCGTGGAGAAAAGCGTTGATGTCTCTGATCAGGGCGTCCGCGCCCACCATGCTGCCTTTTTTGGCGTCCCAGGCCCGCTGCTTGTAGGTCAAGGCCATGTTCATGTCCCCCTGATTGGCGCTGCGGCTGCTCCGCAGGATTTCTGTCGACCGTCGCAGGTGCTGTGCGGCGTTGGCGTCGGTTCGCTCGATGAGATGACGGGCCTGCGCAAAGCGTCGCCTGATATCTTCCAGTCGGGCGCCCATCGCCTCGGCCGCCTTGGCGTTGGCGGCTCGCTCCGCGACCAGGGTCTTGGCCTGCTGGTTGTATTTCGCGATCGCGCGTTTGACGCGGTCGGAGGAGGGATCGGCCTTGAGGGCCGTCATCAACCATTCTCCCGCTTCCTGGTAGAGCCGGGCCTTCTCCCGGTCCGGTTCCGCGTCGCCCCGGAGCTGCAGGATTGTGGACAGGTGGACGGCGGCGAGCGCGGCAAACGGGGCGTCCTTGGCCGGGTCGTGGTCGCGCACGATGCGGCGCATCGCCTGCTCGGCGTCGGCACCGATGACGCCGACGTGGACATGATAGAGCAGGCGCAGGTTGCCGGGATTGGAACGCAGCAGGCTCTCCAGATAGTCCTTGTTGCTGAGGCGCGCCGGATCGGTGCTCGCCACCTTGAACGGAATGAAGCCGAAGAAGGCCTCCAATTCCAAGCCCTGCTGGTCGGCGTAGTCGCTGCGCACGAAGCGCTCCTTGGCGTCTTCCAGGAGTTGGTAAACGCGGGAGGGATCGCGGCCCGGCTCGAACTGGGTGCGGCAGGTCTTATGCAGCGCCCCCCACACGCGCGAGTCGTTCGGCAGCTTCTGGTAAGCTTCGAAGTAGTTGTCGAAGGCCGCGGCAGGGTCCTGTTCGAATTCGAGGCAATATCCGCGCAGGAGGAGCGCTTCCGGATGGCCCGGCACGAGCTCCAGCGCGCGTTCGATATCGGGCTTCATCCCGTTGAAGGTTTCCGCCTGGGTGTTGGGGGTCCACAGCGAGTGGATCAGCGTCGCGCGCCGGATCCGCATCTCGGCGTCGTCGGGGATCAGGTCGATGGCGTCGTTGAAATTTTCCAGCGCCCTGACCGGCTGTTTCAGTTCGAGAAAAATATGACCGCGGGTCCAGCGGAACGCGCCGTTCTCGGGCTCCAGTTCGATGGCGGCGTCGGCGTCTTCCAAGGCGTCGGCGGGGCGATTCAGCATGCGCAGGACGCGGGCGCGGTTGATGAAGGCCTTCGCGAAGGTTGGGTCGTGCTGCACCGCGGAGGCGAGGTCGGCGAGCGCGGCTTCCGGCTCCTTCTTGAACTCGAAGTTCAGCAGCGCGCGCAGGTTGAGCGCGGAGGCGTTGCGCGGATATTCGCCCAGGAGCGCGTTGACGTGTTTCCACGCGTCTTCGTGGTTGCGCTCGAAGTAGAGCAACCGCGCCTGCTCGAGCATCGCGCCCTCGTTCCACGGCGAACGCGCCAGCACCACGGCCAGGTCCGCGCGCGCCTGCTCGAACTGGCGGCGGTCGTTGGCCTGTCGCGCGCGCTCGATCAGCGCGGCGTTGTCCTGGGCGAGTGCGAGCGGGACGAGAAGCGCGACGGAGGCGCACAGGAGTCCGACCCGTGCGAGGTGCGGATGCTTACGGACCACAGGAAAACGCATGCGCGCGACGCTGGAAACTTTCGTCGTGCGAATCAAGGGGTGAACCTGGGACAGGGCGGCAGCGGGATGCCGGAGTGCTTGAGCCGCGCCGTCGCCGCTGTTTCAAAAGCCGGATGATACCCCGCCCCCGATCGATCTTCCGCGGCGCGATGCTGGCATGGGCGCTCGCGCTGATCGCGCCGCCTGTTCTCGCGCAATCGCCGCTCTTCGATTCGCATGTCCATTTGTGGCACGGCGAGGCATCGCTGCAGGTTTACGAGGAGCAACTGGCGCAGCACGGGCTCGAGGTGGCCGGCATCGGGGCGATGTGGTTTGGCGGGATCAACCAGGCACTGGCGGGACATCCGGCGCGAATCCAGGCAGGCAACGATGGCCTCCTCGCGTTGGCGGCCGCGCATCCCAGGGTTCTGCCGATCGGCACGGTTCATCCGTATGACGGGCCGGTCGCGGTGGCGGAGCTGGAGCGCATCGCCGCCAAAGGCATAAAGGTGATCAAGCTTCACCCGCACACGCAGCAGTTCGATCCGGACGATCCGCGGGTGCTGGCGCTCGTGCGGCGGGCGGGCGAACTCGGTGTGATCGCGATCCTCGACAATGCGAACATCCTGCCGGGCGACAGCGAGAAGCTGTTCAACCTCGCGCTCAAGGCATCCCAGACGACGTTCGTTTTCACGCATCTCGGCGGGATGAATTTTCGCTTTTGGAACATCCTGAAGGCGGCCCGCACGGCGCAGAATCTGTTTGGAGAGAATATCTATTTCGACATTTCCGCGGTGGTCGAGGTGTTCGCCGATTCGCCGGTCGAGGACGAGTTTGTCTGGACGATGCGCAATGTCGGCATCGACCGCGTGCTGCTCGGCTCGGATTATCCGCAGTATTCGCTGAAGCAGAACGTGGACGCGCTGGAGCGCCTGCCGCTCGAGGAGAGCGAGCGGGTGAAGATCCGTTACGGGAACGCCCGCACCTTGTTCGGCCTGAAGTGAGGTGGCCGCGCCGAACGGTCGCTTCTGCTCAAACCGGTTTACAGGAGGACGCGGAGGAAGCAGAGGGCTGGACGGAGGCGTGATCGATGCGGGTTAAGAGTCTGTCGGACTTAGAAAATGAAGGCCATCTGGCATCGATTATTCGCGATAAAAAGGTCCCGTGAGATCGAATATGCATCTATAAACGCCTTTGTGCGCCTAAGTCCGACAGACTCTTAA